>CAYSCF010000856.1:0-1501 GCA_964429305.1 uncultured Sandaracinaceae bacterium | reverse complement strand
CGAGCGCGATCACTGCAGGAGTGCCCAGCAAGCTGGGCCGACGCAATTGCGTCGGGTCCGCTCTGCGGACCACTCCGGCAGTGATCACGGGAAGAGGACGGAAAGAGGTACGCATGGCCATCGGCACAGAGGCTACCGATCCTCGGCCGAAAGAGCCAGGTCTCTGCTGGAGTGGTCCGCGGAGCGGACCCGACGCAATTGCGTCGGCCCGGCTTGCCGGGCACTCCTGCGGAGACCCTCCGCGCGGAACCTCAGACCATGTCGAGGAACATCGACTCCGGATTTTCGAGGAATCCGATGATGTCGTACGCGAACGCGGCGCCCACGTGGCCGTCCACGATGCGGTGATCGAAGCTCAAGGACAGCAGCATCACCTCGCCGATGACGATCTGATCGTCCTTCACGACGGGCTTCTTCTTGATCTGGTGCACTCCGAGGATGCCGACTTCGGGGTGGTTCAGGATCGGCGTCGCGAAGAGGCCGCCCTGCGTGCCGAGCGAGGTGATCGTGAACGTCGAGCCCGCGAGATCGGCCGACGCGATCGTGCCGGACTTGGCGGCGTTGCCCAGGCGATCGATCTCGCGCGCGATGTCGAGGATCGACTTGCGGTCGGCGTCCTTCACGACCGGGACCATCAGGCCCTGATCGGTGGAGGCCGCGATGCCCATGTGGATGTACTTGCGCGTGACGAGCTCGTTGGTGCTCTCGTCGAGCGCGCTGTTCAGCACCGGGTGCTTCTTCAGCGCGGCGACGACCGCGCGCACGATGAACGGCAAGAACGTGAGCTTCACGCCCGCCGCCTCGGCCGCCGGCTTCATGCGGTTGCGGATCTGTTTGAGGCGCCCGACGTCGCACTCTTCGACGAACGTGAAGTGCGCGGCGGTGTTCTTCGCCGTCTGCATGCGCTCGGCGATCTTGCGGCGCACGCCCACGAAAGGCTTTCGCGTCTCGAGCTCGCCGTCGCGCGGCATCGTGCCCGCGGGAACGTGGATCGCGATCGGTGCGCGGCCCGTCAGGCCCGGCACGCCGCCGCCCACGCTCGGCGCCGGCGCGACGTGCGCCTTCGTGGCCGCGCCGCCGACGAAGGAGCGAACGTCCTCGTGCGTGATCCGGTTTCCGTCGCCGGTCGGTCGCACGCGGCGCAGATCCACGTCGAGATCGCGCGCGAGCTTGCGCGTCGCAGGCGTCGCGAGCGGACGCTCCGAGTAGTAGTCGCTCGCCGGTGCACTGGGCTTGGCGACGGTCTCGCTCGCCTTGGCCGCGTCCTTGTTCCCGAAGAACGCCGCCCCCGGGAGCGTGTCCTTGATGTCGCCGACGGCCGTCGCGGCAGGGCCTTCACTGCTCTTGCTCGGCGCGGGCTTGGTGGCGACTTTCGGTGCGGGCGCGGCTGCCTTCGGTGCGGCTGCGGCTGCGGCTCCGTCGGTGTCGATCACGACGAGCAGCGCGCCGACCGGCATGATCTGTCCGACGCTCGCGTGCGTCTCGAGGATCGTGCCCTTCT
>CAYSCF010000855.1:0-1502 GCA_964429305.1 uncultured Sandaracinaceae bacterium | reverse complement strand
GTGCCGGCGAGGGGCGCGCGCTCGCCTCGCCGGCACGCGCTGGTCAAGCGGCGACATTGGCTCCGGAGCCAGTGGTGTTTGCGGCCACGCCGACGGTCGGTGTCCCAGCGTTCGGGGTCGCGACGTTGCTCGTCCCGTTGGCCGCGGGAGCGCTGCCGTTGGCCGCGGGCGAGCTCCCGCTGCTCGTCGCGCTCGTGGCCGGGGCGACCGTGCCGTTGCTGGTGCTGCTCGGCGCGGCGACACCACCGTTGCTCGTCGGGCTGTGCGCGAGCGGGTGCTTCGGGGTCGCCGTATCGCTCGGGGCCGCGGCCGCGGTCGTGTCCGTGCTCGTCGGATCCTGCGTCGTGTCGCTCGACGAGGTCCCGCCATCACGCTGCGCCGCGCGGTGCACGTCCATGGGCTCGACCGCGTCGAGGAAGCGCTTCACCGAAGCCTCGTCCTCTTCATCCACCTGCCAGGCGAGCACGCGACCGTACGCGCCGACCGCCTTGCCGAAGCGCACCAGCGCCTCTTGGAGCGCCGTCGTACTGGGGATGGTCCGCTTCTGGCGGCCCGTGCCGAGCGCGTTGCCGAGGATGCCAGTGCTGTTCTTCACCGCTTCGATGAAGCCATCGCCCACGAGCAGCTCGATGCGCGGCGCCAGCTGCTCGTCGTGGATGCGGGCGATGCGGCGCTGCCCCTCCACCCTCGCCGTCTCCGCGTCGAGCTGCGTGAAGCTCTCGCCGTCGGGGAGGAGCGACATGCTGAGCATCGCGGCATCGGGCCCGCGGTTGCTCACGTGCGACGGCAGCCGCGCCTTCGCGGTGAGCGCGTCGTAGAGCGCCGACCAGTCGTTGGCGAAGGCGACGAGCAGGGGGCGCATCTTGCCCGGTGCGAGCCGGTCGCGATCGCCGAGCACCTCCTGCACGTCGGCCGCGCGGGCCTTCACGACACGCAGCGCCTTCTTCTCGTCGGGCGTGATGTCGGTGGGCGCCGCCCACTCGAGACGCGCTGCGAGCACGACTGCTCCCTGCGCACTGGTACGAACACCGCGAACGTAATCTGCGAACGAAACATCGATGGCCATGGGATCCTCTGCTTTCTTTCTTCTCGTCGGGTCGGGCCGTCACCGTGACTGCCCTTCATGAAGAAAGAATCGTCGCCTCGCGTTCCGACGTTGCGCGCGGCGACGAAAAAAGATCGGAGCCCGTTCGATTCTCGTTCGGTGCGTTCCAGCTCGCGTCGTCGCCCTCCGCACGGCGGCCAGTCCTTCTCCGGAGCGGTGCGACCTCCCGGATCGTCGTTGAGTGCGATCGGAGAGCGAGCGCCCGCGTGGGATCGTCGTTCAACGCGATCGCGGAGCGAGCGTCGGCGCCGGATCGCACTGAACGACGTTCTGACGACCGGCGACGCCGTTCGATCGCAACGAACGACGATCCCACTGCCGTCGTCGGCGTCGGATCGCAGTGAACGACGTTCGGGCTCCGACGCTCGCTCTTCGAACGCGCTTCAGTGCGATGCCG
>CAYSCF010000854.1:0-1506 GCA_964429305.1 uncultured Sandaracinaceae bacterium | reverse complement strand
TGAGGTGTGGAACGGCGACGTCGGCTGGGTGACCGACGTCCGCGACGGTGTCACGTACGTCGACTTCGACGGACGCAAGGTGAGCTACACCGACGACGAGCTCGGCGCGCTCTCGCTCGCATACGCCGCCACGGTGCACAAGGCGCAGGGCTCCGAGCTGCCGGCCGTCGTCGTCGTGCTCACGAACAGCCACTACGTGATGCTCACGCGGCCCTTGCTCTACACGGCGGTGACGCGTGCCAAGCGTGTGCTGGTGATCGTGGGCGATCCCCGCGCCATCGCGCGCGCCGCGCAGATCACGCACGCCACGCGGACCAACGCGCGTCTCGGCGAGCGCTTGCGAACGCTCCAGGCCGAGGCTCAGCCGGCGTCGAACAGCGCGAACACGCCGTCGTAGAACGCCGGGCGGAAGCCCTTGATCTTCTCGTTGGCGCGGCTCGGGCACACGCGGTTGGTCAGCAACACCACGACGAGATCGCGCTCCGGGTCGCACCAGACGCTCGTCCCGGTGAACCCGAGATGGCCGAACGTCTTCATGCTCGCACGCTTGCCGGCTGCGCTCTCCGGCCCCGACTTCACGTCCCATCCGAGTCGGTGCGTCCCGCCCGGGCGCGCTGCGAGCGCGCGATCGATCAGCACCTTCGGGAGAAACGAGCTGCGGCCTTGCGAGGCATCGAGATATGCGCGCGCGAACGAGGCGACGCCGCGTGCCGTGCCGAACATGCCGGCGTGCCCGGAGACGCCGCCGAGCGCGTAGCAGTTCTCGTCGTGCACCTCGCCGCGCAGGAGACGCCCGCGCCAGTCATCCCGCTCCGTCGCCGCCGCCTTGCGCTGCAGCTCGCCCAGACGCTCGGCCGGGAGCGCGGCCGCGTAGCAGATCTGGTGGTCGTTCATCGAGAGCGGCGCGAGCACCTCGGTCGCCAGCAGTTCGTCGAGATCGCGGCCTGCCGCACGGCTGACGGCCTCGCCCGCGACGATGTAGCCGAGATCGCTGTAGACCGATCTTCCTGGCGGGCCGTCGTCCGTGCGGCGGCAGGCCTCGCCGAAGATCCAGCGGCGCGCCGCCGTGGTGCCGGGATCGTGTGGCACGTCGAGATAGAGCCCGCCCCATGCCGCGAGCCCCGAGCGGTGCGTGAGCAACGACTCGAGCGATGCCGCGCCGCCGTGGGTTCCCCGCGCATCGGCCACGAACTGCTCGGGCCGCGACTCGAGCGTGATCGCACCGCGGGCGACCATCCGCAGCGCAGCGGCGGCGAAGACTGGCTTGGTGAGCGAGGCGAGATCGAAGGGAGTGTCGTCCTCGACGGGCTTGCCGCCGGGCATGACCGCGCCGCCCGACGCCGCGACGAGCTCGAGCTTGCCGTGCGTATCGCGAAAGGAGATCGCGGCGGTGGCGCCGGGAAACACGTTCCCCGCCACTCCGGACGCGATGAGTCGCCTCGCTTCGGCGGCAAGGCGCTCCGAGCGCGATGTCCCCACCAATCCCTCCCGGCTCGATGTTACGAC
>CAYSCF010000853.1:0-1515 GCA_964429305.1 uncultured Sandaracinaceae bacterium | reverse complement strand
GCACGCACACGACATGCAGCGCCGGGCCATCGTCGATTCGCCGAAGGGCATCGCCGGGTTCGAGCTCGCATGCCGCCACCCAGTCGCGCCCCTCGACCCAGAACGGATGGTTGGTCGTGGAAGTGATCGTTTTTGAGCGCGTCGTCGGACTGATGTATCGCGCCGGCTTCTAACGCTACCCCGCGACGGCGTCCAGACGTCCGAACCGCGAGATCGCACGCGACCGCGCCGTCGTACTAATCTGTAGGGCCTTGCGCCTCGTGATTCCAGTGCTGCTCGCCGTGCTGCTCGTCACCAGCGATGCGCTCGCGCATCGTGGCAGTGCGACCTACCTGGTCGTGGAGCCCACCGAGGACGGCGCGAACGTCACCGCCGACGTCGAGATCGTCGACGCGGCGATGGAGCTCGGGATGGGCGAGGACGCCGATCAGGATGCCGTGCTCCGCGAGACCGATCGCATCCGTGCCTGGCTGAGCGCGGGCGTCTGGATGGAAGGGCAGGGCGGCCCTTGCGATGCGACGCTCGGCGAGATCACGCGCGCCACGTCCGAGGACGCCCCTCGGCTCGAGATCCCGATCGTCTATCGGTGCCCGTCGCCGCGTGGCGATCTCGTGCTTCACGACGACACGATCTTCGCGGGTGATGCGCAGCACGAGACATTCGTGCGCGAGCGCTTCGGTACCGGCAGCGAGACGCGCGTGCTTCGCGTCGGTCGCCAGTCGGCGCCGCTCGGGCAGCCCGCTTCGATGGGCGCGCTGCTCGGTCAGTTCGTGTGGGAGGGCGTGAGGCACCTCCTCACGGGATACGATCATCTTCTCTTCCTGCTCTCGCTCCTGCTCACGACGGGAGAGCTCGCCGCGAAGAGCGGACGACGCGCCGCGCTGCGCGACATCGGATTCGTCGTCACCGCGTTCACGCTCGGGCACAGCGTCACGCTGATCATCGCGGCGATGGGCGTGCTCGTGCTGCCGGCCCGCTTCGTCGAGAGCGTGATCGCGGGCTCGATCGTCGTCGTCGCGATCATGAACATCGTGCGGCCCGAGTCGCGCAAGCAGATGCCGTGGCTCGCGCTCGGGTTCGGGCTCATCCACGGGTTCGGGTTCTCGAGCGTGCTCGCGGATCTCGGTCTGCCCTCGCGCGCGCGTGTGCTCTCGCTGCTCGCGTTCAACGTCGGGATCGAGCTCGCGCAGATCGGCTGCGTCCTGATCGCGATCGGCCCGCTCGAGTGGATGGCGCGCCAGAAGGGCTATCGGAACTGGGTCGTACGCGGCGGCTCGGCGTGCATCGCGCTGCTCGCGGGCTTCTGGATGATCGAGCGCGCGCTCGGACTCGGCTGAGGCGAAGGATCCAGGCCGCAGACCTGGCGGATCGATCCCTCACGCTCGCGCTTCGTCCACCGCGAAAGCGCGATTCGCGCACCGGCATGCGCGTTGCGAAGGGCGGCCGACATGCGATCACGCGCTGTCCTCCCGTCCTTTCTTCTCGTTCTCTCCGGTGCCTGCATGACGGCGCCCG
>CAYSCF010000852.1:0-1515 GCA_964429305.1 uncultured Sandaracinaceae bacterium | reverse complement strand
GACCGCCGACGCGAGCACGAGCAGAGCGCGACGCGGTCGGGGAGCCGGAGCGCTCACGGGGCTCACGAGAGGGCTCTTAGCACGCGTCGCGTTCGCGCCTCGGCTGTGGGCGGCGCCGACCCGCGAGCATCACCGGTTCGGGCCCGAAGAGTCCGAACCGGCGTCGGGCGCACGCGTCTCCGGCGCAGGCCGCGCGCTGAGCGCGACGAGGAACGCGGGCGGATCGTCGACGAGCGAGACGTGCATCGCGATCTGGTAGAGACCGGCGCCGACCGCTGCCATCCCGAGGAGAGCCGCGGCGGCTCTCGCGTTGGGCGAGAGCGCCATCGTTCAGGCGAACTTTCCGCTCGCGAACACGTGACCGAGCAGCTGATCGACGCGCTGGATCGCATCGTGCGCCGGGCGCGTGTCGATGCTCGAGAGCGCGGCCTTGATCTCGTTGAGCGCCTTGAGCTGACTGAAGAGCTGGATGTCCGAGAGCGGACGCTCGCTCGTGAGCAGATCGCGGATGCGGTTGATCTCGGTGACGAGCGCGTCGATGCCGACGTCGACCGCGCCGCTGCGCCGCGACTCCGGATGATCGCGATACCAGGTCTCGAGCACGCCGCCGACGATGCCGTCGAGGATCTCCGCCTGATCGAGGTTGTTCCACGCGTGCTTGAGCAGGAAGAAGTCGCTCGGGTCGGGCGCGTTGCGGCCGTCGACGAGCGCGCTCGCGGCGAAGAGCTTGAGCATCTTCACCGCGCGGCGATCCGAGAGGCTCACGCCCTCGGCGCGGATCTGGAACACGAGGCCCTTGTACTGCGCGAGGAAGTCCTCGGGCACACGGCGCAGGCGCTCGCCGAGCGAGAAGTGGAGGGCGCGCAGGTCTCCCGCGCTCAGCATCGGCTGGATCGCGTCGTACGCGCCGTCGATCTTGCTGACCTCGTGCGCGAGGCCGCGCACGAGCAGATCCTGGAAGTGATAGCTGTCGAGGTTGTCGCTGCGCAGACGGATGAGGAAGCGATCGAAGACCGCCATCAGCTCTTCGTCGTTCGGCACCTCGTTGGACGCGCCGAAGCACGAGAGCAGCGGCACCTTCACCACGTTGCCGCCGACCGTGAAGAGGCGCTCGTTCAGCACACCGAGGAGCGAGTTCAGAATCGCGCTGTTGGCCTTGAAGATCTCGTCGAGGAAGACGATCTCGCCGGTCGGCAGCATGCCCTCGGTGCGCCGCGAGTAGCTGCCGGCGCGGAAGGCCTGGATGTCGATCGGTCCGAAGATCTCGTTCGGCTCGGTGAAGCGCGTCAGCAGATACTCGAAGTAGCGCGCGTCGACGAGCTTGGCGAACATGCGCACGAGCGCGCTCTTGGCCGTTCCCGGCGGGCCGACGAGCAGCATGTGCTCACCGGCGCAGGCGGCGACGAGCATGAGGCGCACCGTCTCGGACTTCCCGAGGAACGTGCCCTCCAGCGTGCGAGACACGTGACCGAGCCGTTTGACGATCTCAGGGACCGGAAGAGCCACGTCCGGCTT
>CAYSCF010000851.1:0-1518 GCA_964429305.1 uncultured Sandaracinaceae bacterium | reverse complement strand
GGGGACGGGACGTTCTCATGCGGCCTCCTGATCGTCGGGCGGCGTGGGCTTCGGGGTGTCGTGCGCCATCGGCGGCGGCGGTGCGTTGGACGTGCGGCCGCTCGGCGGCATGGGGATGCGAGAGCTGCGCTCGGGGATCGCGGCGCTCGCGACCGCGCGATCGGGCAAGCGGATCGCGAGCAGGCTCAGCAGATAGACGAGCAGCGCGGCGAACAAGAGCGGCAAGCGCAACGGCATCCGCACGAGCGCATCGCCGGGCTCTGCGAGCGCCTCCGCGACCGACGCGATCACGGTCCCACCGCCGAGCTCGGCGAGCCGATCGAGCGACGCGCGATCGGGACCGAAGCGCGCGAGCTCGGGATCGTAGGGCGTCTCGTCGCCCGCGGCGCTCGTCGGCTCCGGATCGAGCGGCAGGCGCGCATCGACGAGGAACGTGAAGCCGGCGGGCACCGTCGTCTGCCACACGCCTGGACCGACGATGCCGAGCTCGAGCTCGCTCGGTACCTCACGCCCACGTGCAATGCGCGCGACCGGTGCGGGCTCTTCGAACGGGAAGGGCGAGACGACCGTCACGACGCGCCGCGCCGCGCTCGCCGGATCGCGCTCGACGATGATGTGCGGCGGCTCGACGGTGCGATGACGCAGCATGCCGCGCGAGAGCGCCGTCCAGAAGCGTCGGAAGATCGGCGCGCTGCGCCAGCCGTCGGCCCACGCGCCGCTCGTCGAGCTCGTGAACGTCGCGACCTGACCCAGACCGCGGTGCCAGTGCGCGAGCAACGGCATGCCTTCGGTCGCCGTCAGCGCCTGCGTCGCGCCGGGCTTGAGCGTGCAGAGCGCGTGCCCCGTGAGCGCGGGCGCGCCCGCGAATTCCACGCCGTCGAGCATGGTGAGGTGCGTGTCCTCGCGCGCGACGAACGTCGTCTGCCGCTGCGCCGGAGGCTGACGCGCCATCGCCTCGGAGACGACGAGCGAGGCGAGGCCCGCGGCGCTCGCGGTGACGTGATAGCGACCGCGACCGATGCGTGCGATCTCGGCGAGCAGGCCCGAGTAGCTGCCGATCGTGATCGTCGAGATCGACACGCCACGCCCCGCGAGCGCCGTGGAGGCCGCGATCGCGCTCTGCGGCTCGCTCTCGCCATCCGAGATCAGGATGACGTGATGGATGTAGCGATCGTCGTGCGACATGATCTGATTGGCGGCCTGCACGGCCGCCGCGATGTTCGTGCCGCCGTCCGCGTCGATGCTGCGGATGAAGTTGATGACGCTCGTCGCCGCGCTCATCGGCTGTGGCGCGATCGTGCGATCGGCCTGGCCCGAGAACGCCACGACGCCCACGCGCGCATCGAGCCGGAGCGCGTGCACCGCGGCGATCGCTGCGTTGCGCGCCTGCGCCATCGGCGTGCCGCTCATCGAGCCGGAGCGATCGATCACGATCACCAGCTCGAGCGGGCGCGGCTCGGGCTGCGCGGGCGGCGGACCGATCGGCTCGATCTCGCGCAGCGTGCGCGGCGTGCTGCG
>CAYSCF010000850.1:0-1523 GCA_964429305.1 uncultured Sandaracinaceae bacterium | reverse complement strand
CCCGTCCTGACTTTCGACACCGAACCACTCCGAACACCCGTGCGATCAGGCCCATATGAGATCGGCGCGGCTCCGGCGCGCCTGTAGGGCCTACCGTCGGGACCGATGGCGGATACCGCGGCGCTGGAACGAGCGGCCAACGCGGCGATCCTCGGTCGCCGGTCCGGGATAACCGAAGTCGACCGGCGCGAGCTCGAGACCCTCGCCACCTCCGATCCCGACCCACGCGTCCGCGCCGTCGCGCTCGGCGCGTTGGTACACGCCGCGCCGCGCCGCCGCGCCGCCGGCGCATGGCGCGCGGCCGCGCGTGATCCGGACGCGAACGTGCGGCGCCGGGCCGCGGAGTTGGCTCCCGCGCTCGGTCGCGACGCGTCGGCGCGCGTGCTGCTCGCGCTGCTCGCCGACCGCGATCCGCTGGTTGCCGAGGCCGCGGCCTTCGCGCTGGGCGAGCATCCGGTCGCGACCACGCGCGTTGTCGCCGCGCTCGGCAACGCGGCCCGCACTCACGACGACGCGCTGGTGCGCGAAGCGGCGGTCGCCGCGCTCGGTGCGATCGGCGATCCGGTCGCGCTCCCGTTCGTGCTCGCCGCGTGCGACGACAAACCCGCGGTGCGCCGGCGCGCGGTTCTCGCGCTGGCCGCCTTCGACGGCGAGCAAGTCGAGTCCCGCTTGAGACAAGCCCTCGAAGATCGCGACTGGCAGACGCGCCAAGCCGCGGAACAGCTGCTCGACTCGTAGCTCGCCTAGCGCTCCGAACGGGCCATGAACATGCCCTTGAGGCTCTCGAAGCTCTCGAGGCAACGGCCCGCGCGCTGCTCGTCCATCCCGAGTGCGGTTTCTGCGGCGCCGATCATTGGCTGATCGGCGCCGACGGACACGTTCTCGCGGAGGCCTCCGAGGCGAGCTCACGCCGCTTCGGGCGCGACGCGATGGCGACCGGTGCCTACGACGACGTTCTCCTCCGGCACCTCACGATCACGTCGTTTTCCCTGCATACCGCGCTGTTTCGCCGCGACGTGATGGCAGCGATCGGCTTCGTGCCGGGCGGCGACGAGGGCTCCGCGCCCGACTTCTCGATCTTCACGGAGCTCGGCGCGGAACGCGTCCGCGCGTATTACCTCGCCGAGCGGCTCGGCAGGTATCGCGTTCATCCGCACCAGACGACGCGCAACCGCGTCCTGATGGTGTCGAGCGTCCTCGACGTGCTCCGACGCCTCGCTGTGCGGGGCGATCTCACGCCCGACGAACGGTACGTCCTGGCCGGTCGGATCGGTATGCAAGTCGTGGAGCTGGCGATTGCGCAAGCACAATCAGGCCGGCGCAGGGCGGCGCTGCGAACGATCACGCGCCTGCGCGAGTCTGGTGGGCGCACGCCTCGTGTGCAGAGGCTCGTGGTGCTCGCCGCACTCTTGCTGGGAGCGCGACGGCGTCCGCGACAAGACGGTGGGGTTGTCAGCGAAGGCGGCTGAGCTCCTCGGTCACAATTCGCCGGATCGAGGCGATGAAGCGGGCTTCGGAGAACT
>CAYSCF010000849.1:0-1523 GCA_964429305.1 uncultured Sandaracinaceae bacterium | reverse complement strand
CGGCCTGACACGCACCGACGAGCAGAGCGAACGCGAAGAGCATCGTGCGCATGCCCTGCGCCTCGCAACCTCCGCGCCGAGGCGAGACGCCCGCAGGATGCTCACTCGAGATCGCAATCGCAGCACCGCTGGCGAGGCGCCGCGGCGCGCTCCTCGAGTCGGTCGACCTGTCGCGCACGTCGTCCAAGATCTGATCGTTGGTGCGCGTCCTGCGCTGTGCCTCGAGCGTGGCCGGGCTCAGCCCGATCAAGAGGGCGTGTGAGGAGTTGCCGCTCTGCGCGGATGGCGCGCTCGTGTCATCCTTTGGGCGTCCATGACGTCGCCCGCAAAGAAGATCGGTCCGAAGTCCACACGACATGTCTCGAAGAGGCAGCCCGTGCGTGCCAAGCTCGCCCTGGTCGAGAACGAGCAGATCGTGCGGCGTCTCGAAGACAGCCCCGAGCTCCGGCGAATGGTGGAGCTGGCCGTCGAACGATATCTGGCGAGCGCCGACGAGGCCGACGTCACCGACGCTCAGATGGCGGCGCGGAAGCGATCGTACGAGCGCGCGCTCGAGCACCATGAGCCGCCGTCCGCGGAGGCAGTCGCGGCGATCAAGCGCGAATGGGGCTGACGCTCGATACGGGCGCGGTGATCGCGCTGGAAGAGGCGCAGCGCGGTCGGACATCGGAACGCCGGATGGCGTTCATGCACGCGGTCGCGGACGCGCGCGCTCGCGCTGATCGGGTAAGGGATCCGGCGCGCGCCTGAGCGTCACCCCGTGCTGGCCACGCCTCTCGTGGCGGGCAGGGCGTGGCGGCCGAGACTCTGGCGGACGCCTGCGCTCCGGATACGGATCCCCGAGTTGAGCGCTTGCCACGCGACGATGGGGCGGCTGACGTCGTACTCGCGGCACAGCTCGTCCAGCACGACGCGCGTGCGCGCCGGGGGGATCGTCTCGAACGCGGCGCCGGCGACCTCTCGCGGGACGAGCAGCTCGGCTGCGAACGCGTTCGCGCGGGCCTCGTGCCACCGTGGTGCGAGCTTCGTCTTGGCCTCGGCGTAGCCGAGCCCGACGCCCAGATCGAAGAGGATGTGGCAGAGCTCGTGCGCGAGCGTGGCGCGTCGGCCGCGATGGCCCTTGGCGTGGGGGCCGAGGACGTTGACGACGACGACCGGTCGGATTCCCGGGCGCCAAGCACACACGGCATCGACCGCCGATGCGTTCGTGGCCTCGACGTCGTGAACGGCCGCGTCGATCTCGGCGAGCAGCGCGGAGACGTCGACGGGCGCATGTCCGAGCTTGCCGAGCTTTCGGACGGCGCGCGCGGCCTCGTAGCCGGCCTCGTGTCCGATCTCCGCTGCGACGCTGATCGCGGTCGCGAGCTGCCTTCGCCATCGATCGAGGGCTCGCGTCTGGCTGTGCTGGTTCGTCGCGTCCGCAACGTGCGCGAGGAGCGACCACGCCGCCTCTGCGCTCACGCTGTTCGGCAGCATCCTGGCCGCGTGCGCGAGCGGTGCCGACGCCGGGTCTGCCATGCCGA
>CAYSCF010000848.1:0-1524 GCA_964429305.1 uncultured Sandaracinaceae bacterium | reverse complement strand
GCTGCGCGAGCTGATGGAAGACAACAAGCATGTGGCGGCGGCGATGCGCAAAGCGAATCCGACCCGCTGGCGATCGAGGATGTCGTACAAATCGCGCGCGAAGAGCGGCGCGAGGTGAGAGCTGCCTCGTCGCGCGCCGACGCCGCGACCTACCGCCACTCGATCGTGAACGTCCCAGACGATCCGATGCTCATGGCCGGGCTCGATCACCTTCCCTTGCCGCAGCCGATGGGCGCCGACTGGAGCGTCATGGTCCAGCAGACGTTTCCGTTGAGCGACGTGCTCGGTGCCCGAGCGCGCGTGGCGGAGGCCGAAGCGCGGCGTGTCGAAGCCGACGTCGGTCGCGTCGCGCTCGACGTGACGCTCGAGGCTCGAATGGCGTTCTTCGATCTCTACCTCGCTCGCTCGCTGGCTTCGCTCGTCGATGCGCAGATCGAGCTCGCATCCGATCTGGTGAACGCCGCCTCCGCGCGCTACTCGGCCGCCGCGGGCTCGCAGACCGAAGTCCTTCGCGCCGATACCGAGTTCGCGCGGCTGCGCGCGGTCCGGACTGCGATCGGCGGGCGCATCGCCGGAGCCGAGGGGATGTTGGCGGCCGCGCTCGCCCGGCCGAGCGGCACGGTGATTCCGCCGCTCGTCGCGCCTGTCGACGACCCTTCGCTCGACACAGCACACGCTTCTGAGCTCGTCGCCGTCGCGCTCGATGCGCGTCTCGAGCTGGCTTCTTCACGCGAAGCGATCTCCCGCGCACGTGGCGAGATCGATGTGATGCAGCAGATGTACTTCCCGATGGCCCTGGTCCGCTTCGGCGCCTCGTCGACGATGACGGACGGGCCCGGAGTCATGGGAATGCTCGGCATCTCGATCCCGATCTTCCGCGATCGACTCGACTCCAGCGTGGGCGAGGCCCGCTCGATGATGACGATGAGCGAGGACGAGCGCGAATGCTTGCGGCAGATCGCGCTGCTGCGCACGCGTCCCCTGCTGCGAGGCTCAGCGCTGAATCTCGACGAGCAGCGTCCAGGCTCCGAGGAGTCCGGAGGCGATCGCGAGGACCGTGCCCGGAAGCAGCGCGTAGAGCCCGACCGGATGGCCCGCTGCCAACGTCACTCCGGCGATCACGAACGGGATGGGCGGAACTTGGTTAGAGATGACACGCAGCATGTACCGCGGATGCGCACGAAACTGCCTCGTCGCGAAGAGCCCGTACGCGAGAGCGAGCCACGTCGCGGTGGCCGCCGCCGCGAGTTCCGCTCCTGCCAGCCACGCTGGCTGACTCGGCGTGAGCACGACGCACGCCGTGACGAGGACGAACCCGAACTGCACGAGCACCTCGAGCGCGCGCACCGGGAGCTGCGGGAGCTCGAGGACGCGCGCGAGGTTGATCGAGACCGATACGAAGAGCAGTCCTGCGAGCGCGGCCACGACGCCCGCGGTGGCGATGAAGAAATCGTGCCACGGCTCGAGGGCATCGCTCATGCGTGCGCCTCGATGAACTCGTGCACGCGCGCGTAGTAGCCGTCG
>CAYSCF010000847.1:0-1524 GCA_964429305.1 uncultured Sandaracinaceae bacterium | reverse complement strand
CGAGACGGCGCTCGGCGGCCGCATCGTGACGACGACCGTCGAAGGACGCGCGCGCTTCGGCGTGAGCGTGCGCTACGCAGAGGACTTCCGTGCGAGCCCCGAGGCCATCGAGCACCTCCTCGTCCCGCTCGAGGACGGGTCGAGCATCGAGCTGCGACAGGTGGCGCGCGTCCAGGTCACTGCGGGCCCTGCGATGGTGCGCGACGAGAGCGGGATGCTCGTCGGCTACGTGTACGTCGACATCCACGAGGACACCGATCTCGGCGGGTTCGTCGAGCGCGCACAGGAGGCCGTAGACGGCGCGGTCCGCATCGGCGCGATCACGCTGCCGCAAGGAGGACACCTGCGCTGGACCGGGCAGTACGAGCAGCTCATGCGGATGGAGGCGCGGATGCGCGTGCTCGTCCCGCTCGCGCTCCTCGCGATCGTGATCTTGCTCTGGCTCCAGTTCCGAAACTTCACCGAGGTGCTCATCGTCCTGCTCTCGGTGCCGTTCGCGCTCGTCGGGAGCGTCTGGGCGCTCTACCTGCTCGGCTTTCACCTCTCGACGGCCGTGTGGGTCGGGGTGATCGCGCTGGTCGGGCTCGCCGCGCAGACGGGCGTCGTGATGATCGTCTACATCGATCACGCGTACGAGCGGCGCCACCGCGAGGGCCGCATCCGCTCGCTGGCCGACATCGTCGAGGCGCACGCGGAGGGGACGATCCAGCGTGTACGTCCGAAGCTGATGACCGTCGGCACGATGCTCTTCGGCCTCGTACCTCTTCTCTGGGCGGAAGGCTCCGGGGCGGACGTGATGCGTCGCATCGCAGCGCCGATGGTCGGCGGGCTCCTCACGAGCGCGTTCCTCACGCTCGAGATCATCCCGGTCGTCTACACGTACTGGCGCTTCGAGGAGCTCATCCACGCCCGGCTCGCGGAGGTCGCTCCGAGCTGGCTCGCGGAGCTGCGGCGCATCGCGCGCATCGTGCAGCTCGGTGCCGCGGTCCTCGTCGGCTCGTTGCTCCTGCGCCTCTACCTCGAGCCGAGCGCAGCGCTCACCACGGCGCATGTCACCGGCGCGGCCACACTCGTGCTCGGCGCGATTGCCTATGCCGTGGCGCGACGCCAGGCCATCCGAGTCATCCCCGATCATGCCGCGCTCGTCTCGTCCGAGCCGGTCCCACCTCCGACAGACCCCTCCCAAGGAGATCCTCATGCGGCCGAGTAAGACGTTCCTCGCTCTCCTCACGCTCGTGCTCTCCGCGTGCACCTCCGGCGCCGCCACGACGAGCGCGCAAGACGACCATCGTCGATCGATCCCCGTCGAGGTCGGCGCATCCGGCTACTCACCCAGCGAGGTCACGGCGGCCGCAGGAGAAGAGGTACGCCTCGTCTTCACGCGCACGAGCGACGAGGGCTGCGGCCAGCAGCTGGTGTTCCCCGATCTGAACATCCGCCGCGACCTGCCGCTCGACGAAGCCGTGCCAGTCGACATCACGATGCCGGCGAGTGGCGCGATCACGTTCACGTGCGGCATGGGCA
>CAYSCF010000846.1:0-1529 GCA_964429305.1 uncultured Sandaracinaceae bacterium | reverse complement strand
CTTCGTCGGCGAACACGCCGATGGCCCAGCGATCGCCGTACGTGACGACCGCCAGCTGACCGACGTCGATGGCGTGATCCGGATAGCGGAAGCGGGCGCTGGGGAGCGGGATGACGACGAATGGGACGGTCTCGGCGTCGATGGGCATGCCGTCGGAGCCGGTTGCGCTCGTCTCGCTCTGGTACGCGGGATCGACCGTGCACGTAGTGGTGCGGCCGCCGTCGCAGTCGACGTCGGAATTCCAATACAGAACGGCGCCGGGGCCCTGGCAGATCGGGATCGTCTCGGGCTCACCCTCGTCGGTCGCGTAGAGGCCCGTGCTGACGTGCGTACACGTCGCGCCGAGCGCGGCGCGGATCATGTCGGCCGTGATCGCCGAGCTCGCGTCGATGCCTCCCGAGTCGATGGTCGACGAGGGCGCGTCGTGGCCGGCGTCCGTGCTCCCGCCCGAGCCGGCGTCGGGACGCGGGCGGTTTCGGTCGTCGGCGCAGCCGAGGAGCAAGAGCGCGAGCAGCCACGCCGTTCGCTTCATCCCGCCATCGTACGCTTGTCGCGTGCCGTCGGGCCGTGGGACGTGATCGCGATCGGCGTGGCGACGGCCGCGGCGAGCCAGCGCAGCCAGGCGTCGGGATCGGTCGGCACGCCGTCACGCGCGAGGAGAGCACCGAGACGATCGATGTGCGTCACGACGAGCGCGTCGATCGGGCTCTTCTCGATCGCGTAGCGGAGGTGATCGGGATCGAGCCAGCCTACTCGGAAGCGTCCTTGCCAGCGCTCGTTCGCAGCCGGCTCCGGCAAGAGCGCTTCGAGCTCGCGCGCTTCGGTCGGGAAAGGCCCTGCGCCGTGGCGCGTCGCGTACGTCCGCATCACGCCGTAACGCTCCCGCTCGCCGGAGAAGCGGTGTGCCTCGAGCCACTCGGCCGCCGCGTGCGTCGTGCAGCGCGACCACGTGACGTGCGGCGGCGTCACGCCCACGTCTTGATCGAGCAGCACGCCTTGCGCGCCTTCGAGCACGACGGCCTCGCTCCGCAGGCTCGCGTCGATCGCGTCGTCGTCGATCACGCGCGCATCGCCGAGCGACGCGATGCGCTCTGCTAGCGCGTCCGAGTCGCGTGCGCGGAGCAGTGTTAGGCTTCCGCGCGCGTGCTGCGCGCGTGGATCGCGTTCGGTCGCGCGCAGCGCATCGCCGAGCGATGCGACGAGCCGATCCTGCGCGTCGCCCAGCTTGCGCATCAGCGCCGCGCGGTCGCCGACGAGATCTCTCGCACGCACGACGTCGTCCGGATGCGCGAGCGCGTCGGCCACCGTCTCGCCGATGCCGCACCCGCACGTGCCGTGCGCAGCGTCGCGTCGCGCGAGCTCGCGCACCTGGTTCGCCGCGACGTGGAACGGCGTGATGACGCGCGCGCTCGCCGCGATGGTGACCCGATCGAGCACGTCGCCGAAAACGCGTGCCTCGACCGCGAGCGCGAGCGGATCGACGAGCACCGTCTCGGCGAGTTGCGTGCTTGCGCCCGCGAACGAGCCAG
>CAYSCF010000845.1:0-1531 GCA_964429305.1 uncultured Sandaracinaceae bacterium | reverse complement strand
CCCTGGTGGCGCGCTTTGCGAGCAGCGACAACTACTATTCGAATGCCGAAGCGTACGACCAGGGCCACCAGATCCTGACCTCGGGCATCTCCAACACCTACCTGGAGAAGGTCGACTTCGCACCGCTGCGCGAGCCTGGCGTCTCGCTCTACCTGGAGATCTTCCTAGGCCCGACCATGTACCCGAAGAAGGAGTATCTCTTTCAGAGCCTCGCTGCGCATGGCATCCCTTTCCGCGTCTACGGCGAAGCCGTGGGCATGAATCCTGGAGGGCTCTTCGCGAAGGAGATCCAGTCCCACTTCTCCTTGGTGGATCCACCAGTGTTCTCGACCGCCACCCGGGACATCGACAAGATTGACGAGCGCATCGCGGCCTGGGAGCACGACGGCATCCCGAGCTTCGTCTACATGGAGCTCCCCAACGACCACACATCGGGTTGCACGCCCGGCAATCCGACGCCGCAGTCGATGGTCTCGGACAACGACCTCGCGACCGGTCACTTTCTCGACTGGCTCTCGCACAGCAACTACTGGGACACGTCGGTCGCCTTCGTCGTCGAGGACGATCCCCAGCAGGGCCGCGACCACGTGGACCGGCACCGCTCGATCCTGATGGTCGCGTCACCTTGGGTGAAACGCGCCTACGTCTCCCACGTCCAGTACCATGAGGGAAACCTGCACGCGACACTCCAGTATCTGCTCGGCCTGCCGCCGCTCACGATTTACGATGAGTTGGCCCAGCCGATGTGGGACCTGTTCACCGAGACTTCCGACGACACTCCGTTCGACGAACTGCCACGCAAGGTCCCCGAGGAGATGTCTATGCCCGGAACCAACTGTGCCCTCGACTCCGCGAGCCTCGACCTGGTCGACGCGGACCAGGCCGCTGCGCTGCCCGACATCCTCTGGAACTACGTCCACGAGCCGCAGGCGCACTGAGCTGCACCCAGTGGGGGTGGCTCGAGGCGGCGACGATCAACTAGCGGTCCGCTCTTCGGGTCGGTGGACCGGCACGGCAACGTGCGGCCTGAGGGCACCAGCGGGCTGACGGTGGCGCGCGCGGTAAAGCGGGGCGGCTGACGCCGGGTCTCGATGCCAACGGGTTGTCGGGGCACTCGCTGCGGGTCGGATTCGTCACCAGCGCGGGGCAGAGGGGATGCTCCGAGCGGTCGATCGCGAACCACACCGGCCACCGCTCGATGCCGGTACAGCGCAGCGACATCCGACGGGCGAACGTCTTCGAGGAGAACGCGGCGGTGGCATTTGTGTCTTGGGGCACACGGACGCAGGACGCCGAGCCAGATTCTCATTGACCATCCACGGTCACCGACCGCTCGAGTGTCGAGTCGTTGCGGTCCGCATCGCTGGATCGCTAACCTGATTCGATCACATCGTAAGCCTGCGGGGGGATCCGTGCGCCATGTCTCTCTTTGCGTCGCTGCGAGCGTCGCGTTGCTCGCGCTCGGTGCGGGTTGCACGCCATCGGTTTACGTCGACGCGTCCAACACCAGCGGCGTCGAGGACGGCACCGC
>CAYSCF010000844.1:0-1535 GCA_964429305.1 uncultured Sandaracinaceae bacterium | reverse complement strand
ACGAGTCGTAGCCGTCCTGGATGCCGTCGCCGTCCGTGTCCTGATCGGGACAGCCGTCGGTGTCCTCGACGCCGTCCATGTCCTCGGCCTCGTTCGGACAGTTGTCGTCCACGTCCGGGATGCCGTCGCCGTCGTTGTCGACGTCGGGGCAGCCGTCGGTGTCGTCGAAGTCGTCGATGTCCTCGGCCTCCGTCGGGCAGTGATCCTGCGCGTCGTTGATGCCGTCGTTGTCTTCGTCCGTCGAGACCGGCGCCCACATCACGCCGCCGAGCACGCGGAGCACGGGCACGCCGATGCCCGCGATGAGACCGGGGCCCGCGCCGAGCGAGAAGACGACGTCGTCCACGCGCAGGCGCACGCCAGCGCGCGCCTCGAGCCCGTTGCTGTCGACGCGCGAGTTGAACGCGGTGGCGCCGCTGACCTCCGCGAAGACGTCGATGAGCGGCGTGATCTCGTAGCCGACCGCCGCCGCGTACGTGAGCTGTGAGGTCGCCGTCGTCGAGAAGAGCGTCTGCCCGTCGCGCCAGATGCCGCCGACGTTCAGCGCGAGGTGCAGGCCGGAGGTGACGAGCTCTGCGACGAGGTGACCGCCGAACGTCGGCGTCTGATCGCCGAGGTAGTGCTGCGCGGCGATCGCGTGGCCGAGCGGCGCGGTGCCGTAGAGGACCGCGGCGAGGCGGAAGCCGCTGCCGGTGTCGTCGAGGATGTTCACCTTGATGTGCAGGCGCGGATCGGAGACCGCGAACGACGTTCCGCCGGGCACGAGCGTCGGCTGCGGGCCGCTGCCGGGCTGCACGAACTGATCACCGAACGCGATCGCGAGCGGCACCTCGAGGCTGATCTGGATCCGATCGAAGAGCGCGATGCCGCCGTACAGATGCGCGACGCCGAGGTCGCTGATGATGTTCGTCGGCGAGCCGTTCGTGGAGCAGTTGTTGCCCATCGCGTCGCACGACGCCGGGTACAGCAAGAACGGGTGATAGCCGTAGTCGAGCATCACGCCGGCGAAGCCGTTGAGCTGCCCGTACACGCGACCGCCGTCGGTCATGAAGTAGTTGCCGGGACCGGGCGCGACGGAGAATCGCTGCGCGTTGAAGTCGCCGAGCGGGGGAGTCTGCGCCTGCGCGCCTTCGGCGGTGCCCACGAGGGCCACGGTCATCAGGAGCCCCACCACGAGGCGGCTTGCCAGTCGGCGCATTTCGTTCTCCACGCGAGGGGCACGCACGACCGCGCCCAAATCGCACGGCGAGTATCGCGTAGGAGCGACGCACATCGCAACGAGGATGCGACGCGACCCGAGAGTTCTAGCGAGAGCGGTACGCCGCGCGCGCCGCGGCTGGGGATTTAGGCGACAGGGACCGCGGGCAGAGCGGAGTATCGTGAGGATGGGATGCACGTTCTTCTCCGGTGCGCCGTCGTAGGCGCGATCGCTCTCAGCGGGTGCAGCACGTCGAGCGGCGATCCAGCGCCGCTGGTCGACATCACGTCCGGCGTGCTGTCGTCGGTCGATGCGAATCGGCCGCGCGGGTCGGTCG
>CAYSCF010000843.1:0-1535 GCA_964429305.1 uncultured Sandaracinaceae bacterium | reverse complement strand
CTCTGCGCTCTCGCGCGAGCTCGCGATGTGCTTCGACAACCGCGGCCGCATCTACGAGGACCAGCACGCGATGCTCGACGCGCGGGAGATGTACGCGCGCTCGATGATGCTCCGCACCAACACCGCCGTACAGGCGCGCCTCGATGCGATCCCCGACGACCCGAGCGCGCACCAGACGGTCGGCGGCATCGCCTACGACTTCTCGTCGTACGTTCTCTCCGCGGCGAGCGACGCCGAGCTCGAGCACGCGCTGTCCGTGGGCTGGCGCTCGGCCGCCATCGTCGGGCACGCGACGGTCACGCGTCGCGCCGAGGTCGAGCTGCCCGGCCCCACCACGACGCGCGCGCTCGTCTATGCGCTGCACTCGGACGACGGCAGGGGCGACACGAACGTGCTCGCGCTCGCGATCCAGGGCGGCTTCCGCCTCGCCGATCTCGGCCCTTCCCGCGAGCCGCCGACCGCGCGCATGGAGAACGGCGCTCTGCGCGTCGACGTCACCTCGACCGAGACGCGCGAGTGGGCTTACGACGGCGCGTTCCGAGCCGACACCGTGTGCCTCGCGTCCTGCACTTACGTCACGCAGCACACCATCGTGTGCCCGGGCGAGCCGTCACCGTGTCGCGACATCGCGGTGTCGATGCATGCGGACGACCTCGCGCACACGCCCATCGTCTGCCGTGCCGTGCCGAGCGGCGAGCTGGTGGACGGCGCACCGAGCGCGACGCCGACGCCGATCGACGGCCTCGACTACGAGGCGGCCGTCGACATCGCGGCGAGCGGCGTGACGATCCGAACCGTGCGCGGCGTGCCCCCCGCGACCGACTTCGATCTCGCGCAAGCGCCGGGCATCGTGGCATTGACTGGTGACCACTACTGGTGCGCCGACATCACGCCATGGCGCTTCGACGGCGACACGTCGCCCGCGCCCGCGGCTTGGGCACCCGAGCTCATGCCGCAGCCGCTCTCGTCTTGGGTGGCCGGCGTGACGCCGCCGATCGCCGTGGTCGCGTTCGAGACCGCCGAGGGCATGGACGAGGACCGTGCGTTCTACGAGCACCTCGGCTTGGAGACGCCGTTCCACGGCGCGTGGCGGCGACCCGTGGTGTGGGAGGCGGGGGACGACGGCGGCGGCTCCCTGCCGACGATCGGCACGGCGGAGCTCGCCGACTTGATCCCGGGCGAGCCGCGCGAGATCCGCATCCCCGTGCACTACGCCGAGGGATGCGACGGCCTCGTCGTGTGCGCGATGATCGGCGGCGCGCTGAACTGCCGAGAGGCGCCGCCACCCGACTGCCACCACACACCCGCGAGCGCGGCGATCACCTTCGACGGCCAGGGCCACGTGACGGTGATCGCCGACGGCGAGCCGACCGGCCCGCAGGATCTCGCGGCGTGGATCGGCGCCAACGTCCCGGACACGGACTGACCGGCGCCGCGGTCACGCAAGGACCGACCCTGGTTGGCACGGCCACCCTCTCCAAGGCACCGTACTCGCCGATCTGAGCGGTTTTGTGTCAACCAGGGTGAGGGTGCTG
>CAYSCF010000842.1:0-1537 GCA_964429305.1 uncultured Sandaracinaceae bacterium | reverse complement strand
AGTGGACGCTCGAGGCGACGGAGTCGGCCTCGTCGGTGGCGCTGCTCGATGCACCGCCGGGCGCGACGGTCCGCGACGCCTCGATCGCGATCACGCGAGAGCTGACGATCCCGCGCGACGGGACGCGCCCGAACACGCGGGATGCCTTGCGCGCCACGTCGACGGTCCACGTCGACATCCCGACGCCCGACGGGGCCGCGACCGGAGAGATGACGTACTCGATGATGGAGCTGCGGGAGCGATCATAGCGAACGCGCGCCGTGGATCGTGCCGGCGGCGATGAGCCACCGCGACAGCGACCCCTGCGCGACGCCCGTCTCGCGTGACAGCGCGTTCGCTGACACCGCGTTCGGGCCGCTCGGTCGCTGCACCATCTTCCGCTCCAACTGGTGTGACTACTCAGGCTGCATTCGATCATCGCTTCCTCGCCCACGTTACGAGCTCCGCCCGACATCTCGCGCGATCAGGAGGCGACAACTATCGAGACGCAGGAGAGCGCATGTCCAACCAGGGTCGGTCTCTTCAGGTCATGGCGAGCGTTCGATGCTGCAGTCCTCCGCGTCGTTCGCATCGCAGGCGTAAACGGTGTCGTCCGGGTCAACGATGGCGATGACACGGCCTGGCGGCAAACGTGACGGAGAGACTCGTCCCCAACACGAGACGGCCCCCTCTCCGTCGATCACGCAGCAGTAGTCCTCGTTCATGTCCACTGCCACGATGTCATGGGCGACGACCATGGGACCATACGCGTGCCCGCTGCTTCCGCCCGACACGCCCCAGCACCACAGGTCACGACCGCTGTCCGTCCCGCATGCGTAGCTGCTTCCGACACTGAGCGCGGTCAGCGCAGGAAGCCCTTCGATGCGCCGCGGGACGGCGTGACGACACGCCGCGGGATGAACCATGACCGCGATTCTCCAGTCATCGACCGGTCGAATGTCTCTTCGTGCCTCGGCGCACGCACGAAGGTCATCATCCGTTGGCAGCGACACGGCGGCGCCCCAACACCACACGCCATCCGACGTGCTGGCGCAAGCACCAGCACCGCCGATTTCGACGCGCGACGCATCTCGAATGCCCGTGTCGATCACGTCGCCGACACGCTCCCCATCCGTCGTATTGCCCCACGCGTTCGAGCCCCAACAGTACACTGCCCCGTGCCGACCTGGAGCGTCCGACACCGCACAATGACCCAGATACCCGGCTATCTGGACGACGGAATCGAGGCCCTGGACCGTCGTCGCGGGCGCGCAATCGTGCCGTTCGCCTGAGCGGTCCTCCGCGCGGGGGCGGTAGGCCTCCACAAGCAAACGCTCCGCATCCGCCTGAGTCGCAGGGGTGTAGGAATAGGGAGTACCCGTGCATCGGACGTGGCCATCCGAGAGAACCACACATCCGAGTCTCGTGTTGGGCGTGACGCCGACGACGTCTTGCGTATCCCACTGCACCGCCGCTACGCCGGCGACGTGCGTGTCGACTCGACAGAGCTGGCCCTCCGCTCCGAGGCACTCCACGCGTCCCGCCACGATCCCACAGG
>CAYSCF010000841.1:0-1550 GCA_964429305.1 uncultured Sandaracinaceae bacterium | reverse complement strand
GGATAGGCGGGTTTTGTTCAGCGAGTACAGATTTCGCCACGACATTCCGGAATCGCACGTCGTCGTACGCGGCGACACGCTCTGGGACATCATCGCGCACTACTACGGCAACCCGTACGAGTGGCCGCGCGTGTGGTCGTACAACCCGGAGATCACGAACCCGCACTGGATCTATCCGCAGGATCAGGTGCGCCTCGCGCCGGCCGACGGCACACCGGTCTCGGCGTCGGCGCCGCACCGCCACGTGATCTCCAGCGCCGCGCGCGAGCCCGACGACACGCTCTGGCTCCGCGAGCAGGGCTGGCTCGATCCCGATGCGCTCCAGCAAGCGGGCGAGGTCGTGGGCTCGCCGACCGACCACATGTTGCTCTCGCCGTACGACGAGGTGTACGTCCACTTCGAGCATCCGAACGGAACGCCCGAGGGCGAGTTCACCGTGTTCCGCGAGCTCGAGGCGTCGCAGCGCGAGGCAGGCGAGACAGGCACGCTCGTCCGCATCCTCGGCACGGTGCGCGTCGACTCGTGGGATCCCGATCGACACGTCGCACGCGCGACGCTCATCGAGGCGCTCGATCCGATCGAGCGCGGGTTCCGCGTCGCGGCCATCCCGCGTCGCTTCGACGTCGTGCCGCCCGTGCGCGCCGATCGCGACCTCGACACGCACATCGTCGCCCAGCTCGCGCCGCACATGATCGTCGGCAGCGATCAGATCGTGTTCATCCCGAACGGCTCGGACGACGGCCTGCAGCTCGGCAATCGCCTCTACATCGTGCGTCAGGCCGACGAGTGGGATCGGGGTCTCGCGTCGGTGGGCGCCAACCCCGCGCGCGTGGGCGCGACGATGGAATCGAGCGGAAACACGGAAGACTTTCCGGATGAGATCATCGGCGAGTGTCGCGTCGTCTCGCTCCGTCCGCACAGCGCGGGGCTTTTCGTCACGCGCGCCACGCGGACGGTCGAGGTCGGCGATCGCGCCCAACTGCGGAGCGGGTACTAGGCCGCCTCTTCAACGAGATTGAAAGCGCCGCGCAGGGCGTGAGACGCTCTCCAGTCAGTGCGCGAGACGCGACAGCGCGACGGCGGTTGGTCGACGCAGTCCCAGGAAATCGCTGGGCTCAGGGAGCAGCTCGACCTCGAGCACAGCAAGCTGCTCGCGCTCCAGGACATCGGCGCCGCGTCCGGCACGATCCTCGATGGGGACGAGCTGCTCTCCGTCATCGCGAGCCGCATCACGCGCGTGATGGAGGCCGACCGCACCACCATCTACCTGCTGGACGGCGACAAGAACCTCGTCTCGCGCGTCGCCGAGGGGGCCGAGCGCCACGAGATCCGCATCCACGTCGGCGAGGGCATCGCCGGCTGGTGCGCGCAGACCGGGCAGATCGTGAACATCGACGACGTCTATCGCGACGCGCGCTTCGATCCGGCCTGGGACCAGAAGACCGGCTATCGCTCGCGCTCGATGCTCTGCGCGCCGATGCGCAACCGCACCGGTGGTCGCATGGGCGTCGTGCAGTGCTTGAACAAGCGCAACGGCGTCTTCCACGTGG
>CAYSCF010000840.1:0-1550 GCA_964429305.1 uncultured Sandaracinaceae bacterium | reverse complement strand
CTTGTCGGGCGTCACGGGCGCCGGGCACGACGGTGTCTCGTCGCTGGACAGCGGCGCGCGATGCAGCAGCGCGACGCCGAAGAACCCGGCCGATCCGAACGTCTCCCAGCTCGGCAGCGTCTCCTCGAGGTGCCGCCGGAACGACTCGAGGCGATCGTCGATGCAGCACAGCAGCTGCACCTCTTTCGGTGTCACCGGCTCGGCGAGCCGCGACGGCTGGATCTCGATCCCCATCGTGATCGCGCCGACGAGGCTCCGAACGTAGTCCTCTTCGTAGGCATCCTGGAACGCGCCGAGATCCGTGCTCCACCGCGCCATGCGTGGCCGCGTCAGCTGCGCGATCGAGCTCGCGAGCTTGTCGAGCGTCGCGCGGCGCCCGAAGAGCCGACGCGTGATCTCGAGCAGCGCGAGCTCCTCCACGACGAGACGTACCGCCATGTACTCGAGCAGCGAGACCTTCACACCGTTCGGGCACTCGCCCGGCACGTGCTCGAGCCGGTTCACCATGCCCGCGTAGCCGGGGAGCGCGAACATCGCTTCGTGCAGGATGCTCGGCCACGCCGTGTGGCGAAGGCCACGCTTCTCGAGGCAGCTGACGATCAGCGCGACTGGCGTGGTGTCCTTGTCACCGAGCCGCGCGCGTAGCCCGCCGAGCCAGGGCTCCGGCACCGCCAGCGGCATCCGCGCCATGCGGCGCAGCACGTTCACGAGCCCTTCGTCGCGCCCGGGCATCGGGAAGAGCGACGAGCCGAGATCGAGGAACGCTGGGAGGATCCGCAGCATGAAGCCGTTGACGAGCTCGGTCGCCTCGAACGCGAGCTCGGCGCTCGTCTTCGAGAGCACGAGCGCCTTGCTCTCCGGAATCGGCAGGCGCTCGATGGCGGCGCGCGACGAGAACGCGATGCGCTTCTGCGCCGTCGCGATGTCCTCGGGACGAATGCGGCGCGAGTCGCGCAGCTCGCGATACTGCTCTTCCGTCAGCGTCGTGCGCGCACCGCGAATGCGCGTCGCGGCTTCGCACACCGCGTGGAACGGACGCGACTCGAAAGCCATGAGCGGGTTCATGTGCACGAACACACCGAGCGGACGCTGCTCCGGGAGCCAGTGCGCCATGTGCTCGATCCGCTCGACGACTTCGTGCTCGGCACTGACGGTGGGGAGCTCTTCGTGCGCGTCGGAGGAGGGGACGGCTTCGTTCACGCGCGCCCGCGTGCAGCATTCATTCCACGGGTGTCACATATTCGTGTCGCTGGCATCATGCGTGCTTTGCGCGGAGCGCTATGACCCAGACTGCTCTCGGCGTGGGTCATGATGACCCAAGACGCGTCGTTTCGCCCCGGGCGACTTCGTGAGGCTCGCACTCAAGCTCATCGCCGCCCTGGTCTCCGCGCTGCTCGCCGTGATGGTGATCGCGACCTGGTTCCGGCTGCACGAAGAGCAGGATTTCCTCCTCGCCGACGTGCGCGACGATCACGTGCTGTTCGCGCGCGCGCTTCGCTCGATCGTCGTCTCGACGTGGGCGCTCGAGGGTGAAGAGCGGGCACGAGCGC
>CAYSCF010000839.1:0-1561 GCA_964429305.1 uncultured Sandaracinaceae bacterium | reverse complement strand
GGCGTCCTGCGCCTACCCGTCTTCGATCTTGCGGCCGCGCGGATGTTCGCGAAGTACGACAAGACCGGCGCTCGCCGCATCTTGGAAGCCATCCACAAGCACATCTTCGAGCCCCGGGGCTGGAGGCGCATGACGCGCGAGCGGTGCGAAGCGTTCTTCGACGACGAGACCAACTTCGCGGTCACGCGCGCCGCTCCGGCGCCCGAGCGATTCTTCAAGACCCGTCAGAGATAGTTCGGCTTCCCCTATCAGCCCGCAGAACGACGCCGCGTCGGCGTCCGCTGAAGGAGAAACCATGAATACCACGCACGTCGAGACCGCTCCGTCCCCGGCCTCGTCCCCGCTTCGTCCTCGTCCCGATCAGACCGAGCGCTGGATCGCGCACACCCGTCCCGTCGTGTTCGAGGACGCGGCGCAGCTCGTCCTCGAAGCGCACGCCGTCGATGGCGATCGTGACGACGTCGTCGCGCACGACCTCCGCACGTGGGGGTTCGGTGGCGCGGGCGGCACGATGGCGCTCGCACCAGTCCCGCTGCCGGGGCGCGAGCCCATGCAGGCGCTGCCGCTGCGCGAGCTGGCGTTCTCGCAGCTCTGCGCGCGCATCGGTGCGCCGCCGAGCTACGTCCGCGAGCTGCCGGCGAAGCTCCAGACCGCGTGCATGAACTACGGGCTCGTGAAGACGAAGCAGCCCGCTCTTCTCCGTCTCGGAGGCGGCGAGGTGCGCGCGGTCGTCAGCGATCGCTACGCCGCGCTCGACGACGCCGTCGTGCTCGACGTGGTCGGCGAGGTGCTCGACAAGGCGGGCTACCTCGCCGACACGCGCGTGCGCGCGTCCGCAGTGGGCGCGCACATGCTCCTGCGCATCACGCTGCCCGCCGAGAGCATCGCCGTGCGCAAGGACGACCTCATCGAGTACGGGCTCGACATCGGCAACAGCGAGGTCGGCCTGCGCTCGGTGCAGGTCACGCCCATCACGTATCGCCTCGTGTGCACGAACGGCATGCGCGCGTGGCGCAGCGAGGCGGCGCTCCGCATGCGGCACATCGGCGACCCGAAGCGCCTTCACGAGCAGCTCCGCGACGCGGTGCCCGTCGCGTTCGCCGAGGCGCGTGGCGACATCGATCGGTGGCGGCGAGCGTCAGAGACGCTCATCGACTCGGCGCTCGACGAGATCGAGAGCCTGCGCGCGTTCGGCCTCTCGCAGGCCGAGGTGCACGCCGTCGGCAAGCAGATCGCGTCCGAGGGCGCGCTGCTCCCGTCGAACACGTCCGCGGAGACGTTGACGCAGATGCTGCGGGTGCCCACGACGGTCTACGACATGGCGAATGCGATCACGTCGACCGCGCGCGAGCGCGACGACATCGCCGCGCGGCTCACGCTGGAGGAAGCGGGCCACCGCTACCTCACGCGTCGCGTCGCGTGATCCGTCGGGGAGCGAGCCCATCCGGCTCGTTTCTTTGCTCAGGAATGCAGCCCAGGACCGTTGCTACGGCGCGGGCTGGATCGCGGGACCCACTCCGACCGCGGCATGCGCGACGAGAGCGTCGAAGAGTGGGGCAGC
>CAYSCF010000838.1:0-1565 GCA_964429305.1 uncultured Sandaracinaceae bacterium | reverse complement strand
GCGGCGGCATCAGCTCGTGCGCGGTCGCGCCGCGCGATCTGCTGCGCCCGCTCGTCTTGAACGCGTGCGCGGCCGGCATCCTCGTACACAACCATCCGAGCGGCGAGCCCTCGCCAAGCGCGGACGACATCGCGCTCACCGAACGCGTGGTCAGCGGCGCGCGCCTGCTCGGCATCAACGTCGTCGATCACATCATCGTGAGCGCCGGAGGAGCGTTCAGCCTCCTCGACGCCGGCCTCTTGCCGCGCGCGTAGTGGCCGCGTCCTCGCGAGGTCGCTGAGCTTCTTCGTCCGCCCTGGTGCGGGCCCGGTCCTCCTGCGCGCCCAGGAGGTCAATGAAGTCCCAAATGGACTTGCGGAATCCGCGCAGGATCGCGCGGCCCTCGCGCTCCTCGCGTGCCTCGCGTGCCGCGGCGGCGGCCATGGCCTCGGCTGTGGTCTCCGTCGCGGCGAACGGGTCCGTCGAGTCGTCGGTGAAGTGCCTCATGCGTCCATTTTCGCACGCGACCCCCGGGTAGCCGAAGTCGCCTTCGCCGCAGTGGGATTCGCGCGTTCCGGTGATCACGCGAGCGCGCCAGTGCGTCGCTCGCTCTCTTCCACTCCAACGAGGTCAACATGCAGAACAAGAAGATCCCGCCGCAGTTCGTCGTCTCCATCGCAGTGAAGAACGAGGCTGGTGCCGTCACCGGGCATCGCGAGTTCGTGACCTACGCCGGCCTGCTCGCCGTCGCGCACGACATAGGTCTCGAACAGATCAACACGACCATCATCCAGATGCCGACCGATGCGAACGGTCAGACCGCGATCGTGCGCGCCATCGCGCAGGGCAAGCCCGGGCTCTTCACGGGACTCGGCGATGCGTCGCCGCAGAACGTGAACCGCAAGGTCGTCCGTCACCTGCTGCGCGTCGCCGAGACGCGAGCAAAGGCACGCGCGCTGCGCGACTTCACCAACGTCTCGATGGTGGCGCTCGAAGAGATCGACGCCGACATCGATGACGTCGAGCCGCAGCGTCCGCCGCAGCGCGAGCACCGCCGCGACGAACGGCGCGACAACGCGATCAGCGACGCGCAGAAGCGCGCGTTGTGGCGAAAGGCGCTCGCGCTCGGCCACGAGGGCAACGCCGCGCACGTCTTCCTCGCCGAGAGACTCGGTGTGGATCCGTCCAAGGCGACGCGCGAGCAGGCGAGCCGCTTGCTCGACGCGCTCTCGGCTGAGGAGCGACACACGCGCACGAACGGGGCCGGTCATGCGACGGGATGATCTTCCACCCCACACATCGGCCTCGCAGCTCACGACGTACGCGTCGTGCCCGCGACGCTACGCCTACCGCTACGTCGAGCACCGCGAGCCCGAGGTGCGCGCACCCGGCGTGGCGCTCGGCTCGGCCGTCCATTCGGCCATCGAGTGGTGGTTCGAGCAGCGCGCTCAGGAGCACGAGGTCGGCATCGACGACGTGCTCCGCGTGCTGCGCGCCGACCTCGCGGCCGCCACCGCGTTCGACAACATCCGCTGGGGCGACACGACGACCGAGCTGCTCGGCGAGGACGCGGCGCGCCTCCTGCG
>CAYSCF010000837.1:0-1566 GCA_964429305.1 uncultured Sandaracinaceae bacterium | reverse complement strand
CCTCGCCAAGCCACCACACACGCACGCTCTCGCTCTCCTCGATCGTGACGCCGCCCTCGAGCGTGCCTGTGTGCACCTGCGATGCGCTCGACACGTCGGTGAACAAGATGCGTCTGGGCCCGCCGGAGGTGATCGCACGACCCATCTGCGCGATGCGCAGCTCGACGAGACTCGCGCCATCCGACTCGAGCACCTTCGCGTGCACGACGTTGCCGAGCGCGCTCCGCTCCCGCGCGAGGGCGCGCTCCGCCTGCAGCACCTGCATCACGATGAGCACGATGTTCAGCCACACGACGCCCAGGCAGAAGGCGCCCATCACCTCGTTCGTCAGCACGGAATCGCTCGCAGGACCGTTACTCGATGAGCGCGTCCGCCTCGGCCTCGGCACGACACACCTCGCGCGAGTCGAGCCGAACGCCGTCGTCGGCCGGGCGATCCACGGGCTTGCCGTGCGTGCGCCCCAGCACGAAGCGACGCCAGAGGTAGACGACCATCGAGGGCTCGTCGAGCGCCGGATCGATGCGCGGCGTGACCTCGCGCGCGTGCACGCGATCGAGCATCGACCAGTGCAGCCCTGCCCGGTTGTGATGGATCGTGTGATAGCCGTTGTTGCACATCACCCAGTTGAACGCGCGACCGACGAAGTTGCGCGAGTGGTTCCACTCGCTGTCGGTGTCGCAGCCCTCGTGCTGGATCAGATTGATGCGCAAGATGCCGCGCGCGCCCCAGAGCTGCGGCACGAGCACGAAGAACACCGTGCCCCAGAAGTCGTAGAGCATCAGCACGCCGGTGAGACCGAACGCGAAGATCTGCTCGAGGTAGTACTGACGACGGAAGTCGCGCTGCCTCGTGGTGCGCGCCCACCGCGACACGCCCGCGAACGTGCGCGGCCCCGCGACGTTCGGAAAGTGGATCAGGTTCAGCAGCGGAAGACGGAAGGCGCTGATGTCGGGCGCGGCCCAGTCCTCTTGCCCGTCGTCGTCGAAGTGATGATGCACGAGGTTGTGCGACGCGACGTTGGCGCTCGCCGGATAGAGCGAGCCGAACGAGAGCACGCAGCGGAACGCGCGATTGAGAGCGCGGCTCTTGAAGATGCCCTTGTGCATCTGGTTGTGGATGACGACCGAGTTGAGGAACGAGAGCCAGCACGCGAGCGCGAGGCAGAACACGTTCCGACACATGGGAACGAAGATCATCGCGAAGAGCAGCGACACGTACGCGCTCACGATCGCGACCTGACGGCGATCGGCGCGATGGTGGAGCAGCCACGTCTCGGCCCCGCGGCGCGACGTGCGCTCGCTGGGCTCGATCGACGCTCCGTGCGTCATTCCCCCGGCATTCACGGCAAGGACCTATGCGACCGCGACCGCCGACGCGCTCGCAGGCGCGCGCACGGGGACGTTCATCGGGTTGAACACCATCGCCATGCGGTGGTGATTGCCGTGGAAGTAGATGCCGAAGAAGATGCGATTGCCGACCCAGAACCAGCCGTGATCGAGGTTCGTCGGCTCGATGGCGCCATCTCTCGTGTGGGCGTTGTGGCCGACCCAGTTGAAGTGGATCACG
>CAYSCF010000836.1:0-1568 GCA_964429305.1 uncultured Sandaracinaceae bacterium | reverse complement strand
GCGCCGACGATGGCGGCCTGACGCGCGTCCAAGGGCGCGGCGCACGAAAAGCCGAGCACCATCATGCAGAGAGCGGCCCTCATGGCGCGCCGCGTTTGGCCGACGCTGCGCGCCGCGTCGAGGCGCGCAGCGTCGCTGTCGCGTGTTCGTCACCTAGCGGGCGCTCGCGAGGCGCCATCAGACGCAGAAGCGCGCGTGCGTGAACGTCGCGGGGGCCTCACGCGAACGATCCATGGAGCCATCGGCGCGTCACGCGCGACTGCGATGAGGGTGCTCGACACGAACGACCCACACCCAACGTCAGAGGTGAGCCATGCGCGATCTCTTGTTCCACGCGATGTGGAAGCAGCTCTTCGTCTACAACGTCCTGTTCGAGGACTCCGAGGTCGACGAGGCCTTTCTCGGCATCGACGAGCAGTCGCGCGTACTGAGCATCAGCGGCGCAGGCTGCGGTGTCGCGAACGTGCTCTCGTCGCGCCCGGCGAAGATGGACGTGTGCGACATCAACCGTCATCACCTCGCGCTCACCGCGCTGAAGTGCGAGGGGCTCCGGCGCTCGCGCTCGTACGTGACGTTCTACGATCTCTTCGGTCGTGGCTGGCATCCAGATCCAGAGCCGCTCGTCCGCGACCTGGCCGCTGCGTTGCCGCGCTGGATGCAGAAGCACTGGCGCGAGCACCACGCTCTCTTTCGTCGCAGCCTGTACCGCGAAGGCGTCACGTCGATGATGCTCGGCGCGTTCCGAAGGCTTTCGGGCGTCGACGAGAACTGGCTGCGCACCGTCATGCCGCTCTCGCCCGAGCGTCGCGCGCGCGCCGTGGAAGAGCGAATCGCACCGACGCTCCGCGGCGCGATCGGGCGAGCGTGGATGCGCTCGCCCGGTCAGCTCGTTGCGCTGGGCGTGAACTATCAACAGCGCGAGCGTCTGCTCGGCGAGAGCGGTGACCTCGGCGAGCACATCGTGCAGCACCTAGTCGCGCTCGCGCGCACCGACGTCGAGACGAACTGGTTCGTCTGGCTGGCGATCGCCGGACAGTTCAACCACGAGCGTCAGGACGCCGTTCCGCCGTACCTGCGACGCGACCGCTTCGAGCGCGCGAAGGGAACGCCGACCGAGATCACGTACCACCCTCGCAACGTGTTCGACGTGCTCGACGACGCGGCGCCGGGATCGTTCACGCACTTCACGCTCTGCGATGCGCCCGACTGGTTGAGCACGCACGATCAGCGGCGCCTCCTCGAGCGTGTGGCGACCACGGCGAGCGACGGGGCGACGGTCCTGGTCCGCACCGTGAGCGACGACTGCATGGTGAAGCGCCTCGGCCTCGAGAAGCGGTTCGTGCCGCTCGAGCGCGAGTCGGCGCTGATGACGAACCTCGATCGGACGCGCCAGTACCGCCGTGTTCAGCTCTATCGCGTGGACGCTTGAGGATGCAGACCCGACTCGAGCCTACGGAGAGGACGGCCCACCGGCGCTTCCTCGATCACTACTACGGCGCGACGCATCGCGTGTACGACGCGACGCGCCGGTACTATCTCTTCGGTCGCGATCGCGTCCTGCGCCGCGG
>CAYSCF010000835.1:0-1571 GCA_964429305.1 uncultured Sandaracinaceae bacterium | reverse complement strand
GCTACGGCAAGATCTTCCTGCTGATGGACGCCGACAGCGACGGGCATCACATCGCGACGCTGCTGCTGACGTTCTTCTATCGAATGCTCCCCGGCCTCATCCAGGGGGGAAACATCTTCTTGGCGCAGCCACCGCTCTACAAGATCGAGGCGGGCAAGGAGACGCACTGGGCGCTCGACGACAAGGAGCGCGATCGGATCCTCGCGGACCTGCCGAAGAACGTGAAGCCCAAGATCGGCCGCTTCAAGGGCCTCGGCGAGATGAACGCGGACCAGCTCAAGGTCACGACGCTCGATCCGAAGAAGCGGCGAGCGCTGCGCGTGATCATCGATCAGCCGCTCGAGACCGATCGCGTGCTCAACGAGCTGATGGGCAAGGACGCGAGCGCACGCTTCAAGTTCATCATGGAGCGCGCCCCGAAGGCGGACGCGGCCGCGCTCGACGTGTGATCTCGAGCAGACTTCGTTCCAGCCTCGACGGACTTTCGGGCTGACGCTGGTGCATCGTTGAGAGTCGGCTAACTTCGCCGCTTCGGGGGAGCTGGCTTGAGCTTGATTCGCGTCGTCTTGCTCGCGCTCGTGTGCGTGGGTGTGTTCTCGGCACCGCGGCGCGCCGAGGCGCAGCGATCTCTCGCGTTGCTCGAGCTCGAGGGCGACTTCGCCTCGCCTGTCACCACGCCCGCGGTGAACCGTTTTCTCCCGGGTGGAGGCGGCTCGATCGGTGTGCTCTTCGCGCCGTTCCCGTTTCTGCTCCCGTCCCTGCGGCTGCGCGGGATCGTGCTGGGCGATGGGCCCGCGCCCCAGGATCCCACGCTCGTGGATCCTGGCGTCGGCGCTCTCTACACGATCACGGCGGGTTTCCGGCTGCGCACGGACGGCTTCGGCCAGTCGGTGCCCGAGCCCGAGGCTACCGGATTCTGGATCGAGCTGAACATCGGCGCGGGGCTCACCGGCGCGCTCGCGCGGCCCACGTTCGAGGCGGCGCTCGGGTACCTCTGGAACGCGGGCGAGGGGCATCTCGACGTCGGGCCCGTGCTCCGCTTCACACACGTGCTCCAGACCGAAGAGCGCGGTATCGATGGCAACTCGACGTTTCTGATCGAGCTCGGGCTGGACGTCGTGCTCTTCGATGCGGACCCACTGCCGGTCACGGGCGAGCGCGTGATCGAGACACGCCAGGCCGCGCATGAACGCGCGATCGAAGGAACGGACACCGACGGCGACACGATCGACGACGCCGACGATGCATGCCCACGCGAGGCCGAGGATCTCGACGGGACGCGCGATTACGACGGCTGCCCGGACCTCGACGACGACGGCGACGGCATTCCCGACACCGCGGACGCGTGCCCGCGCGAGGCCGAGGACGTCGATCAGTTCGAGGACGCGGACGGCTGCCCGGACCGCGACAACGACGGCGACAGCTGGGGAGACGACGTCGACGCGTGCCCGAACGAGCCCGAGACGGAGAACGGGTTCGAGGACACGGATGGCTGTCCCGACGCCGTCGGGTACGTGCCGGGAGCGGCCGCCTGAGGAACCGGGGGCAGCGAGGACTGAGCCGACGAAACG
>CAYSCF010000834.1:0-1572 GCA_964429305.1 uncultured Sandaracinaceae bacterium | reverse complement strand
TCGACGCGGGCTTCCCCATCCTCGAGGCGACGGCCTCGGCCAAGACGCGCGCGTCGTTGATCTCCAAGCTCCTGCAGAAGACGGAGAGCGTCGCGGCGACGATCTACGATCGCACCCGCTTCCGCGTCGTCGTCGCGCAGCACACGGATGTCTTGCCGGTGCTCCACTGCCTCACGCAGCGACTCTTCCCGTTCCACGTAGTGGTTCCTGGACACACGAGGAACTCGCTCGTCGACTTCCACGAAGTCTGCGCGAGCATGCCGGCGTGGAGGAACCGCTTGGGCGACGTGCTGGCGGGCTCGAGCATCTCCCGGACGCCCGAGCTCGAACAGAGCGTCGACACGGGCCGCAACGAGAGCTCGGGCGCGTCCTACCGCGTGCTCAAGTTCGTGATCGACCTGCCGCTGCGCATCGAAGAACGACTGATCTCGCCGGAGATCTCCGCGGCCACGCGCGCACGCACGGTCCCCTGCCTGGTCGAGATCCAGATGGTCGACGCCGCCACCGCGCGCGCGAACGAGCAGGGCGAGAACGACCACGAGCGCTACAAACACCGCCAACGGGCGCGCGTGCTGCGACGGCTCTCGCGCGGGCTCGAGACGCCCGCCGGGGACCGACGCGAAGAGGACGACTCGCAGTCGTAGCGCGCCGTCAGTCCGCCCGAGAGCGGCGTGGCGCTGCGGCCCACGCCGCCCGCCATCGGCGCGCGGCGACGAACGTCCAGACGCGCTCGACCAGGACGAACGGCCACGCCGCTTGGAGGAATCCATAGAGCGAGCCGAGCGCGCACGCAGACGCGAACGCCAGGATGAACCATGGCGAGCGCTCCTCGAGTGCATAGAACGCGAGCATGAGGCTGACCGCGACGAGTCCGAACAGATCGAGTGAGCTCATCATCGGTCGCGATCGAGAGGTTCGTGTCTGCGGACCCCACGCTGCCGTCAAAGAGCCGCTAAGAATGCGAGGCTGCGGATTGCGGATGCATCAAGACGCAGCGCGAGCGGCGCAGAGCCCTTGCACGGCCATCGATTCTGCTGCTCCTTGCGCTCCGTGATCGCGCACGCTCGGGGTCGAGGCGCTCGACGCGTGATGGCCGGCGCGCTCGCGCTCGCGATCACGCTCGCCTCCGTCGGTGGCGCGGGCGCTCAGGACGAGGACGTCACGGGCGACACGCCGACCGTCGACGAGACGAATGCGGCACGGATCGCACGGCTCGAGCGCCGCCTCGCGGAGCTCGAGGCGCGGGAGGCCGAGCGAGCCGCGCAGAGCGCCCCGCCGGCTGCGCAGACCGCGCCCGTCGAGCTCGAGCCTCCCCCACCACCCAGCGCGCCCGAACAGGTCGAGCCGGAAACGGAGGAAACGGAGGAGGAGGCACCCGCCCCTGCGCCGCCACCCGCGCCCGCCGCGCCCTTCAGCTGGGGTGACTTCACGTGGATGAACGGCCAGAGCCGACAGCACTCGTCGCCACTCGCTCTCACCTCGTTCATGACCCTCAGCGTCTACCTCGACGCCTACTATCTCTTCTCGTTCAACCAACCGATCGACGACACGCTCACGGGCACCGGCACCACT
>CAYSCF010000833.1:0-1574 GCA_964429305.1 uncultured Sandaracinaceae bacterium | reverse complement strand
TGGCGGAAGACGGCCATGACGCGTACCGACGCCATCTCGCCGAACGCTTCTTCCGCGAGCGGTAGGCGGTGGAAGAGATCGCGTCCCTCGATGTGATGGATGACGTCGCAGACCTTGAGGACGATGCAGGCGATCCTCTGGTACTGCGGCTCGCGCACTCCGGAGGCCTGCAGAAACAAGTCGTGGATCTCGGCTGGATCGCAGACGGCCGAGGGCACCGGATGATGGAACGTCTCGCTCACGTACGCCGCGGCATCCTGCAAGACGCCGCGCATCCAGGATTGATCGGATGGTGAGCTGGGATCGAAGCAACAGAGACGGAGGTAGTGGTCGACCTGCTCACGCGTCGTGAACGCGAGCCGCCGCCAGTCGATGACCGAGCCGCCCTCGAGGACGAGACGCAACGCGTCCACGTCGAGCAGGCCGAGCGCGTCGAGCGGCTTCAGGTCGGTGGCCGAGACGCGAAAGACGTCGGTGAAAGGCACGGGAGCCGCGTCCTATCGTGCCGAGTTGTGCGAGTGGGATGGGCGTTTGCCCGTGACACGCCGTGCCGTGGTCGGCAGGCGCTCCGCGACGAAGCGGTACGCGGCAGCTCGCGGCCCGACCTTCGGTGCGGCGCTCGCTCGCGCTGCATACGCCTCCCTCGAGACACGGCGCTCGTCGTACACGAGCTCCGACCAGATCTCGGCCTCGCGCTCTTCTGCGGCAGCGAGACGCTGCAGATCGAACCGGACCGGCAACTCGAATGGATCGGCGAGGGCGGGCCCGTTCGCGCGCGCGGCAGCCCGATCGCGGAACACGGCCGCGCCGAATCGCTCGTAGTGGAGCAGAGTGTGCGCGGTCGAGACGGCGCCGGCCCACGGGTACGGGCGAAGCGTCCAGCTCTCCGAGAGCGCGCCGAGCGCGTCGTCCACGGCCGCGCGATCGTCGTCGTCCTTCCACGGCTCCACGGGATCGAAGAAGAGCGAGAGGCCGAGCTCGTCGCCGCCCAGCTGCCAGACCTCGCGCATGCCGAAGCGCGTCGGGTCTTGCGCCACCAGCGAGCCGTGCGTGAGCCCGAACTCGCCGACGATGTACGTCGCGACGCGCTCGCGCCGCTCGGCGAGGAAGCGCAGCGTATCGAGCGCCTCGTCGCGCGTCTCGGTCGGGAAGTCGGTGAAGCACATCGCCTCGGCGGCGATCCCGACGGACGCGAGACGCTCGATCACGTCCGACGTCACGGAGACGGGCGCGCCCTTGTCGATGAGCGCGAGGACGCGTGCATTGCCGGACTCGACGCCCAGGGCGCATGCGACCGCGCCCGCATCGCGCAGCGTCTGCGCGCGCTCCGCGGTCAAGTACTTCTCCGGCTTCAGGTCGGTGCCCCAACGCAGATCCGAGCCGGCATCGATGAGCCCTCGCGCGAGCTTCAGCAACGTCTTCGGCGCGACGGAGTCTTGCGAGAAGTAGAAGTGCTTGGTGCCGTGCTTGTTCTTCAGCGCGCCCAGGTGCTCCACCATCGCCGCCACGTCACGCTCGCGATACTGCGCGGTGCCGACCTCGGCGAGCCCGTAGTGGCAGAACGTGCACTTGCC
>CAYSCF010000832.1:0-1581 GCA_964429305.1 uncultured Sandaracinaceae bacterium | reverse complement strand
CCTGATGCGCAAGATCCAGGGCGTCGACGGCGTCTACAGCGTCGAGCGCAGCTGACGGCGGCGCGTGTCGTACACGCTCGTTCGAGAGCTGCTGGCGCAGACCCGTCTCGATCTCGTCGAGCGCTACGTCGTCGGCCTCTCTGCCGAGCAGCGCTTCGAGCTGGCGCGCTTCTTCCGAGAGTCGCCCGAGCGAAGCGGGTCTTCAGCGGCTCGGGCACCGCCGGCTACTGGGAAGAGCCGTATCGCATCGCGGACGTCACGTATGATCGGACGCTCTCGCTGCTTCGCGAGATGGGCGAGCGTGTGGATCCGCATCCAGCCCATTCGGCGCTCGTCGCCGAAGTGATCTCGGTGCGACCGTTGGTACGGAAAGGGCTCGCCGCGACCCGACTTCGCATCCTCGAGGGCGAGCTCGCGCCGCGGATCGAAGCGCGCACATCCGATGGTCGGCGCGTGCGCATCGTCCGAGAGAGCTTCGTACCAGTCGCCGAGCGTGAGCATGGTGGCGGCGCGTGGCTGCGGCTGCTCGGCGATGGCTGGGACCAGGTGTCGCTGCTCGTTGGCGATCGTCTCGTCGCGGACACGGGACGCTGATGCGTGGGCTGGGCTCGATTTGCTTGCCGGATCGATCGCGTAGCAGCGACTAGACGATCACGCCGGTGCGGCGGCTGCGAACGGTGGCGGCTTGCCGGCGAGCGAGCGCTCGATCGCGTCCTTCGCAATCTTGGTGCCCATCCGGATCGAGAAGCGCCGCGCGCCGGGCACGATGCGTCGCGCGATCTCGCCGGCCATCGTGATCGGCGCCAGCACGAACGGCGCGTACTTGAACGCGTCGTCGGCCAGGCCGAGCTCGTCGCACGCCCGATCACCGAGCACGAAGCGCGAGAGGCCGATCTCGAGGCGCGTCTTGAGCTCGCCGAGCACCGGGCCGAGGCCTTCGTGATGGAGCGCGCGCGTCGCGCCGACGAGCGCTGCGGCGAGCGCCCGGCTGTCGTCGTCGGGCCCGGCCTCGGTGCGGTTCACGAGATCGCCGAGCTCGATCCCCTCGCGGAACGTCTTCGGGATCAGCTCGTCGCGCACGCCCGAGATCATCCCGACGTAGCGCCACAGATGCATGATCGCTTCGCGCTCGCGCGACGAGATCAGATAGCCCTGCGCGAGCAGGCCGACGACGAACGTGCTCGAGAACTGCAGGTTCGTCGCGACCATGTCGTGCTGGTTGATCGGCTCGCCCCACTCTTCCGTGCGCCACTTGGGCGACGCACGCAGGGAGCGGCGCACCATCGCGTGGATGAGGCGCACGTGGAGCGCGCCTCGAAAGCCAACCGAGAAGCGGCCGAAGTCGTCCGACATCGACACGTCGAGCACGAACTTCGAGGTCTCGATCAATCGCCGGCCAGCCATCCGCGTCAGCGTGCCCGTCATCGCGAGCGGCTTCACGGCCGCGCTCGCGAGATAGCCGCTCATCAACGACACACTGCCGAGGGCCGCGTATCCGCCGACGCCGACGCGCGCGATCGTCTCGGTGCCGAGCCGCACCTTCTCGCGATCGAGCCACGCCGGGATGCGATCGACGTCTCG
>CAYSCF010000831.1:0-1582 GCA_964429305.1 uncultured Sandaracinaceae bacterium | reverse complement strand
TCGCGGGCGAGGCTCCGTTCCGCGGGCCCACCGACATCGCCAAGACGCTCGCCGCCATGCAGGGCAAGCGCGCGCGCATCGAAGACCTCGCGCCGCAGACACCGAGCGCGCTCGTGGCCATCGTCGATCGCTTGCTGGAGCCGGAGCGCGAGCGCCGCTACGAGGATGCGCGCGCGTTGCTCGACGATCTCGGGCGGTTCCACGTGCGGCCGTCGCTGGTGTTCGCGCTCGGCGCGCTCGCGACGCGCGCACGTGAGGAAGTTGCGCCGTCCGAAGCGGATGCGACACGCGTCGACGCACCGAAAACGCGTCCTGGCTGACGCGCGCACGTCCGCGCTGCGCAATCGGCGTCGAAACGTCGTTCAGAGAGATCGCGACAGCGTCGACGCTGTGCGGCTCGCTCTGCGTTGAGAACGAAGAGCAACGTCGCTGTCGTGATCAACGATCATAGAGATGCGACCAGCGAAAACGCTGTGCGGATCTCTCTGCAGAGTGACGTGCACAGCGGCGACGCTGTCGTGATCTCTCTGCAGAGAGATGCGACCAGCGATTTCGCTGTCGCGATCACTCTGCAGAGTCTTCGGCTGTGTGGCGCCACACACGGAAAGACAAAAAAGAGCGTTCTGTGCCCGAATTCGCTGTCGGATCTCTCTGCAGAGAGAGTTGTGCCAGGCGCCACGGCGTGGACACGCGCTGAACGGAAATCGTCGGGCTCCGATCTTTTCTCCCCGGTCCAAGCAACTTCTGACCGCGACTGCACGACTACTTGTTCATGAAGGGCAGTCGAGGTGACGGCCCACGCAAACAGGAAGGTCCGGTAGATATGGCAACGTTCGACGTCAATTTCGGAGACTATGTTCGTGGTGTTCGTACGAGCGCGCAGGGCGCGGTCGTCCTCGCGGCGCGGCTCGGTTGGGCGGCACCGCCCGACATGAGCAGCGACGAGAAGAAGGCGCTCGCGCTGCTCGTGCAGCGCGCCGACGAGGTCAAGTCGGTGCTCGACGAGCGCGACCGGCTCGGCCCGCAGAAGCTGCGGCCGCTGCTCAACGCGTTCGCCAACGACTGGTCGGCGCTCTACGGGGCGCTGTCCTCCAAGGCGCGCTTGCCGGCGCACGTGGGCGATGCGGGCGCCGATGCGGGCTCGCTCTGCACGTCTCTGTTCCCCGATGGCGTGAGCTTCACGCAGCTGGAAGCGGAGTCGGCGTGGGTCGAGGGTCAGCGCCGCGTCGAGCGCATGACCGACGAGAAGCTCGGCAAGCGCATCGAGGCGCTCGTCGGCGAGGGCTTCGTCGAGGCGGTCGAGAACAGCACGGGCGTCCTCGGCAACGCGCTCGGCACGGGCGAGGAGAAGCGGACGATCCCCAGCAGCAGCGCGCTGCAGGAGTCGATCAACCGCTTCGGAAGGGCGGTGGGCGCCTACGGTCGCACGCTGGCCTTTCGCGTGGACGAGGAGGACGAGGACTCGGTCCAGCGCTTCCTCGATGCGATGGAGCCGCTCGACATCCACCGCGCCGGCATGCGCGATGGCTCGTCGGACGCGCCGGTGGACAACACCGGGAAGGGGACGCCGGCGCCTGCAAAG
>CAYSCF010000830.1:0-1589 GCA_964429305.1 uncultured Sandaracinaceae bacterium | reverse complement strand
ATCCGCCTGCAGATACGTCACCTTCAGCAAATCCCGCCGCATCGCTTCTACTACGCGCTGCTCTGCTACCGGATCTCGAACCATCTGGATGACGGTTGACGCACGCGGCTTGTCCCCGTCGTCACGGCGTTCTTCGAGCGCGTGGTCCGGACGAAGGACAAGCCGGTCGAGTGGGCGTATCGAGCCTCTCGCCGCGTCGCCTCACAGCAGATGCACCTCTATACGATGCACGGCCCTGCGCTCGCGTCCGCAGGCGACGCCGATCTTCTTGAAGACATGCATCCGCGCTTCGATGTGCGGAAGACCGTGGGCGTGGCGGCGCAGAGCAGTGCCGACGCGATGCTCGGGGCCTTCGAGCGATATCACTACGACCGCTTCCTTCGGTCGCCGGAGGTCATGCGCGCAACGCTGACGGTCGGTCGATGGGTGACTGATGTTGTCGCGACGCGTTCTCCGAGCACGCCCGATGGCGCGAGGTTGCTGTTGGACCTGCTGTACAGCGTGACGCACGCGCCACCCGATGCCGGTCTCGTCCATTTCGCTCAGCTACGCTTCCCCGGCAATCACGGCGACTGGTTGAACATTCACGGACGAGTGGGCGACGCGTGCGCCGGAGAAGTCCTCGTCACGCACGCGCCGTACGACGGCATTCACGTCGACATCTTCGGTCGGCCTGATCCTTCGCCGGCCGCGCTCCAGGCCGTCGCGTCGATGCTTGCCGCTCGATGCCGTGCGAGCTGGGACGTGCCGGACGCACCGCGCGAGCAGCGTGTTGCTCTTTGGGACGAGATCGCGCGCTTCGGTCTGGCCGTCGTCGAGCGCGCGCTGGTTGCCGGCATGACGCTCACGCTGACACCCGAGGCCGGTGCGAACGCCGAGAGCACCCTGATCGCCATGTTCGCACCTTCGTGTGAGCACGCGCTCGACCACGGCAGGTGGCTCCTCGGCGGCGAAGGCGCCCAGCTTGCGCGTCATCGCGAGCTAGCCGAGACGCTGCGAGCGCTCGAATATCTCGTCGGCCTCGGCGCGACCGAGGACGCGATGTGCTGGGTCGCTCTCGGCCATGTGAAGTGCTTCCGAAACGAAGAGCCGATGCCCGCAGCCGAGTGGGACGGCCTGTTCTTGGTGTGGGGCGCCGAGGCCGTCGACGTGTACGTCGTCGAGACCAAGGAGGCGGAGAGCAAGCACACGATCACCAAGAACAAGAAGGCGACGATGAAGCAGTTGACGGACTCGATGGCGCTCGTGTTCGGCGAGTCGGTGGTCCCCCGGCTCCTGCCCCAGACGACAACGACGCGGTTCACCGCGTACGCGATGGTACGTCTCGACAACCAGGCAGCGAGCTAGCGAGCGTCAGTTATCTGGGCCGCCGTGCGTCTGAACGATCGGAGGTGTCATGAGCGAACGCATCGGGACCTGGGCCAGTCTTCTCGCCGCAAGCCCACCTGGCTGCGGCCAGTACCGCACCGTCTTGGACGAGGCGATTCGCGGAATGCCGCCCGACGACGGTGATCTGCCGCTGATGCGTGCACTCGCGGAGGTAGCGGCGCTCGTTCTCGATCCGGAGGACGCACAGCGCCCGCTTCGCC
>CAYSCF010000829.1:0-1590 GCA_964429305.1 uncultured Sandaracinaceae bacterium | reverse complement strand
CGCGCTCGAGACGGGCTGGGCGCTACGGTTCCGCGTCAGTGGGACGGACGCGATTCTCGGCTTCTACGACTTCGACTGGACGACGATCTCGGTTCAAGCGATCTCGGTCGGGACCACGAGCTGCACGGGGGATGCGTGCTTCGTGGTCGATGCGAGCGGCGTGATCTCGCGTGTCGACCCCACCGGCGTGCAGGTGATCGGCGCGTCGCCTACGCCAGCTCGCGTCGCAGAGATGACGTGCACGGACGATCGTTGTCTCGCGATGACCGGGAGCGAGGACATCGCGAGCCACGACTGTTTGTTCGCGTTCTCGACCGTCGACGGCGTACTGCTGCCGCTCGACGATGGAGTCTGGCCGCCGTTGCCGATCAGGGAGAGCTTGATCGACATCGCCGTGGGGACGTACGGCCCGTTGGTCCTGGTGCAGATGCCGGATGGAACGGAGGCGCTGATTCCGGCGATTGAATGGCCATCATCGTTCTTCCGGGTCGAGGAGCCGTTCGCCGACGGCTACCAGATCGTCGCGTCGTCGCGTCGTCTGCTGATCGTCGGTCGGTCCTCGCTGGGGATTCTGTCCGAGTCGGGGCGATCACTCTCGACGCAGCCCTGGACGATGTGTCCGTGGCACCTGGTGACGGGCGCGACGCGGGAAGGCTGGCTCGTTGGGTGCGGCGACGACGGGAGCGTCTATCGATACACCCAGTTCGAGGCCATCGACATCGCGGCGCGTCCGGGTCCGCTCCGCACCGCGCCGCCTGTGACGGGCACGCTGTTCGCCACGAGTCCGACCGAGGCCCTCACCATCACGTCGACATCGACCGGTCCACAGCTCTTCGTATTCTCGCTCGACGGATCCATGGCGCCGCGTGTCGCTCCGTTCGGCGTGCCGCCGCGCAGTCCGACGGCCGGCGCGTACGGTGCGGGCACGTTCGCGATCGTCGACGACGGTGTGGGCGTGGTGCGTGTCGAGTCGCGCTCGAACGGCGAAATCCTCGTCTCGGATCGCGCCGACGTGATCCCGAGCACGAGCTCACGCCGAACGGAGGCGGTCGCGTTCGATGGCACGTGGTTCTTCGTCGCGTTGCAGCAGCGCGTGGACGACACGATCCAACCGCGCGTCGAGGTCTGGGTGCGCCGCGTCGGCGTCGACGGCACGATGCCCGAGGCCGCGGTGAGGATCGAACGATGCGGTTCGTCCGGGCTCGGCGACGTAGGCCGATTCGCGATCGACAGCGATGGCAACGGGCACACGTGGGTGGGCTACGACGGGGGCCGGCTCGGCGAGTCCCGCGCGCTGCTCCGCGAGATCACGACCGGCGATGCGCTGGGTACCGCGTGCGTCGACGACTCGACGTGCGGTTCTGGACACTGCGCACGCGCGGTGTGCTGCACGACTCCGTGCGACGGCGCGTGCGAGGTATGTACAGTCGCGGAAGGGGCGTGGCACGAGGGCGTCTGCAACGTCGCGTGCGACCACGACGCGGGCGGACCGGATGCGGGGACGGACGGGGGCGTCGACGCGGGGCCGAACGATGCCGGTCAGGACGCCGGGCACGACGCCGGCCCGGATGGAGGCGCGGCGTTCGATGC
>CAYSCF010000828.1:0-1592 GCA_964429305.1 uncultured Sandaracinaceae bacterium | reverse complement strand
TCGACGCGCATCCCCTCGGTCGCGATCGCGCGCTGCGCCGCTGGGTGATGGCCGAGGTCCCGTCCGCCGCGTACTGGATTCCCGCGTACGCGAAGCTCGGCATCCACGGCGTGTCGATCGGCTCGAACGATCTGACGCAGCTGATGCTCGGTGTCGATCGCGACTCGGGCATCTGCGCCGAGCTCTTCGACGAGCGCGACGAGGCCGTGATGGACGCCATCCGCCGCATCGTCACGGCGGCACGCGAGAACGGCCTCACCAGCTCGATCTGCGGTCAGGCTCCGACGACGCATCCCGAGATCGCCGAGCAGCTCGTCCGCTTCGGCATCGACTCGATCTCGGTCAGCCCGGACGCGCTCGGTGCCGCACGCGCCGCGATCGCGAGCGCAGAGCGACGCCTCTTGATCGAAGCGGCACGCCGCCCGCGCTGAGCGAGCGTCCCTCGAAGCCGCTTCACTCGAAACGGAGCGCCGCGAGGGGCCGCAGTCTCGCGGCCTTTCGTGCGGGGAACACGCCGAACACGACGCCCACGAAGAGCGACACGCCGAGCGCGAGCGGCACTGCGCCGGCGGGCACGACGAACGGTACGTGAATCGCGAGCGCAGCCGCGTACGCGCCGACGAGCCCGACGACGAGTCCGATCACTCCGCCCGCGACCGAGAGCACGATCGCTTCGAAGAGGAACTGCGTGAGGATGTCGCTCGAGCGCGCACCGATGGCGAGGCGGACGCCGATCTCGCGTGTTCGCTCGGTGACCGACACGAGCATGATGTTCATCACGCCGATGCCGCCGACGAGAAGCGAGATCGCGGCGATGCCGGCGAGCAACGACGCGAGGATGGAGGTGACGGACGTGAGCAGCGCCTGCATCTCGCGCGGATCACGGACTCCGAAGTCGTCCTCTTCGCCCGCCAGGATGTGGCGACGGCGGCGGAGAATCGCGGTGATCTCGTCGCGGGCGGCGTCGATGCGATCCGCGCTCACGGCGCTCGCGACGATCGTGCCGACGCGCAGGTTTCCCATGACGCGCCGCGAGAACGACGTGAACGGCATCAGCACGACGTCGTCTTGATCGATGCCGAACGCCGAGGCGCCCTTCGAAGCCAGCACGCCGACGACGCGACAGTCGAAGTCGTGCACGCGCATCTCTTCGCCGACCGCGTTCCGACCCGGAAAGAGCGCGTCGCGCACCGTCGCGCCGATGAGGCACACGGTCGCCGCATCGTGCTCGTCTTGCTCGCCCAGGCTCCGCCCGCTCTCGATCTCCCACTCGCGGATCCGGAGGAATTCCGGGGTCACGCCGTTCACCATCGTGGCGTGGTTCTCGGTGCCGACCACGAGACGAAGCGAGCGCGAGCTCATCGCGGCGAGCAGCCCGACGTCGTGAGCGTCGCGGCGGATGATGTCCACGTCGCTCTGCGTGAACAGGGGCACGCCGCTCGTCACGGGGCCCATCGCGCGCAGGGCGCCCGGCACGACCATCAGCATGTTGGTGCCGAGGCCCGAGATGGCGTCCGACACGTACGCCGTCGCGCCGAGGCCCATCGCCTGCATCATCACGACGGCCGCGACGCCGATCACGATGCCGAGCG
>CAYSCF010000827.1:0-1596 GCA_964429305.1 uncultured Sandaracinaceae bacterium | reverse complement strand
CGCCGTCGTGGCGACGTCCTTGTGCCCGGCGAGGTATGCCATCCCCACGAGGTCCGTCGTCGTGCTCGCCATGTGCGAGAGCGATGCGTGCCGCCAGTCGTGGTAGCTGAGGTGTTGCGCCCGGAACGGCGAGAGCCCGGCGGCCGTCGCGGCGATGGGGAGCGCCGCACGGTACGAGCCCGACTTGAAGATGACGCCGTTCTTCCGGCAGACCGAGTCGAGTGCGGCTCGAGCTCGACTCGACAGCGGAAGCTCGCGGCCGAACCTCACCTTGTCGACTTCATCTCGAATGCGCAGCGTTGCGCTCCCCTTCGCGTAGTCCCCGGGCGAGCGGATCGCGAAGAGCGTGCTGCGCCGAAGCGACGTCTCCCACATCGTCGTGAAGAAGGCGCGAGCAGGAAGCTTGCTGTGCGATGTGCGAACGGGAAGGAGCGCGAGGATGGCGACGGCTTCTTCCGCGCTCAACTCGACGCGTACCTTCTTTCGTTTCCCGTTCTCGTGATCGACGCCGGTGACCGTGCCGGGCGGCGACTCGATGCGCGGGACGCTCGCGATGTAGCTCTCGAGCTTCGCCCACGACAAGAATCCTCGAAGCGCCGAGAGTTCCTTGAGCAGCGTGACCCGGCGAACGCGGCGAAGACGTTCGCGGACGTACGCCGCGCCTCGCGCTTCCGTCACCGCACTCAGCGTCTTGAAGAACGGCATCCAGTGGGCGCGAACGTAGAGCCGGTAGCTCTTCAGCGTCGTTTCATCGAGCGCGGTCTCGATCGCGGCGAGCCAGAGTGCACATGCTTCGTCGAGAGCTACTTCCGAGACCGTGCTCGCTGGCTGGACGGCTGTGTTGGGTGACTCCGTGACGACGGAGTGGTCGAGGTCTCGGTGCGCGGCACCGTAGATCCTCGCGGCGGCGTCCTTAGCTCGGCCAAGATCGCGCTCGCCCGTGCTGCGTACGTGCCGCTTACCCGCGAGGGAGAAACGGACGATGCGGATCTTGGTGCGCGGATCAACGTAGAGTTTCCATGCTTCTGCGTGACGAGCCATTGCTCGATCTCCTCAGGGTCGAAGAACGAGCGGCGCCCGACGCGGACCGACGCGAGATTGCGCATCACCCGCCGCTCGAAGCTGCGCTCCGAGATGCCGAGGTAACGCGCAGCTTCACGTTTCGTGAACAGTCCGCTTCGAGCACGAGGGCGAGTGCCCTGCGCCTTGCTGTCGTTCTCCAGCAAGGTCGCGATCCGCTCGAGTAGCGCGTTGGTGACGCGCTGGAGAGCTTCTCCGCGTGTTCCTGATAGGTGTTCTGCGGCCGAGTTTTCGGAGAAATACGCGATGTCGGGTGCCGGCACGACCACGAACCGAACTCGCCGCCAGTTGAGCAGAGAGCTCACGCGAGTTCCTCCGTGTTCGCGGCCGAAGCGTGCCCGCCGCTACGCGTATCGTCCGGGTTGGCTCCGATGACCGTCACCACGGGCCGACGTCCGCGCCCCTGCTCGACGCGGATGAGACCCGCGGTGCTGAGTGCCCGGAGCGCGCGGCGTTCAGCGTAGCGATCGACGCCGAATGATTCGATCAAAGCGCGCTGGCTACGGAACTGCCTAC
>CAYSCF010000826.1:0-1598 GCA_964429305.1 uncultured Sandaracinaceae bacterium | reverse complement strand
GGGGTCGAAAGGGTAGCCGCGCGCGAAGTCGTGGAGCGCTTCGTACACCTGCTCGAAGTCCCACGCGTTCTGTACGGACAGCGTGTGGACGCGGACCTCGGTCTCGGGCGAGACGCGCGCGATGTCGTCGACCAGCTGCGTGGTCTTCGTCGCATCCGTGCAGAGCAGCTCGAGCCGCGAGACGAGCAGATCCTCGTGCTGGAGCGCCGAGAGCGTCGGCCGCCAGCGCTCCCAGCGCTTGGGGCCTTGGAATGCATCGAGCGTCGTCCCGAAGAAGCCGAGGACGACGGTCGGACGCTCGGCACGGGCACGAGAGGTCATATCGCAACGGATAATACACGAGCATATGGGCGCGGCTCGCAACGGCCTCGGCGTCGAGAACACGCGAAAAGTACCCTCGGTCGTGTCTGGCACGTCGATCGCAGAAGCCGGGCTCGAAAGACGAAGGGATCGAGCCATGACGAACGAGCGCCACTACGACGTGATGACGGGCCCGACGGGCCTGGTGAAGATGTGGACGCGCGGCGTCCAGGTCGACGAGGGTGCACGCGAGCAGCTCGCGAACGTCGCGTCGATGCCGTTCATCCACAAGTGGGTGGCGGCGATGCCGGACACGCACTGGGGAATGGGCGCGACGATCGGCTCGGTGATCCCGACGACGCGCGCGATCATCCCGGCGGCGGTCGGCGTCGATCTCGGCTGCGGGATGATGGCCGTGCGCACGACGCTGCGCGCGGAGCACCTGCCCGACGATCTCCACGCGGCGCGCACGGCGATCGAGGCGGCCGTTCCTCACGGTCGCACGGCGACGCGCGGCGGGCGTGATCGCGGCGCGTGGAGCGAGGCGCCGGCGGCGATCGCGGATGCCTGGACGAAGGAGCTCGCGAGCGACTTCGAGCGCATCTGCGAGAAGCACCCGGCGATTGCCAAGAGCAATCACGTCGTGCACCTCGGCACGCTCGGCACGGGCAACCACTTCATCGAGCTCTGTCTGGATACGGGCGGCGCGGTGTGGGTGATGCTCCACTCGGGCTCGCGCGGTGTCGGTAACCGCATCGGCTCGTACTTCATCGCGTTGGCGAAGGAGGACATGCGCACGTGGCACGTGAATCTTCCCGACGAGAACCTCGCGTATCTCGCGGAGGGCACGACGCACTTCGACGACTACGTCCGGGCGGTGGACTGGGCGCAGCGCTTCGCGCGGCTCAACCGCGAGCAGATGATGCGTCGGACGCTCGATGCGCTCCGTGGGGAGCTCGGCGCGTTCACGATCGACGAGCACGCGGTGAACTGCCACCACAACTACGTCGCCAAGGAGCACCACTACGGGGCCGACGTGTACGTGACGCGCAAGGGCGCGGTGCGCGCCGGCAAGGGAGAGCTCGGCATCATCCCCGGCTCGATGGGAACGCGCTCGTACATCGTCCGCGGCAGGGGCAACGAGGAGAGCTTCTGCTCGTGCTCGCACGGTGCCGGTCGTGCGATGAGCCGCGCGGAGGCCAAGCGCCGCTTCACGCTCGCGGACCACGCGAGCGCGACGGCGGGCGTCGAGTGCCGCAAGGACGCTGACGTGATCGACGAGACGCCGATGGCCTACA
>CAYSCF010000825.1:0-1605 GCA_964429305.1 uncultured Sandaracinaceae bacterium | reverse complement strand
CCGTTCGCGACCGAGATCCTCGACCGGCTCGCGCAGACCACGAACGACATCTACGTGGAGGCGATCCAAGATGTCGACCGCGAAACAGCGCAACGCATCGTGACCGTTGTCGACGCGGTGCTTGCTTCGCGCTTGCGCTCGTGGGTCGCGGGCCGGATCTCGATCACCGACGTTGCCGACGATCTGGCCGACACGATCAGCCTGCTCCTCGAACCGGAATCCGGTCGGGTCACCGCAAGTCAGGCAGTGAGTCAGATCGCGCGTTCGTAGTACAGCGGCTCGTCAGTGTCGACCGCGAAGAAGACGCGGCCGCGCCGAAGCGCCAACACCACACCGGACCGCGCGGAGACGAGCTCGTTGTCGCGCTCGATCGCCCACAGTTCACGATCGCTCGCGCGTATGAGCTCGTGCCCGCGCTCCGCGTACGCGAAAACCGCGCCGTCTTCGAAGCGACAAAGACAACGCGGATGCGTGGACGGACGGTCGATCTCGACCGAGCGATCGAAGAAGGATTCGGCAGTACGGAGATCAGTCTGCAAAGCCATGCGGCCCCTTTACCCATCCGCCGGGCGCCCCCAAGCGTACTGCCGACGGAGGGTCCGGAACAGGGGGCAAAAGGGTCAGGCGGGCCCGGAATTCATGCGCGCGAACAGCGCGGCCGCGGTCACGGCATCGGCGGGCAGGAACGTCTCCAACGACAGTTCCGCGAGGGTTATATCGAGGGCGGTGCCGAACGTTGCGATCAACGTCATGAGCGCAAGCTCACCCTGATCGGTGCGCAACCGCATCGGCATCGCAATCGCGCGCGGCGCCTCGAGCGTGGGCGGAACCACCACACCCCTCTCTTCGGCATACCCGACGAGTTCGTGTTCGAGCTCGCGCAGCTCGTCGTCACCCGTCACCGCGATCTGACGGCGCAGATTGTCGATGACGTGCGCGCTCCATGGTGCGAAGTTCACGATCCGCGGCGCGAGACCCAACGGATGCAAGCTGGTGCGCAGGACGTTGCAGGTCGGCGCGAGGAGCTCGGGGGCGACGCCTTCCACGAGCACTGACGCGGCCGAGTTCGCGCTGACCAGCTGCCAGCGCCGATCGACGAGGATCGCGGGGTACGGCTCGTGCGCGGCGAGGAGGCGCTCGACCGCGTCGCGTACCGATTGCATCTCGGGCGCGTTGAAATCGGTGGCCTGATAGGTGGGCGCGTAGCCCGCCGCGATCAGCAGCGGATTCCGTTCGCGCAGTGGCACATCGAGGTTCTCCGCCAACAGCATCACCATCGCCCGGCTCGGCCGCGAGCGGCCCGTCTCGACGAAGCTGAGGTGGCGCGCCGAGATGCCCGCCTCCGACGCGAGGTCGAGTTGGCTCATGCGGCGGCGGATACGCCACTCGCGCAACAGCTGGCCCGCGGGTGCCGGTGTCGAGTCGAGCATCGCGATCACCGTACCGACGAGGGTGCGGCCCGGCCATTACCTCGGAGGGAATCGACGCGCGTCACGGCGCGGTTCAACATCAATCCCATGACCACCACCACGCTTTCCCGTACGCACGTCTCCAATGGATGCCTGGCCGAATACGACGCCTTCGCCGACCTCATCGCGGGCATGA
>CAYSCF010000824.1:0-1606 GCA_964429305.1 uncultured Sandaracinaceae bacterium | reverse complement strand
CGTTGGTGGCGCACACGAGCAGGCCGCGCGGCACGAGAAGGCTATCGACGGCGCGGAACGTCTCGACGGGATCGTGGACGTGCTCGATGACGTCGACCATCGACACGACGTCGAAGCCGGCAGGGCCTATAGCCAATTGGCTATAGGCCTGGTCGGCGGTCTTCTCGTGGAAGGTCTCGATCGAGCCGCGAAGGATCGTGCGGCCCGGGCGCGCTTTCGGATCGGTGGGGGCGAGCGGATCGAGACCGACGGCGTCGAAGCCGGCGTCGCGCGCAGCGAGCAGCGAGAAGCCGAGGCCACAGCCGACGTCGAGCAGGCGCTTGCCCTTCGTCATGCCGAAGTGCGGGCGCGCGGCGGAGAGAAGAGAGGTATAGGTCGCGCGCTTGGTGCGGGCGAGGCCCTGGTCGGCGGTGTGCTCGCCTTCGACGAAGCCGAACTGCTCGTAGTAGTGCTCGTCGTAGATCGACGAGAGCTCGGAGTCGCTCGGCTGGGGCGACGCGTAGCGCAGGCCGCACGAGGCGCACTCGACGACCCAGGGCAGCTCGTGCGGGAAGACCTGACGCGAGCGCGTGCTGCCGCAGAGCGCGCACGCCGTGCTCACGCTCTTCTGGCCGGAAATGCTCTCCGCCGACTGCATGGGGCGGCTGGTGTAGCCGGATCGGGGTAGCCTCGCCAAGCGCTGAGCGGAGCGCTCGCCGCGAAGGGCTCGGGTGGTCCGAACCGAAGTAGCGGCGGACGCCCGGCGCGCTATGGTCGCGGCCCCTATGGCATCGCGGATCTTGGTCGTCACGCCGACCTACAACGAGTCGGGCAACGTCGAGCGTTTCGTGGACGGCGTCCTGCGCTGGATGCCCGAGGCCAACGTGATGATCGTCGACGATGCATCGCCCGACGGAACGGGCGACATCGCCGATCGCATGGCCGCCGCCGACCCGCGCGTGAAGGTGATGCACCGCCCCGGCAAGATGGGCCTCGGCACCGCGTACGTGCAGGCGTTCCAGAAGGGCCTCGAGGAGGGATACGACCTCTTCTTCGAGATGGACGCGGACCTCTCGCACGACCCGATGCACCTGCCCTCGTTCCAGAAGGCGTTCGCGCGCGGCGCGGACGTGGTGATCGGCTCGCGCAACATCCCGGGCGGCGGCGTCACCGGATGGGGCATCGGCCGTCACTTCCTGAGCAAGGGAGGCAGCCTCTACTCGCGCACGATCCTCGGCGTCGACGTCCGCGATCTGACGAGCGGCTACAAGGCGTTCCGCGCCGACGTGCTGCGCGCGATCGATCTGAACAGCGTGCAGAGCAACGGCTACTCGTTCCAGATCGAGCTGACGTACCGCGCGCTGCAGAAGGGCTTCAAGGTCGTGGAGGTGCCGATCCACTTCGTCGATCGCACGCACGGCACGAGCAAGATGAGCCAGCGGATCTTCCTCGAGGCCGTCGGCGTCGTCTGGAAGCTGCGCTTGGACAAGAAGTAGGGCCTCGGCTCGCCCTCGCCTCTCGCTCTCTTCGCCTTGATGCGTTCGCGCGGCGATCTTCGATCGGTCTTTCGAAGTGCCCTTCGGGAGCGCTCAGGCCGCGCGGCCCGAAGGCGGGGAAACCCCTGGTT
>CAYSCF010000823.1:0-1607 GCA_964429305.1 uncultured Sandaracinaceae bacterium | reverse complement strand
TTCGTCTATCTGGTCTACTTGGTCATGGCGCATCGATTCTCGCTGGGCCTCGCGCCTCGCGCGCTGCCGCAGTCCGAAGGAGAGGCGTGAGGCCTCTCGCTCCGCACACCACAGAGCTTGGCAAGATGACGACTCCCGAAGAGAAATACTACGAGTGCGAGACCTTCTGGACGGAGGGCATGGTCGAAGACCCGATGAACGTCACTCGCATCGAACGCACGGCTGCGATGATTCCACGTGGGATGGCATCAGTGGCCGACATCGGGTGCGGAAACGGCCGGCTGCTGGCCTACCTCCAGACGCACCGCGCGGACATCGGCCGCCTGCTGGGCGTCGAGCGGAGTGCAGCGGCTCTCGGCTTCGTGAAGGCGGAACACGTGCAGGGAAGCGTGGACGCGCTTCCTCTGGCGGACCGCTCGCAGGAGTGTGTGACCTGCTGCGAGGTCATCGAGCACCTGCCCAACGGCGTGTTTCCGAAAGCACTCGCGGAGCTGACCCGCGTCGCCGACCGGTATCTCTTGATCACTGTGCCCAACGCCGAGAACCTCAACGACAACTCTACGCAATGCCCGCAGTGCCGCTCCGTTTTCAACGCGGACCTGCATCTGCGATCGTTCGATCGCTCGACCATGACCATTCTGGTGAGAGACCACGGTTTCGAGCTCTGCGACGTGCAGACGTTCGTCCCGTTCGAGCGTTACGTCGGGGCACTGCGCTACTACCAGTTCCTGACGCGCGACAAGTTCAAGTCCCCGGTCTGCCCGGTGTGCGCCTACGAGAACGTCGGGTACTCGCCGCCCTCGTTCGATGCGACGAGCACGTTCGAGCGCCGAGGGTCCGCCGGTAGCAAGCTCAAGAACGCGATGAAGAGGTTCTGGCCAAAGACGAAGCACCCGGGGTTTTGGATCGCCGGGTTGTATCGCCGAAATACATAGCGCTTATCGAGGAACATCGACGGACTCTAACTAGGCCTAGATCAGGAACCGCACGACACCCATCTGCGCGATGAAAACGCTGAAGTCGGTGGGTCTGCGCACCGGCGGATTCGCGTAATAGGATCCGGCCACGAAGATCGCGCACTCGTCCGACGGGTCGAACATTGCCGCGACCCTGAGGTTAGCGGGATAGGGGACGACGATATTTTGGCCGTGACCGCCGAACCAACCGGGGTCGGGAGTTCCGTCGGGCAACAGATGGACGAGAACCAACTGGTTCACACTGGGAGAGGTGTTACCGAGGCCAACAGCGAGGATCGAACCATCGCGCTCGATCAGTAGCTCTCTGCCGGTCACGAAGCCACCGAACGAGGTCACGTGCCACCCGCCCGTACCGAACGTCGTGTCGAGCGAGCCGTCGGGCAGATAGCGCGCGACGAGCAGATCCGCGGTCGTGCGGAACGCATTCCCGATTCCGCCCGCCACCAGGATCCGTCCGAGCGCGTCAATCGCGACCGTGCCTCCCGACTCTGTCTGAGTGGCGCCCCCAAGGTGCGAGAGCACGACGCCATTCCCGGCCGAGCCGAAGCTCGTGTCGAGGCTCCCGTCCGCGCGATAGCGCACGAGCACGATTTGATCGCCAGCCGAAGCGTCGTAGGTGCCACCGATCCC
>CAYSCF010000822.1:0-1610 GCA_964429305.1 uncultured Sandaracinaceae bacterium | reverse complement strand
CGTGCGCCAGAGCGCGGCGCGCGGCTATCTCACCGCCGAGGTTCGTCGCCGCGAACGAGATGGAGCCACCGACCATCACCGAGCTCATCGCCGAGAGCTCGCGGTCGCCGGTGAAGTACTGGCCGCGCGGGCTGAGCGAGTAGTCGTCCGAATAGAACGAGGCGTGCGTCTGCGTGTAGTAGCGACCGTGCACGCGGATGCGGAGCAAGCCTTCGATGACCTCTTCGTAGGCGAGCTCGGCCGAGACCGAGTCGATGTCCCACGTGTCGCGGTACAGACGCGCCGTCGCCTGGAGCGCGCCCGAGAGCGGCTCGAGCCAGAGACGTGCGCCGATCGCCGCCGCATAGCGCGCGCGATGATCCGGATGATGCTCCTGCGCCGCCGCGCGGCCGAGCCACACGCCGCGGTACGGATTGCTCTGGAAGCCGTCCACGAGCTGCGCGGACAGCGTGACCTGCGTCGAGAAGATGGGCGCCCAGAGCTGCGTCCAGCTGCCCTGGAAGGTCTGGATCGAGACGTCGTGCGTCGTGAAGTCGGGCTGGCTCGTGAAGCAGCCGGAGGCAGAGGCGAGACGGCGGCGCTCGACCGGATCCTGGATGCGTCCTTGGCTCGTGTCGCAGATCGAGTCCCAGCCACGCGCGTAGCTGAGATCGAAGAGCATCGTGCGCTCGAATGCCTCGGCACGCGCGCCGAGCTGAAGGCCTTGGCTGCGGTAGTCGTTCTCGAAGCCGTACGAATAGCCCGCGCGGATCGAGCCGAAGTCGCTGCGCATCTCCGCGCCGCCGGAGAACGTGTTGCGGAAGTCGCTGAGGCGCGTCGCCGTGCTCACGACGTCCGGCGCGGGGGAGGGCGCGTCGACGACCGCGACGGAAGCGCCGCTCACGACGTCGGCCTGCCATCCGACCCGGAGCTCGAGCTCTTCGATGGGCGCGATGCGGCCGTTCACGCTCGGCGTGATGACGTTCATCTCGAGAGGGCCGCCGAAGCCCTCGTGGAAGTACGTGCCGGCCGCGTTGACCTGGCCGCCCACGTCGGCGCGCACCTCCGCCGCGAGGGCGAGCGCTGCCACGCAGGCGATCAGGCCGGCCAACCGCCGTCGAGAGATCAGTTGCACCCGCAGCCGCCTCCGCTGACCGTCGCCGCGCCTGCCGAGCCCTCGCGATTCTCGAGCACGTGATCGAGATCGGCCTCGGCCTGGCCGCCCGATCCGAACGTCATCGCCGGATCGGCGAGGAACTCGCGCTGCTCCGGACGCACGGTCACGCAGCCCGCGACGGCGGACGCCGCGATCAGCGCGAGCGCGATCAGGATCACGCGATCAAAAGAAGACGGTGAGCCCACCGGAGTACTCCTCTTGTGCGACGTATCGGTTCTGATCGAAGAAGGCCCAGAGCCGCGCCTCGAGGCGCAGCGTGATGCGATAGCGGAAGGCAAAGCGCAGCCCGCCGCCTCCGTAGAGCGCGCCCGTCGCGCCGGAGCGCACCAGGAACGCGTCGGCGTTCGGGTCGCCGTACGCGATGCCCCCGCCGAGCGCGAAGAAGGGGATCACGACCGAGTGCGGGAACACGTTCACGATGCCGCCGGCCGTGCCGATCAGGATGCGCCCTCGA
>CAYSCF010000821.1:0-1611 GCA_964429305.1 uncultured Sandaracinaceae bacterium | reverse complement strand
CCGTCATCGGCCGGGGTCCAGACGCGCACGAAGACACGAGCCGACTCATGTCGGAAGGTAAAGTCGCCGTCCTTGTCGATCTCGACGTGATTGAACTCGTTCGACAGGATCTTTTGTACCTTCGATTGAACTACCAGGAGATTGGGGTTCACGGCCTTCGTTCCTTTCGGATCGACGCTGGGACATCATCGATTCACAGCGATGACGCTGAGATTGTGCATTGGGCCGATGAGCAATTCCGGACGCTCTGCCCGGCCTTCACGGCAGAAACGCGATCGGCTGACACTGATTCCCGTCGAGTCAGACTGACTTCTCGTCCGACGCGGTTACTTTCTTCCCGTGCCGCGACATGTCGGACACACCTTGTTGCCCCGGCAGGTTGAGCACACGTTTGTGATCACACCACCGGTCTTTCCCGAGCCGTCGCACCGAGGGCAACGACCCTTGCCGTTGCAAGTCGGACATGTAGCCAAGTGTTCCTCCCCGCTGAATATCCCGGCAGACCTTACCTCTCGCCGAACAGATCTGTCGCCAGTCTCGCGGTCTAATGATTGCCCAGCGGATGCTCGGCTCACCGCCACTCTCGAGGTCCGCTATTGAAGGTCACCATGTCAGGCGTGAGCGTTCGAACGGCCGAATACGCCGGCAAAAGTCATGCCCCGACGCCGTCACCGATCTGCGGGCATCGCGGCGAGCACGTCGAGCACAAGGATCGAGACGTTGTCATCCGCGCCGGCGGCGATCGCGTCGCGCATCAGGCGATCAACGGCGCCGGCGGGATCGTCGGTGGCAAGGCCGGACTGAATCGAGTCGAGTTCGAGGATCTCCCAGAGCCCGTCGCTGCAGACGAGGAACCTCACGTCGGATTCGACGGTTCGCGTGTAGATGTTCGGAGCAATTGGGCGATGCGTGTCCGCTCCGCCGAGCGACTGGGTCACGACATTCGAAGCCGGGACCCGTTGGTCACGTGTGCACAGCACGGCGTAGGTGTCCGCGTACTCATAGACGCGCGCGTCGCCGATGTTGAAGAGAACAATCTGGTCTGCCGCGACGATGACCCCGGCCGCTACCGCGCCGAAGCCGCGCGTCGAGGGATCGATACGCATCGCCTCGTAGAGAGCACTGTTTGCCCGGTCGAGCGCAGCCGCGACACCGTCGCCGTCTCGCAGTTTTCGAGCGTCGTCGAGAATGGACAGCGCGACCGATCGACTTGCTCGGTCCCCTCCTCCGTGTCCGCCGAGACCGTCGATGACCACGAACGGGAGTGGCGCGTCTACGAGGTCCACGCACACCGGGTTCTCGGTTCTGTCGACCAAGACGAGGCCCGGTAACACGACTGCGTCCTCGTTGCGAGCTCGCACGCATCCCGGGTGCGTCATCGCCGCGGCGCGCGCCCTCACGGTTCGTCCTCGCTGATGAGTAGCACGCAGGGCTCCTCCCATCCGAGCTTCACGACATCCCCACTCCGCAGCGCGCGTGCGACATCTCTGTCCAAGCGCTCGTCATTCACGAATGTTCCGTTCAGCGACCGCCGGTCGACCACCCGCAGTTCGCCGTTTTCCACGCTGAACTCGGCATGGACGCTCGAGACGTGGGAACCGAGATGGGCCG
>CAYSCF010000820.1:0-1611 GCA_964429305.1 uncultured Sandaracinaceae bacterium | reverse complement strand
GTTCCGCGCGATGAGCGCTGACGACCGCGCAGCGCTCGTGCGATTCTTGCGCTCGCTATGACGCGAATCCGGGGAGCGCTCGCTGCGGCGCTGTTGCTCTCGACTTCGTGCAGCACGCCCCCGGCGTTCGATCGAGCGATGCTCCTGCGATCCGCGGCCGACGACGTGATCGTGCCGGGATACGTGCGCCTCGAGGGGCGCGCCGGTGATCTGCAAGAGTCGGTGTCCGCGCTCTGCACGGCTCCGACCGCGAGCGCGCTCACCGATGCGCAGCATGCGTGGGTCGATGCGTTCGCCGCGTTCCAGGAGACGGATGCGTACTCGATCGGGCCTGCGCGCTCGATGAACATCACCGCCGTGCTCGGCTTCTGGCCCGTCTCGCCCGATGCGATCGAGCGCAACATCGCGGGCACGGACACCATCGACGCGCACTACGTCGACGCTCTCGGCGCAGGCAGCAAGGGCTTCATCTCGCTCTCGTACGTGCTCTTCGGCGGCTCGACCGATGCGGGCGCCCTGCCGCTCGCGGACGATGCGATCGTGATGGCGCTCGTGACGACGCCACGCCGCTGCACGTACGCGGCCGCGCTCGCGGATCACATCCAGCGCAACGCCGCGATCTTGCGGATGGCTTGGGATCCAGCGGGCGGCGACTTCGCCTCGACGCTGGCGAGCGCCGGTCAGCCGGGCAACACGACGTGGCCGGATCAGTCGACCGCGCTCGTCGAGCTGCTCACGCAGATGCTCGACACGCTCCGCATCGTGAAGAACATCGAGCTCGGGATCCCGATCGGGCACCGCTCGACGATGACGTCGCCCCTCGCGGTCGAGTCGCCGTGGGCCAACGCCAACGTCGCGTCGATGCAGGCGAACGTGCAGGGCGTGCGCGATCTCTGGGGGCCTGGCGCCTCGTCGTGGGACGCGTTCCTGCGCTCGCGCGATCCGGATCTCGCCGACACCGAGCTGGGCGAGCTCGCCGCAGCGACCGCGGGCATCGAGGGTCTCGCGCAGATCGCCGAGACGAGCACCACCACCTTCTCGGCGTACGCCGCGGGCACCGATCACACGGTGGGCGAGGGCGTGTACTCGCGCGTCGATGCCGCCGAGACGACCATGGCGACCGACGTCGCATCGCGGCTCGGCTTGAGCGTCGCGTTCAGCGACATGGACGGGGATTGAGCGCCGCGAGAACGGAGACCGCGGCGTCGGCTTGACCTGAGCGCCGCGGCGCGATTCGATGCGTCCGATGAGCTCGTCCTTTCCTTCCCAGGCGCCGCGGCTCGAGGCTGCGCTCGCCGCGATCCGTTCCCGCACGAAGGTGCAGCCGAAGGTGGCGCTCGTGCTCGGCTCCGGGCTCGGCGGTTTCGCCGACACGCTCGAGAGCGCGACGAAGATTCCGTACGCGGAGATCCCCACGATGCCGTCGAGCGGAGTCGTCGGGCACGCCGGCAACCTCGTCATCGGCCGCGCCGAGGGCCTCGATGTCGTCGCGATGCAGGGTCGCGTCCATCTCTACGAAGGTCATCCGCCCGCCGACGTCGTGTTCGGCGCGCGCCTGATGATCCGGATGGGCGCGCGCATCGTGATCATCACGAACGCCGCTGGCGGCGC
>CAYSCF010000819.1:0-1616 GCA_964429305.1 uncultured Sandaracinaceae bacterium | reverse complement strand
CGTCGGACGATCGAGACGCTCTCCGGCGCCGAGCACGGGCCGCCCGCGCCGCGCACGTACGCGAACACGGTCAAGACCGCGCAGGACGCCCACGAAGCGATCCGCCCGGCGGGCGACACGTGGCGCACGCCCGACGATCTCGGTGCATCGCTCGAGCCCGATCAGGCGAAGGTCTACGAGCTCGTCTGGAAGCGCACCGTCGCTTCGCAGATGAAGGACGCGGCCGGCGAGACCGTGTCCGTGCGCATCGGGGGTAGCGCGAGCAACGGGCGCACGGTCGAGCTCTCGACCGCAGGTCTGACGATCACGTTCCCCGGCTTCTTCCGCGCGTACGTCGAGGGCTCGGACGATCCCGATGCCGAGCTCGAGAACCGCGAGAAGCATCTGCCGATCCTCCACGAGAAGGATCCGCTCGGCGCCCGCGGCCTGCGCGCCGATCGCCACGAGACGCAGCCGCCCGCGCGCTACACCGAGGCCTCGCTCGTGCGTCGTCTCGAGGAGCTCGGCGTCGGTCGTCCGTCGACGTACGCCTCGACGTTGGGAACGATCCAGGATCGCGGCTACGTGATCCGCAAGGGCACGGCGCTCGTGCCCTCGTTCACCGCGTTCGCGGTCGTGTCGCTGCTCGAGAAGCACTTCCCGCGGCTCGTCGACTACGCGTTCACCGCGAAGATGGAGGACGACCTCGACGCGATCGCGACGGGAAGTGCCGAGGCGGTGCCGTGGCTGAAGCGATTCTACTTCGGCGGGCCCGCGACATCGGCTGGCGCGCTGATCGGCGACGACGGCCCGCTGGACATGGGCTTGCGTGCGCTCGTGAACACGAACCTCGGCGAGATCGACGCGCGCGCGGTGAACTCGATCCCGATCGGCAAGGACGACAACGGCGTCGACATCGTCGCGCGCGTGGGTCGCTACGGCCCGTACGTGCAGCGCGGTGAGGACACGGTCTCGCTCGCCGAGGACATGGCGCCCGACGAGCTCACCGTGCCGAAGGCGATCGCGCTGCTCGATGCGCCGAGCGGCGACCGCGAGCTCGGCACCGACCCGGCGACGGGCATGCCCGTGCTGGTGCGCGTCGGTCGCTACGGCGCGTACGTGCAGCTCGGCGAGGCGGGCAATGCCAAGGCCGAGAAGCCCAAGACTGCGTCGCTGCTCAGCACGATGCAGCCCGCGACCGCGACGCTCGAGGATGCGCTCAAGCTGCTCTCGCTGCCGCGCGCGATCGGTCACGACCCAGCCGACGGAGAAGTGATCACGGCGCAGAACGGTCGCTTCGGCCCGTACATCACCAAGGGCAAGGACAGCCGCTCGCTCACCAGCGAAGATCAGATCTTCAACATCACGATCGAAGAAGCCCTCGCGCTGCTCGCGCAGCCCAAGGAGCGCGGTCGTCGTCGCGCGGCCGGCGCCGCGGCGGGCCCGCTCAAGGAGCTCGGCGACGATCCGGTGAGCAAGAAGAAGATCGTGCTCAAGGAAGGCCGCTTCGGGAACTACGTGACCGACGGCGACACGAACGCGACGCTGCGCAAGGGCGACTCGCCCGAGTCGATCACGCCCGAGCGCGCGCAAGAGCTGCTCGCCGAGCGACGCGAGCGCGAAGCGAGCGGTCAGAC
>CAYSCF010000818.1:0-1619 GCA_964429305.1 uncultured Sandaracinaceae bacterium | reverse complement strand
GTCGAGACGATCGAAGCGGGATGGAATCGGCTGGCTGATCCGCGTGATGCGGACGCGATCGTGGCCGCGCTCGACCTGAGCCTCGGCACGTCCGTGGAGCGACGGGACATCCATGACTACGGCGAGGGAGACGCCGCCGCGCGCATCGTCGACGTCGTCGACCGAATCATCGGACGACCATGAGTAGTGCACGGAGCCCGCGCATCGCCTACGTGCAGATGGCGCTCTCGAAGCTCGTCGGGATCGATGGCGCGTACGCGGGGCAGGCACGAGCCGCAATGAAGCTCGGTCTGCCGCTCGAGTACCTCGCGTTGAATCCGGACCGCGAAGGTCTCGACGGCGGGATTCGCTTCATTCGAAACCCGGTGTCGAGCATGGCCAGCGTCGCTCGGCTGGAGCGGCAGCTCTTCAAGTACCGCCTGATGACGCGCGGGCACGTGCTCGATGGATACGACGTGCTCGTCGTTCGCTATCTCACGGCGATCGACCTCGATCCGCTCGCTCTGTTTCGGCGGACTCGGGCCCCCATCGTCACCGTGCATCACGCCAAGGAATCGTTCGAGGTGATGAGCGCCGGGCAGAGCATCGGGAACTTCGTGCGGGCCGGCCTGGAGACGTTGAACTCGCCGCGAATATTGTCTCGCGCTCACGGAATCGTCGGCGTCACGCACGAGATTCGCGACTGGGAGCTGGCGAAGCTGAAGACGCGCAAGCCCGCCATGACTGTGTCGAACGGGGTGTCCGTGGACAAAGTCTCGTTCACACCGGCGGTCAGGCCGGGCAAGGACCGCGTCGAGATCATGTTCGTCGCGAGCTCCCACTCGCCGTGGCACGGCACCGACCGTCTGTTGGCGGGCTGCGAGCAGTATCGCGGTCGCGAGAACATCCTCCTTCACATGGTCGGAAACGTCTCGAAGGCAGCGCGGCCGATATCGACTCGCAACGTCGAGGTGGTCTGGCACGGGGAGCGACGCGGCGCGGAGCTCGATACCATCTTCCGCCGGTGCTCGGTCGCCGTGAGCAGCCTCGGCATGCACCGGAGCCATCTGCGGGAAGGCGCGGTGCTCAAGACGCGTGACTACATCGCGCGCGGGATGCCGTTCGCGTACGCGTACGAGGACGTGGACGTCCCGGACGATGCGGAGTTCGCGGTCCGGCTACCTGCCGACGAGACGCCGATCGACCTCGATCGCGTGGTCGAGCTCGCGCGGCGCGCGGGCGAAGACCCAGAGCTGCCCACGCGAATGCGCGCGTTCGCCGAACGGCACCTCGACTGGACCCACAAGGTCCGGCAGCTCTACGACTTCGCCGCGTCAGTCGCTTGAGGCGCGGGAGTCCGTCTGACGTTGGGGCGAGGCCACGCGGCCGACGTCCTGCTGCAACGTGCCGTGCGCGACGAAGTAGGGCGCGAGGGGGAGGGCGTGCTCGCCGAGCCCGGCGATGGCCGCGTCGAGGAACCGCGCCGCGACGGACGCATGCGGCTTCGCGCGCTTGCCGTACGGCCCCGCGATGATGCGAGACACGAATCCGGCGCGCGTCATCTCCTCGCGCAGCCAGCCCGTGTCCATTAGCTGCTCGTCCCAGCTACCCGTTTCAGGGTCGCAGGTGTTGGTAGGATG
>CAYSCF010000817.1:0-1625 GCA_964429305.1 uncultured Sandaracinaceae bacterium | reverse complement strand
CGACCAATGATCGGTCGCGATCGCGTATTCCCACACGACCGTCCCGTGCGGATTCGTAGCGGCAAACAGGTGACCGCGTGCGTCGCCGCAGAAGGTCGGCACGAAGAACATCGTGCCGGGCGGCGACGAGAGCAACTGCGACGCGCCGCTCGACGGGTCGAACGAGTACAGGTCGGGGTTGTTGAGGTTCGGCGACACGTAGAGCAGGCCCGAGCTGCCATCCCATACCAGACGCGGTGTCGCAGGAGGCGAACCCATGCCGAAGGATTGGTATGTGATTGCGTTCGCAGCAGTGTCGTAGATCGCGATCCGATCGTCAGCCGTCACGACGTAGACGCGACCGAGATCGTCGTGAGCCATCTGGGCCCACATGGGCGTGGGTGCGACCGTGGTCAGGGGTGTCGTCCAGGCTCCGCTGGGGATGTCGTATCGGTAGACGCTGCCCGCCCCGAGGACGTAGAGAGCGCTCCCAATCCACGCGGCTCCGGTGTACTGAAGGGCTGATCCGGGATCGGGCGCGATCCCGGCCAGCGCAGTCCACGCGCCCGCCGTGTAACGCGCGAAGCCCGGCGTCGTGCTCGTCGCCATGGCGTAGAACGACGAGCCTCCCGTCGGCGGCGTCCGATCGGAATAGCCGGCGAAGCGCACCAAGGCGCCTGCAGAAAGGCTCTCCCAGTCCCGCGGGCCGGCGTCGATCGCGCGCCACGCGTCCACACCCGAGGCTCCGTCCGTCCCCGCGTCTGTCGAGCCTGCATCCGAACCTCCATCGACGAGCGCGCCGTCGACGTCCATGACGCAGGCGTTATTGGTGCCGCAACGCCCGCCTGGCATGCAGTCCGCATCTCTATTGCATTGCACGCAGACACCGTCGGCCACGCGGCAGACGAACATGAGGCTCGCGCAATCTTCGTCGACGGTGCATGTCGGCGACGACTGTCGGCAGACGCCGCTCTCGCAGCTATCTCCTGTTGCGCAGTCCGCGACGGTGATGCACTCGACGCACGCGTGCATCGTCGGGTCGCAGACCAGGTCCGGGCACTGGCGCGAGCTCGTGCACGGCGTCGCAGCGACGCACGCGCCGTGGATACAGACCGTGCCGCTCGCGCAGTCGCCAGGGCGCAGACATGGGGTCGCGGCGTCCATCTCGGCCGTGAAGGCAGTGTCGCAGCCTGACGTCATCACGACTGCGAGAAGCAGGTATCCGACACGAGCCATCACAGACCTTCCCTTCTTTGGTGCTGCTTACGCATCAGGAAGCAGCGCGACGAAGAATCTCGCGCAGGAGATCGTCGAGTGTCGCGCACTTGGCATGGTGAAGCACGGCGCGCACGTGCGTCTTGACTGACGTCTCGGCGATGCCGAGCTCGTTGGCCAGCTCTGCCCGGGGCACGCCCCGAGCGAGCGCCATCACCACATCCGTCTGCCGCTCCGAGAGGTCGAGCTGGACGGCGATTCGCCGGCCGTGTTCGACCGGCGTCGCCCGCTGCGCTCGTTCCAAGAACGCATCGAGGCTGCTCTTGGTGTAGGGCTTGAACAGAAACTCCGCTCCGTGCTGCTGCGCGCGGTTCGCCAGCTCGTGCTCGTCGAGACCCGTGACGATCAGCGCGGGCGTGCTCCGTCCCGTG
>CAYSCF010000816.1:0-1627 GCA_964429305.1 uncultured Sandaracinaceae bacterium | reverse complement strand
CACGCGCGACGTGCAGCACTTCCTTGCGCGCGATCGCGACGATGCGGCGAGGAGAGATCATCGAATCTCCGTAGCGATGGACGACGTTCCAGAGCACAGCGGCGGGAGGCCCTCACCTAGCCTCTCCCGCCCGAAGCGGGAGAGGGACCGGACCCTGGGTCGAGCTCCACGCGCGGTGACGGGCTCGGCGGCGAGAGGGAGCCCCTCACGCGTGGTGACGGGCTCGACTCCCTCTCCCGCTTCGGGCGGGAGAGGGTTGGGGTGAGGGAACGACGCTCCCGGGCAACGCGTGCTCATGCCGCCTGATCCTTCCGGATCGCTGCTTCGGCGCCGTCATCGGCGGCCGCGAGGAAGACGTCTTCGAGCGTCGGCTCGACGGTCTCGACGAGCGATACGTGCGCGCCCGTCGCAGCAGCGATCTCGCCGAGCACGCTCTCCTGCAGCCGCTTCGGATCGATGCGCACGTGCAGGCCCGTGCCGAACCCTTGCGCGGCGATGACGCCTTCCTTCGCGCGCAGCGCCGGGAGCGCCTTCAGCACGCCTTCGCCCTCGATGCGGATCATCCGTCCGGGCACCAGCGTCCGCTTGAGCTCGGCCGGGGTGTCGAGCGCGACGAGCCGGCCCGCGACCATCATTCCGATGCGCGCGCAGTACTCGGCCTCGTCCATGTAGTGGGTCGTGACGAACACGGTCGTGCCGCCGGTCGCGAGCGTGCGGATGAGCCGCCAGAAGTCGCGACGCGACGCGGGATCGACGCCGGCCGTCGGCTCGTCGAGGAACACGATCTGTGGCCGATGCAGCAGCGCGCTGCCGAGCGCGAGACGCTGTCGCAGCCCGCCGGGGAGCGATCCGGTGTTCTCGTTGCGCAGCTCCGTCATCGACACTTCGGTCAGGACGCGATCGATCCGCGCGCGCAGCTCGCGCCCCATCGCGCCGTAGATGCCACCGAAGAACTCGAGGTTCTGCTGCACCGTCAGATCGAGGTAGAGCGAGAACTTCTGCGACATGTACCCGATCGACTTCTTCACGAGGTCGGGGCGCTTGCCGACGTCGCTGCCCGCGACGATCGCGACGCCGCTCGTGGGCGAGAGCAGCCCGCAGAGCATGCGGATCGTGGTCGACTTGCCGGCGCCGTTCGCGCCGAGGTAGCCGAAGATCTCGCCCTTCTCGACGTGGAACGAGACGTCGTCGACGGCCTTGAACGGGCCGAACGTCTTGTTCAAGTGCGACACGTCGATGCTGTGCTCGGTCATGCCGCGCTCCGGGCATCGGCGTGCGTCGCGGCGGCGATCTCGAACAAGAAGAGGTCTTCGAAGTCGGGCGGCGACGGAATCAGTCGCGCGCCGAGCTCGCCGACCTTCGCGGCGACGGCCGGCTGTCCGCCCGCCACGATCACGACGCGCAGCTTCGCGCCCGCCGGCGACGAAGCGACGACCTCGGGCATCGCGGAGACGAGCGCGTAGAGCGCGTCGCGATCGCCGCCGTCGATCTCTGCCGTCGTGCCGGCGAAGTCGCGGACCAGCGCGCTCGGTGCTCCTTCGCGCAGGATGCGGCCCGCGTGCACGAGCGCGACGCGATGACAGCGCGCGGCCTCGTCCATGTACGGCGTCGAGACGACCACGCACAT
>CAYSCF010000815.1:0-1630 GCA_964429305.1 uncultured Sandaracinaceae bacterium | reverse complement strand
GAGCGCTACTGGGGCACGCCGCTGCCGATCTGGATCAACGACGAGACGGGCGCGATGAAGGCGATGGGCAGCGCGAACGAGATCCTCGCGCTCAACCCGCGCGCGTTCGACGCGTTCGCCGAGGCCAAGAAGAAGAACCCGGCGCTCAGTGATCACCTCATGGTGCACAAGCCGTGGGTCGACGACGTCACCTTCACGGTGCCCGGCGAGAGCGGCGTGTATCGCCGCGTCTCGGAGGTGATCGACTGCTGGTTCGACTCGGGCTGCATGCCGTTCGCGCAGCACGGCTATCCGCACGTGCCGAACACCGACTTCGAGAAGGAGTTCCCGGCGGACTTCATCACCGAAGCGATCGATCAGACGCGCGGCTGGTTCTACTCGCTGCTCACGATCAGCACGCTCTTGTTCGAAGACCGGCCCATGCCCCATCCGTTCAAGCACTGCACGGTGCTCGGGCTGATCACGGACGAGAAGGGCCTCAAGCTCAGCAAGAAGCTCAAGAACTACAAAGACCCGATGAACATGTTCGACGAGTACGGCGGAGACGCCGTTCGTTGGGCGCTGTTCTCGTCGGCGGTGCCGGGTCAGTCGAGCAAGTGGTTCGAGGGTGGCGCGAGCGACGCGATCCGCGATCTCTTGCTCAAGGTCTGGAACTGCTACTCGTTCTTCGTCACGTACGCGAACATCGACGGCTGGAGCTGCGACTCGCGACGGCCCGCGATCGGCGAGCGCAGCGAGCTCGACCGATGGATCCTGGCCGAGCTCGACGAGACGATCCGCTTCGTCGGCACCTCGCTCGAGCACTACGAGACTCACCCGGCCGCGCGCCGCGTCGAGGAATTCGTGGACGCGCTCTCCAACTGGTACGTGCGCCGCAGCCGGCCGCGCTTCTGGGGCGAAGAGAAGGAGAGCGCCGACAAGCTCGCGGCGTTCGCGACGCTCTACGAAGTGCTCGTCGATCTCAGCAAGCTGCTCGCGCCGTTCACGCCGTTCCTCGCGGACACCGTCTATCGGAACCTGACGAAGGGCGCGCCCGATGCGAAGTCGAGCGTGCATCTGACGTCGTACCCGAGCGCGCGCGAAGAGCGGCAGGACGACGACGTGCGGCGCGACATGGCGCTGGTGCGCAACGTCGTGACGCTCGGCGGGCGCGTGCGCGCGGCCAACAAGCTCAAGGTTCGTCAGCCGCTCGGCAGCGTCATCGTCGTCACGACCGATGCGCACGCCGAAGAGGTCCTCATCGAGCATCGCGCGATCATCGAGGACGAGCTCAACGTCGAGAGCATCGCGCTCACGCACGAGCCGCAGAAGTACGTGCAGTTCCAGGTCGTGCCGAACTTCCGCGCGCTCGGTCCGAAGATCGGAAAGGACGTCCCGGCGGTGAAGGCCGCGCTCTCGAAGGCCGACGGCGGCAAGCTCTACGACGAGCTGGGCAAGACGGGAAAGGTGACCGTCGTCCTGCCGGATCGCAGCGTCGAGCTCGGCCCGGAGGAGATCGAGATCCGACTGGCTGCCAAAGAGGGATTCGCGGCCGCGTCGGATCGCGGCACGCTCGTCGTGCTCGACACGACGATCACGCCGGCGCTTCGCGCCAAGGGCATGGCGCGCGAAGCGATCTCGAAGATCCAGG
>CAYSCF010000814.1:0-1637 GCA_964429305.1 uncultured Sandaracinaceae bacterium | reverse complement strand
GATCCCGAGCGCAGCACCGCCCGCGCCGGGCGCGCTGGACGCCGTCGAGAGCGCCGCGCTCGATCGTCGGGCCGAGCTCCGCGCAGGACGCGAAGCAATCGCCGCGCAGACGCGCTCGCGCGACGCGACGCTCGCGACGGGCTACCCGCACGTGAGCATCTACGGCTACGCCGAGGAGTCGAACCCGAACCCGCGCATCATCCCGCCGACGCAGACGTGGAACCCGCTCTGGGAGCTCGGGGCCGCGCTCACGTGGGCACCGAACGACACGGCGACGGCGCTGTTCCGCGCCGACGAGATGTCCGCGCAGATTCGGTCGGCCGAAGACCAGCTGCGCATCGCGGAGGACAGCGTGCGTCTCGAGGTCCGGCAGACGTACGCAGAGCTGCGCGCGTCGGGACGCTCGCTGGACGCAGCACGTGCGAGCGCGGATGCGGCCGAGGAGGCATACCGCTCGCAGCTCGCCGCACTGGAAGCGGGCGAGTCGACGCTGAACGATCTCTTGCTCGCCGATCAGCGCGCGACCGAGGCGCGCCTGGCCGATCTCCGCGCGAGGATCGCGGCGCACGTCGCGCGCGCACGGCTCGATCACGCGATGGGCGTAGCATCGGCGCCGTGAGATGCGTCCTGCTCGTGGTCGGCGTCGTGGCTGTGGTGGGCTGCGGGATGCCTGCATCTTCGCCCGCTCCCGCGCCCGCTCCCGCTCCCGCTCCCGCGCCCGCGCCCGCTCCCGCTCCCGCTCCCGCGCTCGCTGCTCCCGACGTTCTCCTCGCCCCCCACACCTCTTCTCCTCCGATCCTCGACGGCGTCCTCGACGATTCCGCATGGACGTCCGCGCCCGTCATCGCGATCACCACCGACTACACCGGCGCTGCCGTCACCTCTCCCGAGACGCTCGTCCGCATCGTGTGGACCGACGACGCGCTCCATGTCGCCTTCGACGCGTCCTTCGTTCCGCCGCTCACTGCGCCCGATGCGGCCGCCGGCACCGAGTACGAGCACCTCTACGGCTACGACGTCGTCGAGGTCTTCCTCGATGCCGACCCCGCCACGCCGCACACGTACCGCGAGATCGAGCTCGGCCCGCGCGGACAGATCCTCGACGTCGCCGTCGATCTCGACGCGCGCCCGCACGGCGATGTCGGTTGGTCGAGCGGTGTGACGCACGCCGAGCGCGTCGATGACGAAGCGCACCGCTTCACGATCGAAGCGCGCATCCCATCGTCGGCGCTCGATCGCGCCACGCTCGCACCCGGAGAGCTCCACATCGGCCTGTTCCGCATCACCGGTCACTCACCTTCGCCGCGCCTCTTCCTCGCCCGTTTCCCGACGCACACGCCGCGCCCCAACTTCCACGTGCCCGAGCGCTTCGGCGCACTGACGCTCGCGCCCTGAGCGAGTGCTATCGTCCGTCGATTGGGGCCGTTCGAGAGGAGGACGGCACGTGACTCGCTGGCTCTTGCTCTTCGCGCTCTCGGTCGGATGCGGCGCAGCGCCCGCGACGGCCACGACGGCGCCCACGAGCGGCGACGAGGTGGCCGTCACGGCGCGCACGCCGCGGCGTCTCACCGCCGATCAGCTCGCGCGCTCGCTCGAGGTCGCGACCGGGCAGCCATGGCTCCAGTTCGAGCCGCACG
>CAYSCF010000813.1:0-1638 GCA_964429305.1 uncultured Sandaracinaceae bacterium | reverse complement strand
GATCGTCCCGACGCGTGACGTGATCGCGTTCGGCCTCTGGGCGACGCCTCTTCTCGTGCTCGGCGCGACGCTCGCGCTGATCGCGGCCTACGCGCTCGTGCCCTGACGCGGTGGCCGCGTGCACCACCACGCGACCCACATGAAGACCGGCTGGAACGGAAGCCGCGCCCACACGAGCCAGCGCTCCGGCACGACGCCGTTCACCGCGACGGGCTCGACGGCCATGTAGATGTTCGCGGGGAAGACCGCGAGATAGAGCAGCACGAGGCCCCAGCCGGCGAGCGCGCGCACGCGCGGGACGAGCACACCGATGCCGCCGAGGATCTCGAACACGCCCGAGATCCACACGAGCCACACGTGCGCGGGAAGAAAGGGCGGCACGATCTGGGCGAACCACTCGGCCTGCGTGAAGTGCATCACGCCCACCGAGACCATCGCGAGCGCGACGATCCCGCGAGTCACCCGCTTGGCCGTCTCTCGTCGCGCTTCGGTCACGTGGGCCGGAGCGTAATCCGTGTGGTGCGTGAGACCACCCCCCCGCGCTATCCTCGGGGCCCGCTCGGCGGGGGTGGATGGAGACCGACTCGACACAGGTGACCGGGACACCGATCGCGGCGCGCGGACCGCGACGCGGTGCGGTGCTCGGCGAGCGTTACGAGATCGTCGATGCCCTCGACGGCGACGCGCTCGGCCTCACCTACAAGGCGCTCGATCAGGAGTCGGAGGCGCACGTGCTCTTCCGTCTGCCCGCGCCCGGCTCGCTCGGCGAGCGCGACGCGCGCTCGCTGGTGACGCGTCTCTCGCCGCTCGTCGGTATCGGCGGGCGCACGATCGCGCGCATCCGCGACGTCGATCGCGAGGGCGCGCTGGTGTTCGTGGTCGAGCCTTGGCCGCAGGGGACGACGTTCCGCGCGATTCTGGAAGCGCGCCGCAGCAAGGGCAGCGTCTTCTCGACCGCGGAGCTCTTGCCGGTGATCGTCAGCCTCGCCGAGGCCACGCTCGCGATCCCCGAGCCCTGGTTCCACGGCGATCTGCGCGCGCATCGCGTCTACGTGCACGCGGAGGGCGTTCGCATCACGGGCGGCTTCGCGCTCTCGGTTCTTCCCGGCGATGCGATCGTCGACGCGCTCACGGACGACGTCGGCCTGCGCAGGCAGTTCGCGCCCGAGGTCGGTGATGGTCTCGCCGGCCGGCCTTCGGATCGCTGGTCCGTCGCAGCGCTCGCGTGGGAAGCGCTCACGGGCAGTGTTCCGGAGCCCGGGCCCAAGCACGCGCCGCCCGCGCTCGGCGAGGTCGGCAAGGTGCTCGTTCGCTATCTCGATCCCGATCCGACGCTACGACCGCCGACGCTCGAGCTGCTCGTCAACACGCTCGCCAAGCACGCGAAGGTGCCGGCGCCGAAGCTCTCGCCCGAGCCGTTCGCAGTCGAGGCCGACGCCCCGAGCAACGACAAGACGCAGCAGCTCGATCCGGCCGATCTCCAGCCATCCGACAGCGGGAACGTCTCGCTCTCGTCGTCCGGTCAGACGAGCGTCGGCAAGCACGTCAACGACACGGCGAAGATGCAGGCGCTCACGCTCTCCGATGCGCCGACGGTCAAAGAGAAGGACGAGCGCGATCTGTCCGACATCGATCCGG
>CAYSCF010000812.1:0-1639 GCA_964429305.1 uncultured Sandaracinaceae bacterium | reverse complement strand
CGCTCAACGAGATCCAGATGATCGCTGCGGATGGCGACGTCGCCGGCATGGCCGAGGCCGTCGCCGAAGCCTCGATGGCTGGTGACGAAACCGTCCAGCTGTTCGTCCAGATGCGCAAGTTCATCCGCGGCGCCGAGGTCACGAACAAGCCGGTGCGCACGAAGAAGCTCGTCGAGCGCGCGGTCCGGCTCGCTGGCGGTTACGTGCGCGAGAAGTGCCGGCTCGACATCGGCGACATCACCGACGCGACCGTGATGATCGCGGAGCCGCTGTTCCTCCAGGTGCTGTGCAACCTGCTCCGCAACGCCGCGAACGCGTCGCCTCCGGATGGTGTCGTCGACCTCAGGTGCCGCGTCGTCGGCAACGAGGTCGTGTTCTCGGTGTGCGATGACGGACCAGGCGTCTCGACCGAGATCGGCGAGATCATGTTCGAGCCGTTTGCATCGGGCACGCCGGAAGGCACGGGCCTTGGCCTCGCGATCAGCGCCTACGTGATGCAGCTCGTCCACGGCCGGCTCAGCTACCGCCGCGAGCCCAATCGCGGTGCGTGCTTCACCGCGGTGCTGCCGCTGTCAGACGCGACCGTGCGGGCGACGACGACGACGGACGAGCAACCCGCCCACAGCGAGCCCGATCGGAAACAGCCCTGACGGCGAGCCGACGTTGCACGCGTAGTAGCTCGACTTGTCGGTGCCGGCGTCGCCCTGCGTCGGCAGCATGTCGGTGAGGCCTTCACCGATCAGCGCAACCGCGGTCGTGCCGCCGTCGAAGTTCGCGTTGAACTGAGCGCTCTTGTCGCCGCCCGAGTGCGGGTCGAGCACGACGAGCCACTGGATCGACTGCGCCGGCATGATCGTGAGATCGGTCGGCTGATCGACGACCGCGAAGTCCGCCGCGTCGGTGCCGCTGATGTTGACCGACGTGATCGTGACCGGTGCACTGGTGCAGTTCGAGATCTGGACGTGCTGGCCGAGCGAGGTCTGGTTGATCAGATTGCTGCCGAGATCGACCATCGGCGGACCGTTGACGCCCGCGCTCAGGCCGAGCATGTGGAGGTTGATCGTGTGCGGCATCGCCATCGGGATGTCGGTGACCAGCTGGAACGACGATGTCAGATCGCCTTCGGCGGCCGGCGCGGCCGTCACCGTGAGCTTCACCGTGTTCGCGGCGGAGCCTTGCACGGTCGCAGGCAGCGTCGGCGCCGCCAGCGTGAACCCGCTATCCGGCATCGTCACCGTGGTCAGCTTGAACGAGCCCTCGTCGGCCGCGATCAGCGAGAAGTTCTGCGCCTGCATCTGGCCGATGCAGATCGGGCCGAGGTCGACGTTGCCGTCGGGCGTCAGCGATAGCGAGGTCGCGACGGCCTTTGCCGCGATCGGTGTGTCGATCGTCTTGCCGTTGTCGTAATCGATGTGGAGTGTGCCGGCGACGTCGCCTTTGGCCTGCGGGCTGTACGACACCGTCACGGTGGCCTGGCCACCGTTCGCGGCGAGCATCGTGCCTGGCGGCGGCGCACTGACCATGTCGAAGCCGGTGAGCGTGACGCTCTGAATGCTCGTCGCGGCCGCGCCGGTGTTCGTGACCGTGATGTTCTGCGATTCGGTATCGCCCGTACGGATCGTCGGCAGCACCGCGGGGC
>CAYSCF010000811.1:0-1643 GCA_964429305.1 uncultured Sandaracinaceae bacterium | reverse complement strand
TCCCACCCGCATCAGCATCGGCAAGTCACTGATGCTGTCGGTGTAGAAGCTGCTCGCGTCGAGATCGATGTCGTGCTCGATCGCGAACTTCTCGGCGCGCGCGACCTTGCCTTCGCCGAAGCAGAGCGGCGCTTCCACCAGGCCGGTGAACGCGCCGCCGCGGACCTCGAGCGTGCTGGCGATGCGATGCGGGATGCCGAGCGCTTCGCCGAGCGGCCCGGCGGCGTACGGCGTGCTGCCCGTGAGGATCGCGAGGATGTCGCCGTCGGCGCGGTGCTTCTCGATCACGTCGCGCGCGCCCGCACGGACGATCGGCCGCACCATCTCGTCGAACCAGAGGCGGCACTGCTCGGCGAACGCGGCCTCGTCGATGCCGCGGAGCGTGCTCGCGGCGTAGGTGCTCACGGCGCCCGCGTCGACGATGCCGGCCGCGTACTGCGCCGACCACCACATCACGCGCGCCATGTCGCGCATCCCGCTCTCGCCGCGGCGAAAGCGCCAGCGCGCGTAGAGCACGCCCGTGTTCGCCTGCACGAGCGTCTTGTCCATGTCGAAGAACGCGCCGCGCTTCTTCCCCATCAGGTGAGCCACCCGGTGACGAGGATCTCGGCGATGACGTTGCTGAGCGCGTGGAACACGATCGATGCACCGATACCGCCGCGGCGGGCTCGCATCCAGCCGAACAAGAGGCCCGGGAAGAAAACGGCGAGCTTCTGCACGTTCGGCTCCGTCGCGAGATGCACCAGCGCGAACAGAACCGACTGCAGGATCCACGCGGGGACCGAGAGCTCCGTCCCGAGCACACGTGTCTTGTGCGTGAACCGATCGCCGAGGCGCGTCTGCACGTAGCCGCGGAACAGCGCCTCTTCCGGGAGGCCCACGAGCACGAACTGCGAGAGCACGAACGACGCGAAGTCCGCCGTCGGATGCCAGACGAACGGGTGCGATGGGCCCCACCAGATCCAGAAGCCGACCACGAACGGCGGGAACACGACGGACGCGACCGCGAGCGCGAAGCCCGTCTCGCGCAGCGCGCTCGGTAGCGCCGTCCGGAGCGTGCGCGCCAGATCGAAGAGCCCGAGCGGCCCGGGCTCGGTGTCGCTGGCATCGGCGGGCTCCAGCAGACCACCGAGCTCGATCCCGAAGCGCTGCATGCCGCCCGGCGCGCTTCGCGACATCCGCATCGCAGTGCCCAGAAACAGCGCTGCGATCGCGAGCGCGACGTAGTCGTTCGCCCAGGGAAGGGCGTGCAGCGCGCCGAAGAGGGCCGTCAGCACCGTCACGGCCGCGTACACCACGAGCACTTCGCGGAGCGGGCTCACGCGGGCGTCTTAGCGCGAAACGCTTCCGCCGCGCCCAACGAACGATCGGTGAGGGTGTCCAACCCCTTCGCGGTGCTAACCTGAGGTCTCGATGCGACGCGCTCTGCCGATTCTGTCGATCGTCTGCGTGCTGGCCGTGGCGAGCTTCGGGCGCGCCGAGCCGACGCGCGTCCCGCCGGGGACGATGGGCGCGATCCCGCAGCTCGCCGTCGGGACCGCGCCGCCGGAGCTCGACACGCGGCGCGTCTCGGGGACCGACGAGGTCACGCTCGCGCGGCTGCGCGGTCGCGTCGTGGTGCTCGACTTCTGGGCGACGTGGTG
>CAYSCF010000810.1:0-1646 GCA_964429305.1 uncultured Sandaracinaceae bacterium | reverse complement strand
TCGCGGCAGCCGTCCTCGAGCGTCGCGCGAACCTTCGCGTCGAGCGCATCGATCCCGTCGTCGAGACGGCGCGCTACAGCGCCGAGGTTCTCGCTACATCGAGCGCCGCGCTCGACGCTGCCGGTCGCGCGTTGCTCGAAGAGGACCTGCGCTCTCCGTGCACGACCGAGATCGCAGTCTTCCGTGCGTTCGCCGAGACCGTCGCGCGAGGCGAGCAAGGCTTCGTCGTCATCGACACGGCGCCGACGGGTCACACGCTCCTGCTCCTCGATGCCGCGGAGGCTTACCACCGCGAGGTCGAGCGCCGCGCGAACGGAGTGCCGGAGGCGGTGCGGTCGCTGCTACCGCACCTCCGCGATCCCGCATTCACCCACGTCCTGATCGTGACGCTCCCCGAGGCGACGCCCGTTCACGAGGCGATGCATCTCGAGCACGACCTCGCTCGCGCCGGTGTTCACCCCGCCGCGTGGGTCGTGAACCAGTGCCTCACACCGCTCGCCATCACCGATCCGATTCTCAGCGCGCGTCGAGCGCGAGAGGGACGCTTCATCGATGAGGTCGGCGCGCACACCGCCAAGCTCGTCATGCTTCCGTGGGAGCCAGATCGCGCAGCACGCGTCGATCCACCAGCCGCGCTGGAGCAGGCGCCGTGAGCGGAGGGGCGACATCGCTCTCGTACGTCGTCACGGCGTCCGTGCGCGCAGGTGGCGACGCGTCGGCCGTCGCCAATGGTGCGACGATCCCTTTCGATGGCACGCAGGGCCGCGTCGAAGGACTGCCTGGGCCGACCGATCTTCTCGCCGCCGCGCTCAGCGCGTGCATCCTAAAGAACGTCGAACGCTTCTCGCACTTGCTCACGTTCCGCTACGAGTCCGCGTCCGTGCGCGTCGTCGCAGATCGCACCGAGCCACCGCCGAAGATCGTCCGCATCCGCTACGAGCTCAGCGTCGTCACGGACGAGACGCCGGTGCGCCTCGAGCTGCTGCACAAGAACATCCGCAAGTTCGGCACGATCACGAACACACTCGCCGGAGCCTGCGATCTGGACGGGACCATCGTCGCCATCGCATCGGAGCCGAGCTTGGGATGAGCGAGAAGACGCGCGTCCTCTTCGTCTGCGTCCACAACGCGGTGCGGATCTCGACGGAGACCTGGACGAGACGAGCACCGTCGCAGCGAACGCTCTCGTCAGCGCCACGTGTCAGCACCCGACGCGATGGCTCGGGGCGCCGCGGGCGTTGTTCGTTCTGTGGCCCGGCATCGCAAACGCATCGCGCGACGTGATCGTGTTCTCGCGGCCACGGCCGTGGACGATAACGTCTGCGATCAACGCGCCCGCGGGCCGCGCACGATTGGAAGGCGCCAGGCGGTCCCACACGCGACCGAACCGCGTCAGCGTCGCGGCGATCCAGGCGACGTCGAGCTTCGCCCGCGCGTTCGCTGCCACGCCGATCTCGACGTCCCGAAGTCGAGCCTGTCGAGCCTCCACGCGCTCGGACGAGCGTTCGATCCGAGCGATCGCGGCGTCGCGTTCGTCCGAGCCGACGCCCGGAAGCGCATCGACCAGACGCTGCGCATCGGCGGAGAGCTTGGCGATCGCATTGGGTAGCGACGTGCGTTCGTGCTCGAGGCGAGCGAGAGATCGG
>CAYSCF010000809.1:0-1651 GCA_964429305.1 uncultured Sandaracinaceae bacterium | reverse complement strand
ACCGTGTCCTCCGCCGACAACGCCAACACCGGCCCGGGCGCCGTCGAGCCCAGCCCGCGCATCAGCGCAGCCGAGCTGGGCGCGATGTGGTCGGGCTACGTCCCGGGCCTCGCGCTGATCCCGCCGAAGGACGCGCGCTCCACCGCGTTTCGTCTCTTCTGGACGCGAGGCAACGAGAACGGGTTCCGCGACTTCCCGCTCGGCGCGGGGCAGCATCTCATCGTCGGTCGTCACACGCGATGCGACGTCGTGTTGCCGAGCGATGCCGATCTCTCGCTCCGACATCTGCTCGTCGTCCCCGAGGGCGGGTCGGAGCCGAAGCTGCGTCTGGTCGATCTGCGCGCGGCGATGCCGATGTACGCGATGACCGATCGTCCGGCACGCTCGCTCAGCGTCGACGGTCCGTTCGCGGTGCGCCTCGGGACGTACATGCTCGGCGGCTTCCCCGTGGGCCCCGGCGCCGAGCCTCCGCCCTCGGCGCTGCCTTCGATGGAGAGCATCGAGTCGGCGAGCGCGGTCGACGCCTCCAAGCGCAGGTCCTCGACGCAGCTCGGACACGACGAAGGCCCGTACCGCACCGCGCGCCGCAGCACGTTGATCACGGCGCTGCCGCGGCCCATCACGCTCGTCGAGGCGTCGGATGCGCCTTCGAAGGGGGCCATCGTCGCGACGCTGCTCGGCAAGCGTGCGGGCGTGACGGCGCGCGTCGCGTTGCGCGAAGAGGACCTGCGCCGCGGCGTGCTCGTCGGGCGCGCCGAGAAGTGCATGGACCAGGGGCTCAAGCAGGTGATGACGATGCAGATCTCGCGCGTGCACGCGGTCGTCTTGCTCGATGCGCGCAACACCGTGTGGCTCTACGACGCCGGCTCGACCAACGGCACGCTCGTGACGGGCACGAAGGTCCGCAGCGCGACGCTCGCCGAGCTGCCGTCGTCTTCGGGGCCCTTCGTCGCGCGCTCGCACGCGGTGCTCGGCGACGGCATCGAGGTCGAGCTCGAGGGGCCCGCGTCGTGAGCGTGCGCGTCGAGATCGATCGCGAGGTCGTCACGATCGTGCTGGACCGACCGAACGTGCGGAACGCGATCGATCGCGAGATGGCCGACGCGCTGGTGGCCGCCGTGCGCGACTTCGAGGCGAATCCGGCCCTGCGCGTCGCGGTCATCCACGGCGATCACGGCACGTTCTGCGCGGGCGCGGATCTCTCGGCCATCGCGCGCGGGACGCCGAACCTCGTCGAGCGCGGAGGCGATGCGCCGCTCGGGCCGACGCGCATGCAGCCGAGCAAGCCGACCATCGCGTCGATCGCGGGGCACGCGGTGGCGGGCGGTCTCGAGCTCGCGCTCTTCTGCGATCTCCGCGTCGTCGAAGAGAGCGCCGTGATGGGCGTGTTCTGTCGACGCTGGGGCGTTCCTCTCATCGACGGCGGCACCGTGCGTCTGCCGCGCATCGTCGGGCTCGGTCGCGCGCTCGATCTCGTGCTCACCGGCCGGCCGGTGTCGTCGGCCGAGGCGCTCGCGATGGGGCTCGCGTCTCGCGTGGTGGCGGACGGAACGGCGCGCGCCGCGGCGGAAGCGCTCGCTCACGAGATCGCGGCGTTCCCCTGGACGTGTGTCGTCGAGGACCGCGCGAGCGTCTATCAGGCCTTGGATCA
>CAYSCF010000808.1:0-1660 GCA_964429305.1 uncultured Sandaracinaceae bacterium | reverse complement strand
CTGCCGCCGGCTCGGCATCAGCTACGGCCGAGCCAGCGACGCACATCGACGAATCACATCGTCCATCGAGTCCGATGAGGGCGGGCCGCGTGCCGGCTCACGTGGCGGGATAGCCAGCCTCGCGGACCGCGTCGACGAGCGCGTCGCGTGGCACGCCGGGGTCGTGTGTCACCTTCACGATGCCCTCGCGCAGCTGCACCTCGACTCCTGAGACGAGGTCGACTCGTCGTAGCGCGCGCTCGACGTGTCTCGCGCATCCACCGCACGTCATTCCGGACACCGTCAGCTTGGTCTCGATCGAGCTCATGGTTCTGCCTCCATCGTGCTGACGCAGCCAGGCGCGCTCGATGACACCACCCGAAAGGACTGTCATGAACGAGCGGCGCCCGCGTCAGCTCGGTGGAGGCTGCATGCGATCGGACGAGACCAGAGACGGCGCCACACATGTTCGGCTCGCCGTTCGAGGAATGACCTGCGCTGCTTGCGTGGGCCGCGTGGAGAAGACGCTTCGCGCCGTCCCCGGCGTGCTGGAGGCGGATGTGTTCCTCGTCGACGAGAGCGCCACCGTGGTGTTCGACCCGCAAGTCGCCAGCGCCGCGTCGCTCGCCGCAACGGTCGAGGCCGCCGGCTATCACGCGAGCGTCGAGCGCCCGACGCCGGACGCGACCGACGTGGAGTCGCACGCGCTCGCAATCGAGGCCGTGCGTGCGGCGGTGCTCGGTATTCCGCTCGTCGCGATCGCCATGGCGCACGGTGTCCCCGCACTGGCAGGAGCCGAGGCGCGCGCCGTGCAGTGGATCCTCGCGACGCTCGTTCTGCTCGGGCCGGGCCGACGGTTCTTCGCGCTCGCGTGGACGGCGGCGCGCCATCGCGCGGCGGACATGAACACGCTCGTCGCGCTCGGCGCTGCGGCCGCGTACGGCTGGTCGGTCGCCGTGATCCTCGTGCCGTCGCTGACCCCTCACGCAGCGCACGGCGGGATGCCTCACGTCTACTTCGAGGCCGTAGGCGCGATCATCGGATTCTTGTCGTTCGGCAAGTGGCTCGAGGCGCGAGCCCGCGTCCGGCTCTCGGACGCCGTTCGCGGCCTCGTCGCGCTCCAGCCCTCCGTCGCGCACCGAGTCGTCGATTCCCGTCTCGATGATGCGCCCGTCGCGTCCATCGCGGTCGATGACCATCTGATCGTGCGACCCGGCGAGCGCGTGCCGCTCGATGGCGTGGTGATCGAAGGAACGTCGTGCATCGACGAGTCACTCCTCACGGGCGAGAGCCTCCCGGTCGAGAAGGTCGCAGGCGATGCGGTCACGGCCGGAACGATGAACGGAACCGGCGCGATCACGGTTCGCGTCACGCGCATCGGATCCGACACCACGCTCGCGCGGATCGTCGAGGCGGTGCGAGAGGCCCAAGGGAGCAAAGCGCCCATCGCGAGGCTCGCCGATCGCGTGAGTAGCGTGTTCGTCCCTATCGTGCTGGGAATCGCGGTGACCACCTTCGTCGTGTGGGCTGTGATCGATCCGAGCGCGGCCATCATAGATAGCCAGAGTGTGAAGACGGTGGAGGAGTCGGCTGGCATCCGCGGCTACGACGCCCACAAATGTGTCAAGGGCAGGAAACGGCATCTGCTCGTCGATACCATGGGCTTGCCCATTGCCTGCTA
>CAYSCF010000807.1:0-1673 GCA_964429305.1 uncultured Sandaracinaceae bacterium | reverse complement strand
GCAGCGCCTCGCACACGTCGGAGACGGGCGCGAAGATCGTCGGCACGCCCGCGACGCGGTCTTCGATCGCGCAGCCCACGACCGAGCCACCGGTGCGCGCGATCCACACGCGGTTGCTCGTGCGACGTGCGACGGCGAGGAAGTGCGGGAGAAAGGCCCCGAAGTAGATCGTGGTCCCCGTCGCGCCAGCCGGCAGTGCCGCGCCCGGACCGAGATCGTCCACGGTGATCTCCTGCCCGCGATGCGTGCGCACGGCCGCGGGTCGCAGCACGCGCCTCACCAGCATGAAGCCCAGCACGACGGCGAGCGAGAACCCCACCGGCGCGATCAGCCACGAGAAGCGGGCGAACGGCTGCACGATGCGCTGCGGCTCCGGCGGCAGTGGACCGACGCGCGGCGCATAGCTGGCATCGGTGATCGCGACCTCTTCGCGCTGCCGGAAGCTGGCGCGCTCGGCGTCGGTCGCGACGCCCTCGTCGTGCTCGAAGCGCAGCTCGCGCAGGAACATCCCGGTCGCGGCATCGAACCAGTAGGCGTCGTTCGTGGTCGTCGTGAAGAGGCCGTACGCGTCGTTGCGGCGCCCGGTGCCCTGCCTCTGCACGTGGAGGGTCGTGCGTGTGGCCCCGGCGACCGAGAGCGGCTCGTCGACCGCGGACACGCGGAAGACCTCGTCGAGGATCGTCACCTCGTCTCCGACGCGCAGCGTCGTCGGCACGTAGATCCACGTCGCGAGGCTGCGCGCATCGACGTCGTCGTACTCGTCGAGATCGGAGCCGGCGACGTAATGACGCTGCGCACGATCGATCTCGACGGTGCGGTCTTCGCTGCCGTCCCTCGCTTCCTCTGGCGACGCGTAGTGCCACGCGTACGTCGCGTGGACGCTCACTGCCGCATCCGTGGGGACTACGTCGTAGTGACCGCTGGCAGTCAGCTGGTCGCTCCAACCCTGGTACGCGCCGTCGCCCTCCGAGATCGTGCGATTCACGCGATAGTCGAACGATGCCGCGACCTGGGCGTGAGCCGCAGGCGCGAGCAAGAGCGACGCGAGCGCGAGCGAGGAGAGAAAGGACCGCCCCACGCGCCCGAGACTACCTCAGAGCGTGTGGACGTTGAGATCGTAGCTGCGCGCGCCGCTGGTGATCGTCGCGCGGATCGTCGTCGCGTCCGTGCGGCCGAACGAGAGTGTCAGGTGCTTCTGCGAAGGCGTCGTGAGCGTGTACGTGCCCGCCTGCGGACAGGGATCGATCCACCGCATCTGCACGGCGTCGATGTCGAGCGTCCACGTCCCCGACGCGCTCGTCCACGTTCGCTCGCCCGACTCCTGGAAGCCCGTGAGGATGCCGCCCGACAGCGGCGTCTGTGTCGTGTCCCCGGTGCCGGTGCCGGTGTGATTGTCGGACAGGCGCGTCCACGTCATCGAGTACGAGGGACGGCGCGACGCGTCGGCGGCGCTCCACGTGACCATCGCGCTTCCGGTGACGCTCACGGTCTGGTCGTGGAAGTTGGTCCACGTGTGCTCGACCATCACCTGACCGCTGCTGCTCATCACCTCGATCACGTGCGTTCCGGCGTACGTCTGGCCCTGGTAGCTGCACGTTCCCGGGAGCGCGCCGTACTCGATCGTCAGGCGTGCGCCTTCGAGCGTGATGCGCGCGCACGGCAGCTGCGTCTGC
>CAYSCF010000806.1:0-1675 GCA_964429305.1 uncultured Sandaracinaceae bacterium | reverse complement strand
GCGATGCGACGGACCCGCCCTCACCTGCCGAGGCCGCGATCCGCGCGGGGCTCGATGCCCACCGCGCCGACATCTATGCGTGCACGCAACAGGATCCCACGGTGCTACGCGTGAATTACGAGACCGACGGGTCGCTCGTCGTGCACCTCAGTGGGGGCCTCGCAGGCTCGCCCGAAGAAGGTTGCGTCCGCGCGGCGCTCTCCGGCGCGCGAGCGCCCGAAGGATCGAGCGGCGTGGTGCTGCATCTCGTGCATCGCTGATCCAGTCACTGCACGCGAACGAGCGAGAGCACCGTGCACGACGGATGCTCGACGCGACCCGACATCGTGCGCGCCGACGGGTCGATGCTCGCGGCGAGACCCACCATGATGTAACCGGGCGGCTGCGTGATCCATCGATCGGGCACGAGCGTCAGCTGCGTTCCGTCCACGCCCTGGAAGAACGTGCCCGCCATCAGGTAGCGGCCACTCGGGATCGCGGGATTCTCCGGCACCGGCCCGAAGTCGAACACGGCCGTCGCCCGCCCGCCCGGCTCGAGATCGAGCGTGAGCGCCAGGCCCGTGATGCCTTGTGCGCACTCGTACCGACCGTTCCACAGCGAGTGCGCGGCGAGCGCGGCGGGCCGAGCGTTCGTGGACGTCACCTCGATGATCGCCACGCCGCCGCTCGTCGTCGTGGTCGTCGTAGTCGTCGCGGCAGGCTCGCTGCACGCGAGCAGGAGCAGCGCGAGCAACGCGGGCCTCAAGATCTCGCACCCTCGTCGTGCGCGATCGCAGAAGCGGAGTGCGGCCATCCCGGTGGGCCGAGCACGTAGCCGTGCACCTCGCGCAGCGTCCGCGCCTTCCGCACGTCGCGCAGGATCGCGGCGTACTCGTGGAACCCGATCCGGAACGGGTTGTACGTCGTGATGTTCTTCGTCAGCCCGAACACCACGCGCTCTTTCTCTTCCTCGAACGTCCCGAACATCCGGTCCCAGACGATGAAGATGCCGCCGTAGTTCTTGTCGAGATACCGCCCGTTCGACCCGTGGTGCACGCGGTGGTGGGACGCGGTGTTGAAGACCCACTCGTACCAGCGCGGGAACCTCCCGATGGCCTCGGTGTGGACCCAGAACTGATAGATGAGGTTGAAGCCGCCCGCGACGAGGATCATCCACGGATGCACGCCGATCAGGGCGAGCGGCGGATACAGGATGATGCCGAGGAACGGCGTCCACGGCTGACGCAGCGCCGTCGAGAGATTGTACTTCTGGCTCGAGTGATGGCTGACGTGGTTGGCCCAGAAGAGACGGACCTCGTGCTCCCAGCGGTGATGCCAGTAGTACGCGAAGTCCCAGCCGATCATCGCCACGGTGAACCCGAGCACACCCTCCCCGAGATCGACGAAACGGAAGGGCCAGAGCCACAGCGCGAGCCAATAGACGCCCGCGTTGATGGCAGTCACCGTGACGAGCGAGCCCACGCCCATCGCGAGGCTGGCCCAAGTGTCTTTCATGTCGTCGTAGCCGAGGACCTCGCGGCCAGCCGCGCGCATCCGGCGCAGCACCCACCACTCCAGCGCGATCGCGAGCAGGAAGAACGGCGCTGCGTAGACGGTGGGATCCGGAACGTCCGGGAGCATCTCCCTCTCATGGTGCCTGCTCGTCCGGGCCGCCGCCATCGCGGTTGTCGTGTCA
>CAYSCF010000805.1:0-1683 GCA_964429305.1 uncultured Sandaracinaceae bacterium | reverse complement strand
CGCGCACGCCCGAGTACGCGCTGCCCGGCATCGGCATCCACTTCGCGTCGGTGCTCTCGCACTACGGCGAGGCGGTCGGCGTCATCGTCGAGTCGCACGAAGGTCGCCCGACGAAGATCGAGGGCAACGCGGCGCACTCGGCCAGCAACCCGTCCCAGCTCGGCACGTTCGGCGGCACCGATCTCCAGACGCAGGCGGCGATCCTCGGTCTCTACGATCAGGACCGCTCGGACGCGGTCACGCAGTCCGGTCTCGAAGACGGCGCGCCGGCGCCCGACTGGCACTCGTTCGATGCGTTCCTGAGCGATCGCCTCGAGCACGGCGCGACCGGTCTGCACTTCCTTCTTGCGCCGATCACGTCGCCGACCGTTCATCGGCTGCGGCATGCGGTGCTCGCGCGATTCCCGAGCGCGCAGTTCCACACGTGGGCGCCCGTGACCGACGGCAACGCGCGCGAAGGCGTGCGGATCGCGTACGGCACCGCCGGGCGTCCGACGTACGACTTCGCTCGCGCGAAGGTGGTCGTCTCGCTCGACAGCGACTTCCTCGGAACCGAGCCGGGCATGGCTCGTAACGCGCGCGCGTTTGCGTCGGGCCGCACCGTGCGCAGCACGAGCGACACGATGAATCGCCTCTACATCGCGGAGAGCACGCTCTCCGTGACGGGCATCGCATCGGATCATCGCCTCCGGATCGCGTCGAGCGACATCGCGGCGTACGGCCAGGCGCTCGCGCACGCGTTGAACGCGGCGGGCGTCTCGATGGGCGCGCTCGGTGCGGCGCCTGCGGGCACGCTCGCCGTTCCGGATGCGTGGACGACCGGCGTCGCCGCCGATCTCGCCGCCAACCGCGGACGCGCGGTGGTCGTCGTCGGATCGCGTCAGCCGGCGGCGCTGCACGCGCTCGCGGCCGCGATGAACACCGCCCTCGGGGCCAACGAGCGCGGTCTCGTCAGCTACGGCAAGCTCGTCGACGACGACGAGACGGCGCATCTCGAGAGCCTGCGCGGCCTCGTCACCGCGATGAACGCCGATCAGGTGCGCACGCTGGTCATCTGCGGCTCGAACCCGGTGTACGACGCGCCCGCCGATCTCGGATTCACGGAAGCGCTCGGTCATGTCGAGTGCAGCATCGTTCTCGCGTCGCACGACGACGAGACGAGCGAGCACTGCACGTGGCATCTGCCGATGGCGCACGAGCTCGAGAGCTGGGGCGACCATCGCTCGATCGACGGCACGTTCGCGATCCAGCAGCCGCTCATCGCGCCGCTGCGCGGTGGCCGCAATCTCATCGAGCTGCTCGCTGCGTTCGCAGGCGAGGACAACATCCGCGCGTACCACCAGGTGCGTCAGACGTTCGCGAACCGTGTCGGCGACGGCGTGTTCGACGGTGCGTGGCGTCGCGCGCTGCACAGCGGCGTCGTCCCGAGCATCGAAGTGGAGACGCTCGATGGTGGCGCGCCCGACGCCGGCGCGATCTCGACTGCGCTCGGCGCGGCGAGCGCGGGCGGCGAGGGCTGGGAGGTCGTCTTCGCCTCCTGCACGCGCGCGTTCGACGGCAGCGTCATCAACAACCCGTGGCTCCTCGAGCTGCCCGATCCGGTCACCAAGCTCACGTGGGACAACGCGGCGATCCTCTCGCCCGCGTCGGCCACCGATCTCGACATCCCGACGTCGCGCCCGG
>CAYSCF010000804.1:0-1684 GCA_964429305.1 uncultured Sandaracinaceae bacterium | reverse complement strand
TTCCGGATCTCTTCAGTCGCGCCTTGCCGATGAGCGGAACCTTCAACCTCATGCGTTTCATCGAGGTCGACCGCTACAACGACGACTACTTCGTCAGCTCGCCGCTCCAGTTCGTACCGACGCTGAGCGGCCCGCACCTCGATCGGCTGCGCAAGAACTTCATCCTCTTCGCGAGCGGCGCCGGTCGCGCAGAGAACATGGGCGAGACGTGGGCGATGGCGAAGGTCCTCGGCGAGCGCGGCATCCCGAACCGCGTCGATCCGTGGGGCCCCGACTGGCACCACGACTGGCCCACCTGGCGGAACATGCTGCCCAAGTATCTCGAAGAGTGGACTGATACCTCCCGCGCGCAGGCGCGCGGGGATGGGGGCCCTTCGGGCACCCCATGACCCCCGTACGACGAGGCGCGGTCGCGATCGGCGATCAATGGAGTGAACCGGGCTGATGGAAGACACGCGAGATCACAAGAAGGTCGAGGGCGAGCTCGCCGGCGAAGATCGACGTCGCTTCACGCGCGCGATCCTCGCAGACCTGCGCGCGCTCGAGCGCATGCTCGCCGAGAACATGTTCGAGTCCGGCGTCGGCCGCATCGGCGCCGAGCAGGAGATGTTCCTCGTCGACAAGGGCTATCAGCCGGCGCTCTCCGCGCTGAAGGTCATGGAGAAGCTCCAGGACCCTCACTTCACGACGGAGCTCGGTCTGTTCCAGCTCGAGATGAACGCCGATCCGCAGCCGTTCGGCGGCAACGGCATCTCGGCGCTCGAGACGCAGCTTCAGACGCTCTACGAGCGCGTGCGCGTCGCGACGGGCGAGCTCGATCTGCATCCCGTGCTCGTCGGCATCTTGCCGACCATCCGCAAGAGCGATCTCGGTCTGGAGAGCATGGTGCCCTCCCCGCGCTACATGGCGCTCAACCGCGCGACGACCAACATGCGCGGCGAGCCCTACGACTTCTCCATCAAGGGTCTCGACGAGCTCATCGTTCGTCACGACTCGGTGATGGTCGAGGCGTGCAACTGCTCGTTCCAGGTGCACCTGCAGGTCGATCCCGATCAGTTCGCGCGCATGTACAACATCGCGCAGGCCATCCTCGGGCCCTCGCTCGCGATGGCGACCAACTCGTCCGTGCTCTTCGGCAAGCGGCTGTGGAGCGAGACGCGCATCGCGCTCTTCGAGCAGGCCGTCGACACGCGCAAGCCCGGCCACCACATGCGCGACTCGATCGCGCGCGTCAGCTTCGGCAAGCGCTGGGTCGGCAAGAGCGTGATGGAGATCTGGAAGGAAGACGTCGCGCGCTTCCGCTCGCTCGTCGGCACGGATCTCGACGAAGACCCGATGGTCGCGCTCGACGAAGGGCGCGTGCCGCAGCTCAAGGCGCTGCGCCTGCACAACGGCACCGTCTATCGCTGGAACCGCGCGTGCTACGGCACGCCGACCCCCGGCGGATCGGGCAAGCCGCATCTGCGCATCGAGATGCGCGTGATGCCGAGCGGCCCGTCGATCGGCGACGAGATCGCGAACGCTGCGTTCTGGCTCGGTCTGATGAGCGAGATGGGCGCGACCGTCGAGGACGTCACCAAGCGCATGGAGTTCGATCAGGCGCAGGGCAACCTGTACGCGGCCGCGCGCGAAGGTCTCGGCGCGCGCTTCACGTGGCTCGACGGCGAAGAGGTCGACGCGCAGG
>CAYSCF010000803.1:0-1690 GCA_964429305.1 uncultured Sandaracinaceae bacterium | reverse complement strand
CGAGGATCACGGCGAGAAGCTCACGCACTGCCTGCTCGCCAAGCGCATCCGCGAGCGTGTCGATGCGGGCGAAGAGCTGAAGGACGCATTTCGAGCCGTCGTCGGCGAAGTGCGCGGCACGCTGTCGAAGACCTGAAGCGCCCTTATCCCTGCGCTTCGAGGTCCACGCTGCTGCCGGTCTCCTTCTGCGGAAGGATCATCCGGAACAGCGTGTGACCGGGCTCGCTCTCGACCTCCATCGTGCCGCCGTGATCTTCGGCGACCTTCTGGACGATGGCGAGACCGAGACCGGTGCCGCCCTCCTTGCCGTGCGTCGTGAACGACTCGAAGAGCTTGTGCCGGATCTCTTCGGGGATGCCCGGACCGTCGTCCTCGAACGAAAGAATCAATGCGCGATCGGCGCGACGCGAGACCGTGATCTTGAACGTGCCTCCGCGCTTGCGGGCGTGCGGCGGACCGATCGCTTCGGCCGCATTGCGCGCGAGGTTGTGCACGGCGCGCTGGATCTTGTGCTGATCGAGCCGCGCGACGCCCTTGTCCTCGAGCACGAGCTGGATCGCGATGCCCTTGCTCTCGAGCTCGCGCACGATCTGATCGCGCAGCTCTTCGAAGAACTGCTTGAGGTAGACCTTGCGCACCCAGACGCTGCGGTCGCCGCGCGCGAACGCGATCGTCTCGCGCGTCATCGCGTTGATGAGCTCGACCTGGCGTCGCACCGCGTCCGCGTACTGCTCGCGCGCCGCGTGATCGTTCTCGTTCACGAGCTCGCGCGTGTAGCCGGCGATGACCGCCATCGGCGTCTTGAGATCGTGGATCACGCTCGAGAGCAGCTGGCCGATCGTCGAGAGGCGCTCTTGCTTGTCGCGGCGCTCGCGGCCCGTGGCGATCGAGATCGCGCTCGAGATGTGGCTCGCGATCAGCGTCGCGAAGCGCACGTCGTCGTCGCCGAACGGTGCGGTGCCGCGCTGCTTGTTCAGGAGCTCGAGCGCGCCGACGCCGTCTTCCCACGCGAGCGGCACCGCGAGCACCGAGCGCGGGTGATAGCCGACGCGATCGGCGACGTCGGCGAGATGCCGGCCTTCGACACTCCCGGGAGGCGCATCGCGACGCGCGACGTCGTTCACGAAGCGCGGCTCGCCGTGCTCGGCGACCCAGCCGCAGATGCCGGCGCCCTTCGGGATGCGCACGCCCTTCACCTTGTCTGGCGCGCCGCCGACCGCGCAGCGGAAGCGCAGGTCGCCGTCGTTTCCTTCGGAGAGAAGGATGGATCCTGCTTCGACGCCCACGGCGTCGACCGCGCGCTTGAGCACACCCTCGAGCAGATCGTCGAGCTTCTCGGCGCTCGCTGCGATGCTCGCGATCTCCATGAGCACGTCGAGCTCCGAGACCTTGCGCTCGAGCTCGCGCTTGGTCTCGAGCAGCTCCATGTTCTTCTGCACGGTCTGCACGAAGAACTTTCCGTTCTCGATCGCGACGGCCGCTTGCGAGGCGAGCGCCGAGAGCATCGCCTCGTCTTCCACGTGAAAGACGCCGTTGCGCTTGTTGAGGCACTGCACGACGCCCATGCGACCACCGGTGCGGTTGCGCATCGGCGCGCACAGCATCGATCGTGAGCGATAGCCCGTCTTCTGATCCCAGGCGGGATCGAAGCGCGCGTCGCGATACACGTCGTCGATGTTCACGACCTGGC
>CAYSCF010000802.1:0-1695 GCA_964429305.1 uncultured Sandaracinaceae bacterium | reverse complement strand
GACGTGAAGAGCGGCGCCGATGCGCGGCGCGCGATCGAAGAGACGAACTGCCATGGCGCGATGGTCGGCCGCTACGCGATCGAGCACCCGTGGATCTTCCGCGAGGCGCGCGCGATGATCGACCGCGGCGAGACGCTGCCCGAGCCGACGCTGGAGGAGCGCCTCACGCTCTGCCGCGAGCACCTCGCGATGTGCGTCGAAGAGCGCGGCGAGCTGCGCGCGGTGCGCGCGATGCGTCGCTACTACCCGGGCTACCTCAAGGGCCTGCACGGCAGCGCCGCGCTGCGTCGCGAGCTCAACACGACCGATCCGCTCGAGCAGGTGCTCGCGATCTTCGATCGCGTCGAGAGCCGCGTGGCCGCCGAAGCCGCCTGACCTCTAGCGGAGTGGTCCGCGAAGCGGACCCGACCCAATTGCGTCGGCCCGGCTCGCCGGGCACTCCGGCAGAGCGTTTGGCCTCGGGCTTGCTCAGGCGGGCCCCATGTCCGCCCGCACGGCACCGCTCTCGATTGCCATCGCGCCTCGCACGCTGCTCCTGATCGTCGCGATCGTGGCGGGGGTCGGGCTGATCGTCGCGCTCTTCCCCGTGCTGCTCGTGCTGGTCGCCGCCGCGATCCTGTCGGGCACGCTGAGCCCGGCGGTCGAGAAGCTCGAGCGGCGCGGCATGAAGCGCGGCGCTGCGATCGGCATCGTGTTCGGCGTGATGATCCTCGGGATCGCCGCGCTCGTCTTGCTCACGGTGCCGGCGCTCGTCGAGCAGGTGCAGACGCTCGCCGAGAGCGAGCCTCAGGTGCGCTCGCGCGTCGTGCACTTCCTCTCGAACTGGAGCTTCCTCGCGCCGCTCGCTCATTGGGTGCGGACGGTGCGCATCGCGTCGATCGCCAGCAGCTCGGCCGACGCCGCGCTCGATCTCTCGGCGCGCGCGATCGAGGTCCTGGCGTACATCGCGAGCGCGATCTTTCTCGCGCTCTACTTCTTGGTCGATCGTGATCGGCTGCGCGGGATGCTCTTCTCGCTGGTTCCCAGGCGTTTCCACCTGCGTGCGGCGCGCGTCCTCATCGAGCTGGAGACGATCGTGGGTGGCTACGTACGTGGCCAGCTCGTCACGTCGGCGCTCATGATGGGCTTCGTGTTCGTCCTCTTGCTCGTGACGGGCGTGGAGAACCCGCTGCCGATCGCGGTGCTCGCCGGCATCGCCGACGTGCTGCCCTACGTCGGCGTCGTGCTCTCGGTCGCGCCCGCCGCCGCGGCCGCGATCCCCGAGGGCTGGGGCATCGTCACGATCGTGATCGGCGTGATGCTCGTCTACGAAGAGATCGAGAGCCGCTTCATCATCCCGCGCGTGTACGGCAACGTGCTGCGGCTGCCCTCGTCGATCGTGCTCGTGGCGCTGCTCGCGGGCGGGACGCTCATGGGCATCGTCGGTGCGCTTCTCGCGCTGCCCGTCGCGGCGGCCATCCGCATGCTCGTCGAAGAGCTGCGCGTCGAGCTGCCAGGCATGCCGCCGCGCGATCCGACGATCGCCGCCGCCGAGCTGGCGAAGGAAGACGCGTATCTCGATCGCACCAAGAACCTGCCGGTCGAGCTCGCGGCCGCGATGGCGATCGACGTCAGCCTGGAGCGCACGACCGCCCCAGCCGTGGCTTGAGCGCCACGCTTTTGGGACGCGGGGCCGTTTGCCGCTACCATGAACGG
>CAYSCF010000801.1:0-1704 GCA_964429305.1 uncultured Sandaracinaceae bacterium | reverse complement strand
TCGTGCACGTGCCCGCGACGCACGTGCCGATCACGCACGTCGTGCTGCAGTCGTCATCGGTCGCGCAGCAGCCGGCCATCCCGGCGACGGGCACGGCGCACGAGAGCAACGTCGGGTCGCACGTGAAGCATGCGCTCTCCGGCATGCAGTGGGAGATCATCCCGCACATGCCCGAGATGCAGCCCTCGAACGTGCACGGGTTGCCGTCGAGATTGCATGCAGCGACGTAGGTGCTCGCCGTGATCGGTGTCGGATGACAGGTGCCCATGAGGCACACGCCGCTCGTGCACGGGTTGGTGTCGCCGTCCACGCACTCGGTCGTCGGGAAGTGGCACGTGACGTCGCACCCGCAGGGCGTGGTGGTGCCATTCGGCTCGCAGTCTTCGGTCGCGGGATCGACGAAGCCGTCGCCGCAGGTGGAAGGCGGGACCGTGACGGTGACGCTGCCGAGCGCGATCACGTCGCGCAGGCCACCGATCGTGCCGATCGTGAACGTGATGCACGCGTAGTCGCCGCGCATCAGCGGCGCGGCGCTCGTGTCGAGCGTCAGCATGGCGTCGTGCGTCTGCCAGCTCGCGGCGCCCGTGCCGTGGATGGTGGTGATCGCGTCGGGGCCCAACGGGATCGGGTACGGGACGCCATGCGCACCGCAGTCGTCCGCCGTGATGATCAGCGTGTCGGCCGAGGTCGCGATGTTCATGCGCTGCGCCCATCGCAGCTCGACGTCGGCGCGGTGGATCGCGGCGGACGCGTCGCCGTTCACCAGCCGCAGCACGATGCCGCCGGGGCTCAGGCCGGTGTCCGACGCATGCATCGCGAGCACGGTCGTGGGTGGAAAGGACGCTGCGGGCGTGATCGCGTAGAAGCCGGGACCGCCGCTGGTCGCCATCGTGCTCGACGTGGTGCCGCACGTACCGCCGAAGGCTACCGGAGGCGTCACACCCGTTCCGAATGGTCGCCACTCGTCGCTGTCGAGGTGGCCGCTCGTGGGGACGGGGTCGAAGCCGCTGCCGTTCCACGTCACGAAGTCGGCCGTCGACGCGAGGCTGGGCCCGATGGGCAGCTGCGCGCGCGCGGGGGAAGGCCCCGAGAGCGTCGACACGGAGAGAGCCAAGAAGAGAAGAACGGATCGAGCCACGGCGGACCTCCCGTCCATGATGCAGTGCGCACGACCTGCCGACCACTGCGCCAGCGCCCGCATTCGATGGGGTCGCCGGCGCCTCGCGCGACGGGCAGTGCGCGCGTCCCAACCCGGGTGCTCTGACGACGCGCGTCCCAACCCGGGTGCTCTGACGACAACAACCGCAACCCGGGTGCTCTGACGACAACCCGGGTGCTCTGACGAAAGCTCGGTCCGATGCGTCATCGGTGGCTCGCGCGGCGTCGTGTTAGCGTCACGTGATGACGAGGACGTGCTCGTTCGCGCTGGCTATCCTGGTCGCTGGCTGCTCGTGGGGGGCCGCGTCCTCCCACGTCGCGGGGCCGCCGCTCGCCACGGGTCCGTGGAACATCGCGCCGTGTCCGAGCAACGACTCGAGCCCGAGCCCCGCGTCCAGCACGCGAACGGTGCAGGACGTGTGGTGTGCAGGCTCGCTCACGTACGAGATGGCGTGGGGATGGCCCGCGGATCGACCCGCGCCCCGCGATCGGCTCGACGTCCCGGACCACGGGGCGTGCCTCTACCAAGTCGCCGCATCGATCGTG
>CAYSCF010000800.1:0-1715 GCA_964429305.1 uncultured Sandaracinaceae bacterium | reverse complement strand
AACGCCATCAAGAAGGGGGCGAGCGACATCCACATCGAGCCCTACGAGAAGAAGCTCCGGGTGCGCTACCGGATCGACGGCGTCCTCGCCGAGGAGATGACCCCGCCGCTCAAGCTGAAGAACGCGATCACGAGCCGCATCAAGATCATGGCCTCGCTCGACATCGCCGAGCGCAGGCTCCCCCAGGACGGGCGCATCAAGCTCAAGCTCGGCAAGGGTCGCGAGATGGACTTCCGCATCTCGGTGCTCCCGACGATCTGGGGTGAGAAGGTCGTCATGCGGTTGCTCGACAAGGGCAACCTGCAGCTCGACATGACCAAGCTCGGCTTCGACCAGAAGCCCCTCGACGACTTCAAGTGGGCGATCAACCAGCCGTGGGGCATGGTCCTCGTCACGGGCCCGACGGGCTCGGGCAAGACGACGAGCCTCTACTCGGCGCTGACCGAGCTCAACAAGGTCGCGCACAACATCAGCACCGCCGAGGACCCCGTCGAATACAACCTGCACGGCATCAACCAGGTGCAGATGCACGACGAGATCGGCCTCAACTTCGCAATGGCCCTTCGCGCGTTTCTCCGGCAAGACCCCGACATCATCATGGTCGGCGAGATCCGCGACTTCGAGACGGCCGAGATCGCCGTCAAGGCCGCGCTCACGGGCCACTTGGTGCTCTCGACGCTGCACACGAACGATGCGCCGAGCACGGTGTCGCGCCTCTTGAACATGGGCGTCGAGCCGTTCCTCGTCACGGCGTCCGTGAACCTCGTGCTCGCCCAGCGTCTGTCGCGGAAGATCTGCGAGGCGTGCAAGGCGGAGACGAAACCCGAGCCCGCGGCGCTGCTCTCGGCGGGCTTCACCGAAGCGGAGCTGCCCGGCCTCAAGGTCTACAAGGGCAGCGGCTGTCGCGACTGCAACAACACCGGCTATCGTGGCCGCGTCGCGCTCTACGAGGTCATGCCGTTCACGGATCGCCTCAAGGAGCTCGTCCTCTCGGGCAGCTCCACGACGGAGCTCAAGGACGAGATGATCCGCCAGGGTGTGCAGACGCTGCGCATGGCGGGCCTCGCGAAGATCCGCGCCGGCGTGACGACGATCGACGAGGTCGTCCGCACGACGGCGGCCGATCGACATTGACGCCGATCGAGCTCGCCCAGCAGATCCTCGGCGGCAAGTGGAAGCACACGCTCGCCGCGCGCGCCGCTTGTCGAGCGGGCGCGTGGGCGGCGTTCGCGCGCGAGATCGCGCCGCCACGGCCGATGTTGGCCGGACGGCTCGATCACGGTCGATGCATGACGCTCGCCGAGGGCTCGCTCACCGGTCCGGTGGAGACGAAGCTGACGCTCGTGCCGATCTGGGCGTGCTCGAACGAAGACGACACGGTCAGCGAGTGGGTGGCCGTTCACGGCGTGATCTCGGAAGACGCGCCGCTCTACGTTCGCGAGATCGGACCGTTCATCGGCACGGGCGACGCGTCCCCGCGAATCGACGCGTGCTGGGACTACGCCGTCCGACGCTGGAAGGCGGCGACGGTCGTGGAGAGCCGCGCGTACGCGCCCGACATCGCGCTGCGATTGCGCGCCGGCGCCTTCGGCGTGCTCGACATCCAGATCGACGAGGTGATCGCGGTGATCGCGCGAGAGAGCTCGGCGCGCCCGCGGCCGACACGCGAGCTGCCGATGTGCTCGAAGGGATACGAGCCGCGCGTCGAGGTCTCG
>CAYSCF010000799.1:0-1716 GCA_964429305.1 uncultured Sandaracinaceae bacterium | reverse complement strand
CCGCAGTTCCGGCTGGATGGATCGATCGCGCGCGTGCAGCCGCAGACGAGCGGGCGCGATCTCCGCGTGCGTGCCGAGGTCTCGCTCGTGCTGATGGACGAGTCGACGCACAACATCCGCGCCGCACTGAACGGCGCCGCGACGGGATCGGAGCCGGCTCCGACGACGGCTGCGCGCCCCGCACGAGAGCGCTACCTCGCCGAGCAAGCGCTCACGAGCGCGACGCGTAGCGCGATGACCGGCGCGAGCCGCGCGATCACCGGCGGGCACTGACGAGCTCAGCTGGCGAGCTTGTAGTCGCCGCCGTCGAGCTCGCGGATGATCCGCGCGACGACCTTCGCACGCGCCGGCGATCCGTTCTGCTGGTGCAGCCACATGCCGTGACGAAGCGCGGCGATCGCGTCGTCACTGCGGCGCGCGCGCGCCCACATCGCACCCGCCATCACCCACGTCGCCGGGTCACCCGTGATGCCCGCGCGCTCACGCAGCGCGAGAGCAGCCTTGCGATGCTGGCCGTCCTTGGCCAGGCGACGCGCGCGGCGAAGCAGGATCGCGGCAGGATCGTCGTCTCTGGACATCGACATGGCACACCTCCGAGCGAGCATTCGCTCGACGCCCTGGGTTACAGCAAGCGTCGGGCCGCGCTCACGATCGCTTGTCGGCATCGGCGCGTCTGCGTTTCGTCGCAAGTTTTTGGGCGTAAGCAGCGCACCTACACTGGCACGGAGCGTCACCACCGTGACGCGCTGGTCGCGTCACACCCGCCGCGTGACGCGTAACAGGCTTGCGCCGCGTTACGCGTGCTCCTAGCTTCGGCCCGCCATTTTCGGCGAGAGGTAGAACGAGCATGCCGGGTCAGGGCGCGTCGGGTCTCACGTTCACGGAACCGCTCATCTTCGAGCGCGGCACGCCAGGGCGCACGGGCGCTTCCCTCGCGCCGCTCGACGTGCCCGCGGCCGACCCGAAGGCGCTCTTCGGTGACGCATTCCGCACCGAGCAGCCGCACCTGCCCGAGGTGAGCGAGCCCGAAGCGTTCCGTCACTACGTGCGCCTCTCGCAGCAGAACTTCGCCATCGATCTGGGCATGTACCCGCTGGGGTCGTGCACGATGAAGTACAACCCGAAGGTCAACGAGTGGGCCGCGCGGCTGCCGGGCTTCGCGAACCTGCACCCGTACGCGCCCGAGCACACGATCCAGGGCGCGCTCGAGCTGATGTGGCGCCTCGAGATGGCGCTCGCCGAGATCGTCGGCATGGATCGCGTGACGCTGCAGCCGGCCGCCGGCGCGCAGGGCGAGCTCACCGGCCTGATGATGATCCGCGCCTATCACCAGGCGCAGGGCCGCTCGCCGAAGAAGGTGCTGATCCCGGTCACGGCGCACGGAACGAACCCGGCGTCGTGCGCGCTCAACGGTCTGACGACCGTGCCGTTCCCTTCGGGCGAGGACGGCTTCGTGCATCCGGAAGCGGTCGCGCCGCTGCTCGACGACGACGTCGCGGCGATCATGATCACGAACCCGAACACGGTCGGGCTCTTCGAGAAGAACCTGCCGCGCATCGCATCGATGCTCCACGAGAAGGGCGCGCTCGTGTACGGCGACGGCGCCAACCTCAACGCGCTGATGGGCCGCACGCGCCCGGGCGATCTCGGCATCGACGCGATGCACATCAACCTGCACAAGACGTTCACCACGCCGCACGGCGGCGGCGGCCCCGG
>CAYSCF010000798.1:0-1724 GCA_964429305.1 uncultured Sandaracinaceae bacterium | reverse complement strand
AACTGAATCCCGCGGGCCTTCCCTCCAAAGGAATTTTCACCGGACGCTGGATGTCGCTGCCATGATGGGCGTCGATCGCGCCGACGTCACGTCGGTGGGTCTCGGAGCCTCTCGTCCGATCGGGCCACTCGGGAGCACGACGCGCCGCCGGTCTGGTGCACGCGCGGAGGTCTTCGCTGTCACCGAATAGCCCGGGGCCGCGCCGCGACGTTGCGTACGTGTCGCGTCCGGCCGTACCGTGAGCACATGAGCGACTCGGATCGTCCGACCGTTCCGGCACCGCTGCCAAAGCCGCCCGGTTCGGCGCCTCGCCGACCGCGGAAAGACGAGCCGACACAGCCTGCGATCGTGCAGCAGCGACCGTCGAGGCGGGTCGTCGAGATCGCTCCGCCGCCGCGCCCGAGCGATCCCCGCCGACGCTGACCGCGCGATGCCGCCGGCAGCACCGCACGCGAAAGGGAGTCGCGATGTTGCCTCGATGTTGCGCGATGCGATCCGTGGTCTCGCCACGGCTGATCTAGGATCACCGCGTGCGCGAGCCGAACGAGCAGACTGAAGCACTGCGCGATGCTCATCGCGTCGAGCTCGCGGTCTGGACCGTCTGCACGGTGTGCGGAGTCGGCGTGATTCTCAACACGCTCGGCAGCGACTTTGAGTCGCGGCCGCTCGCGCTCCAGGGTGAAACGGTGACGCTCGCCATCGTGCTGTCGCTCGGAGCCGCGTCGGCGTGGCGTCAGAGGTCGCGGGCGCACGCGAGGGTCGGCCCGCGCACCCAACTCGCGGCGATCACACTCCGCGTGTCGTTGGGCGTGCCGCTCTTCCTCTTCGCGATCGTGGTCGCAGCTTCGGGGTTCGCCGCGTAGGGAGTCGCCTCATCCGACTGCGCTTCGCGGGGATGCCGAACGGCTGACCGCAGCCAACTGCATCACGAGCTGAACGAGCAGTGTGACGTCGACCGGCTTCCGAAGGTACGCGTCGAAGCGTGCGGCCACCTCCGGTCCCGGCTCGACCACGCCCGTGACGGCGATGAGCGCGACGTGGCGAGTCGAATTCCTCTCGCGCAGCGCCGCCGCAAGCGTCGACCCACCGCAGCCGCGGAGGCGTAAATCCGTGATGACGACGTCCGGCGGACAAGTGGATGCCGCCTGCTGCGCAGCATCGGCGTCAGCGAACGCCTGAACCGTGCAGTTCGCCCGTTCGAGGACCGTCTTCAGCAGCAGCCGTGCGTCCTCGTCATCCTCGACGAGGACGACACGGACGGCGGTCTCGCGCATGCCGGACTCCGACTCGCACGACACATCTTGCACACCTTCAGCGTGCGCCCGCCAATGCTGGACGCAAGCACCGATCGTGCGCGCAGGATCACGTCCCGCGCACTGCGACGAGCGCGGCACGCCGTCCGCAACCGCTTCCGACTAAACGCGGACGTTCCACGGGTACCCGTATTTGGCGAGCAGCGAATCGCGAAACGCCTTCGCGGCGTCGACGTTTGGTTGAGCAGTCGCGCGCTGAAAGAGCATCCACCCGCTCTGCAGCGCCTCCACGATCCGCGGCTCGAGCGGCGTGGTTCCGTGGACGTACTCGAGGATGCGAGCGCGCTCGTTCTCGGCGTCGCCGACGTAGACGATCGTCCGGTCGCCCGTCGCGCGCTTCAGCGAGAGCTCGTACGTGACCGGTCCATCGTGTCCCACGACCGCGAGCGCGCGCCGTTCGCTGCCTTCGAC
>CAYSCF010000797.1:0-1728 GCA_964429305.1 uncultured Sandaracinaceae bacterium | reverse complement strand
GGATCGCGCGCTGCTCGTGAAGCTCCCGCCTCTGCCGTGGGATCTGCATCGCGAGGCGATCGTCGTGCTCGACGAGAGCCACCGCCCGCGCGCGTACCTCAACCGCTGCAAGCACCTACCCGTCCCGCTCGACGGCGGCACGCGCGACTTCTTCGACAGCACGAAACGCTACCTGCTCTGCGGCACGCACGGCGCCCTCTACGAGCGGGGCAGCGGCTACTGCATCGTCGGCCCCTGTCGCGGCAAGGTGCTCACGTCGATCGATCTGCGGATCGAGGGTGGCGAGCTCGTGCTGGTCCTCGCGGAGTGACGACCTAGAGCACGACGAGATCGTCGCGATGGACGACCTCGTCGCCGCCATGGAAGCCGAGGATCTCGGCGATGTCCTTCGTCGCTGCGCCCGCGAGCTTGGCGACGTCGCGCGTGGCGTACCGAGCGAGCCCGCGCGCGATCTCGCGGCCGCTCGGATCGATCAGGGTGATCGCGTCGCCCGCCGAGAAGTCGCCACGCACGCCGACGATGCCCGCCGGCAGCAGGCTCCGTCCCCCGCTCGAGAGCGCCGTCGCGGCGCCTGCATCGATGATCACCGCTCCGCGCGGCCGGAGCGTGTAAGCGATCCAGTGCTTACGGCTCGCGAGGCGCGTGCCCTGCGGCGTGAAGAGCGTGCCGACGTCCTCGCCGGCGAGCACACGACGCAGCACGTCCGGATCGCGCGCGTCGGCGATCACCGAGGGAATCCCGCGCAACGTCGCGCGCCGCGCCGCTTCCAGCTTGCTCGACATGCCGCCGGTGCCCACGTCGCTCGATGCCGTCTGCACGAGCGCGCTCGCGGCCGCCGAGTCCTCGACGATCGACACGCGCGCCTGGGCGCCGTCGAGCAGGCCTTCGACGTCGGTGAGGAGCACGAGAAGATCGGCGCCGGTGAGCGTCGCGACCATCGCGGCGAGCTGATCGTTGTCGCCGAACTTGATCTCGTCGACGGAGACACTGTCGTTCTCGTTGATGATCGGCACGGCGCCGAGCTCGAGCAGCGCGTCGATCGCGTTGCGCGCGTTGAGATATCGCTCGCGATCGGCGAGGTCCGCGTGCGTCAGCAGGATCTGCGCGACCGGCGCCGCGTGCGACGCGAACGCTTCTTCCCACGCACGCATCAGCGCGCTCTGGCCGACGGACGCGCACGCCTGCAGCATCGCCATCTCGGTCGGACGTTTCGCGAGCGCGAGCCGCTGCCGACCGAGCGCGATCGCGCCCGACGAGACGATCACGACGCTGCGTCGCTCCGCGCGGAGGTCGGCGACCTGCTTGGCGAGTCGATCGAACCGATCCGCCGCCGAGACGAGCGACTTGCTGCCGATCTTGACGACGATGCGTCGTCCATCCGGGACCGAGCGGCTGGCCACGGCCGAGCGTGTCCCGAAATCGATGGGCGCACCACCCATGGCCACGTTCGCGATCGCGTACTGCTGCGCGTGGTTCGGTGGTAGCGAGGGGCAGCGCGACCAGAGGGGTCGGCGCGTGGAGAATGGCGAGGAGGGGCGAAGCGGCGATGAGAACGTGGCCGCGTGTGATCGGCCGTGTCGCTCGCGAGGAGCGCAGCGACGAGGCGGAGCCGGGGTGAGCAGGATCCGGCTCCGCCGGTCCTGCGAGGGGCGCGCCCAGCGCCCCTAGCAGGCTGCTGAGAAAGTCCTCGCCGAGCGTGAGGACGGACACGCTCCGGGGATCGACTGG
>CAYSCF010000796.1:0-1729 GCA_964429305.1 uncultured Sandaracinaceae bacterium | reverse complement strand
GACGGTGTCGCAGTCGTTCGCCTTCTTGAAGTCCGTGATGTTCTTCTCGATGTGCGAGAGCTCTTCACGGAAGTTCTTCACCTTGACGACGTTCTCGCCCTTGATGTTCGCGGCGTACTCGCCCGAGAACACGGCCGGCCACGGCTTGAGCGAGGCGAGCTTGTCCTTGACCTTATCGAGCTGCTCCGTCGGAAGCACCTTGTGGTGCTTGGCCGCGGCGTACACGTCGCTGAACTGGAGATCCCAGCCGCCGAAGACGATGTCCTCGAGCGGACGGAACTTCAGGTGCTGCGTGATGAGCTCGCCCGGCGCCGGGTTCCCGGCCTCCGTGAGCATGCCGAGGCGCGGAACGATGCCGCGGACCATCAGCTCCACACCCGCGATCACCGTCGAAGCGACGGCGCCGTTCACGCCCACGATCACAACACCCAGCTTCTTGCCCATCTCTATCTCTCCTGTTTTCTCAATCGATCGAACTGGAAATCAAACGCCGACGTAGCTGCGAAGGATTCGCTTGCGATCGTCGTCGAGGATTCGGGGGAACTTGGACTGCACGCTCGTGTTGCCGATGTCGAGCATGAAGCGCTTCACGCTACCGGGCGGCAGCACGACGAGGTCCGGAGCCATGATGCCGACGTCGCCCTCCCGGTGCTCGCGGTAGACGCGGTTCTCTTTGCAGAGACCTGCATCGAAGTCACGCGCGAACGCCGCGCGATCGATGTCCTTGCCGCCGTCGGCGAACTCGACGAAGAGCACGTACTTGCTGCGCGACGTTCCCATCACGCCGACGTCGGCCGCGCATCCGTAGTCGACCGTCGTGGCCGGCTGCTTGGCGAGCGCGTGCTCGACTGCGCGCTGGATCTCGACGTGCGTCGTGAGCTCCTGCGTCGTCGAGAGGCAGCCCGTGAGGCGGCCCGCGAACTCCATGCGGAGCGGGTCCTTGCTCGTGAAGCGCACGAGATCGCCGAGCCGGTACGAGTAGAGACCCGAGACCGTCGTGCAGTGGATCGCGTAGAGCTTGCCCACTTCCACGCCCCAGAGCGGGACACGCGACGGCCACGCGGAGAAGTTCTGCAGGTCGCTCGCCTCTTCGACCGGCACGAACTCGAAGAACACGCCCTGGTCGGGGATCATCAGCATGCCGCGATCACCGGAGTGATCGCTCGTCGCGTAGATGCCGCCCTCGGTCGCGTTGTACGTGTCGACGAGCACCACGTCGTCGCGACCCATGCGCTCGCGGATGACGGGCATGTACGGATCAGCGCTGACGCCGCCGCCGACCATGAAGCGCAGGTTCGGCCAGAGCTCGGCGACGGTGCTGACGTTGCGGCCCTTCTTCTTGGCGTTCGCGATCAGCTTGTCGAAGAGGATCGAGAACCAGCACGTCGTGCCGGCGACCATGCGGATGTCGTGATCGATGTACGCGTCGACGATCTTCTCGAGCTTCGCGTCGTAGTCGGCGATCTCGCGGATCGACGACTCGGGCAGCTGCGCCGGCTTGGTGAACGCCGGCATGTTGATCGACTGCAGCGAGGGGTTCGTCGTGATGTAGACGGGGCCTTCCTTCTTCATCGTCGTGGGCGGGAAGAGGCCGAGGGTGAAGCCGCTCGTGTAGTCCGTCTCGCCGCGCCACACGAGGTAGCGGAACACCGCGTCGGCGGCGCTCCCGCGCTGGAACGCGATCTGCGCGTCGGAGATGGGCAGGAACTTCGGCTTGCCCTTGGTCGAA
>CAYSCF010000795.1:0-1731 GCA_964429305.1 uncultured Sandaracinaceae bacterium | reverse complement strand
ATCTTGCCCTTCTCTGAAGCGCGCGATGGTGTCAACTGGAATCCATTGTCTCCCAACGTGCACGCGACAAGGTGCGATGCTTGACCGAGACGTCGACGCAGTTCCACCGATACGGCGACCGACACGCTCGCGATCATGCCGTCAGCACACGAAATAGCAGGTCACCCTTCTCTTCGCGCTACAAAGTGAGGCGTCCGAGGCCTCGCGCAGGATGGGATCCGACTTCGGTGGGCGGCACTACCTGCGTTGCGGCCTTGACTGCGCCAGGCAAGATTCCGTGCTCACCTACCAAACCTTGCATCGGTCGTGTACCGACGTCGAAGATCGCTCCGTAGTCAGCCGATACGCGGCCGAACTGCTTGGGAGCGCACCACGAAGAATCTACATGGCGGCAGCCTCCCCTCTACCGAGCTGGGGAGGTGCCACGAACGACGTGCCGTCGCGCCAGAGCGCGAAGAGAATGCCCGCCAGTCGACGCGCGAGCGCGACGACCGCGACGTACTTTCCACGTCGAGCCGACAGCGTAGTGGTCCACCGAAGGAGATGCTCCGCCTTCGGCGTGGGCCGCGAGCGCAAGACGGACCACGCGCACTGCACCAGCAGGTAGCGCATGCGTGTCGCACCCTGTTTGGTGATCCGGCCGCGACTCGATCGCTCCCCCGAACTATGCTCCCGCGGCACCAGCCCGAGATACGCCCGCACCTGCTTCGCGGTCCGGAAGCGTGAGGGCTTGTCGATCGCGGAGACAAATGCCACAGCGGTAACAGGACCGACGCCGGGGACGGACATGAGTCTCTGTGGGACCTCTTCAGCGGCAAGCGCTGCGATCTCTTTGTCAGCCCGACGAATCTGCACCGAGACCGCATCGAGACAATCCAGCAGCGGAGCGATATCGTTCGATAGAGGCTGGTGCAACCCGAGTTCGCGCATCCGTTTGGCGAACGTCGAGGTGCTCCCGCGCTCCGGCTTGATGCCCTCCTGGCGGAGAAGGGAGCGTATGAGCGAGATGCCCCTCATGCGCGTTCGCACCAGCACCTCGCGAACGGCCATGCGTGCACGTACACTGCGCTGCTCGTCGGAACAGCGATGCGCAACCTTGTAGGCGCCGAGCTTGCAGGCCTCGTACAACGCTCGCGCATCTCTCCGATCGGTCTTCACGCGACGGCTGCGCTGGGCGTACATCGGCGCGAAGTTCGGATCGCCTACGATCACCTCGTGCCCGAGGCTCTCGAGGCAGCGGGCGACCCACTCGCTCTCCGTAGCCGCTTCGACCAAGATTCGAGTCTTCGGCCGTCGCCCGAATTCCTCGAGCAGCCGCTGACGCTCAGTCAGGATGCGGCGTTCCTCGAGCGTCCCATCCTCGTTCTCGATGCAGATCTGGGTGCACCGCTTGTGCACATCGATGCCGGCGTGAAGCATGTGGTCCTCCTTTCGGGTGAGCGGGAAAATCTACCCGCCGCCTTCGGCTCGCGCTTCATCCCATCTGCCTTCCAACCACCTATCTTCGCGCCGCCTCCAAACACCTCTCCTCGTGTCGCCAACTCGTCTCGCGGAACGTGGTCGCGATGCTCGGCGCATGCCCGGTGTGACGGCGGGGCGACGCCACCGGGTGGAACGCAGCGACCGGATGCGCATCCGCCCTATAGCATCGGCCCGATTGTAATGTCTACAAGACGGGACCCGCAGGAAGCGGCTTGGGGGTCTGCTTGCAGCGGCACGCCCCGTCAAGCC
>CAYSCF010000794.1:0-1732 GCA_964429305.1 uncultured Sandaracinaceae bacterium | reverse complement strand
CACTCATACTTTTCTATGCATTGAACAAGATAGGCGTGCGCGTCGCCATGACGCCGAAGCCACGAGCCATGCTCGGAGCTCAAGGGCAGGACGAGAGCTGCCACGATGGGTTGCGCCCGCCTTCGCCCGCGACGTTGTCGGTGTAGGGGCTGTCCTCGAGCTCGACGCCGAGGACGCCGCCGGCGAAGTCGAGCTCCACGATCGGATCGGCGGCGTTGGCAGCGACACATTCATCGAACGTGGCGAAGGCGCTCCCCGGCATGAACCCGACGGTTCCCGGCGCGACCGCGAGCTGGCCGCCCCTCGTGGGCGCGGTGATCCAATAGGCGTACGGGCCCGCCGCGTACGCGTTGACGGTCCAGTCCTGTGCGCCCGAGTACTTCATGCACCCATCGACGTAGCGGATGCGGTAGTGGCCCGCGGGGATGGGCGCTCCGTCGTTCCACGGGACGAACGAACCGTCGACGGTGCCGACGATGACTCCGAAATCGCAGCGTGGTGCCGCGGCATCGTGCCCACCGTCGATCGGGCCAGCGTCTGCGGACGCATCGCCGTCGATTGCGATCGCAGCGTCGGGGCGCGCTGCATCTGCCGGTACGACGACGAGGCCCGTGCGCGCGCCGCACCCCGCCAGCACCGCCACCAGGACGATGATGTTGCGGTCGATCGTCATCTGCCGATCGACTCTTCGCGCATGTCGCGCTCGAAGGCCAGCGGCGCCGAGCCGCGCTGCTCAGTGCTGTTCCGGGCTCACCATGATCGTCGGCGCGGGCGCCGTGATCACCATGTTCCCGCGTGCGCCCGCATGGTCGTAGATGCCGGGCATTCTCTCCTGCAGATCGTACTGGAGATATCCCGGGTTCCGCGCGAGGGCTTGGCCGACCGCGTCGATGCGTGCTGCGATGGCCTCGCCTTCGCGCTGCAGAAGCTCTCTGCGCGCGACGGCCGTGCCCGTCTGGGCTTGGACACGCTCGGTCTCCGCGACGGCCGCGTCACGCAAGATGGTCTGCACCGCGCGTTGCTCGTTGGCATCGTCCAGCGGCGCCGGGAAATCGAGGTTCGACAAGCTGACCTCGTACACGCGGATCACGTCGCCTTCGTGCGCCTCGATCTCCTCGATGAAGCGCTGTCGAATGGCCGGGATGAGCTCTTGTTGGAGGTTGTTGATCTCGTTGGCGCGATGCGGCGAGATCACCTCGCGCACGACGCTGGCGATCGCAGGGCGAATGTAGGTCTCGAAGAGCTGCTCGCTCGTGATGGTGCGGCGCTCCGCGGGAGACAGCATCGACATGATCTCGATCACCGACTCGTCGTGCTCGCAGTTGGCCGAGTAGCGTACGTAGATGTCGATGCCGAACTGCACGCCGTCTTGGGTCAGAACGGTGAGCGGATCGTGCGATGTGACCGTCGAGCAATCGACCAACATCACCTGATCGTAGGGGCCGATGTGATAGGTGCCGGGCCTCAGCACCGCGCCGGTGAATCCTTCACCGCCCGCCAGATCCAGCGGCCCCGTGCGACTGAAGCGCCGACCACGATGGGCCATCGGCACATCCATGTAGGCGCAGCCAGCGAGATTGAACAATAGAGCGACGACGATCCAACGCAGCATTCCGGGCCTCGTTCTGGGCCACGTCGCCGATGGATGACGCGTGTTCCGTCACGCGGGCCAGCACGGCTCGTGCCGCGAGGATCGACGGCGTTTCGAGCAGACGAGGCGCGGTTCGTCCCC
>CAYSCF010000793.1:0-1746 GCA_964429305.1 uncultured Sandaracinaceae bacterium | reverse complement strand
GCCCGCGTCGATCGCCTCGAGGATGCCGTCGGCTGCGCCCGGCGGCGGGATGAACACGCAGCTCACGTTCGCGCCCGTCTTGGCGACGGCCTCGGCGACCGTGTCGAAGACCGGGAGGTTCTTCTTGGTCGTCGCGCCCGTCCACGTCTGCCCGCCGCGTCCCGGCGTCACGCCCGAGACGACGTCCGTGCCGTACGCGATGCACTGGTCGGCGTGGAAGCCGCCCGCGCTGCCGGTGATGCCCTGGAAGAGAACCTTCGTGCCTTTGCCGATGAAAATGCTCATGACGCTGCCTTTGCGAGCTCGACGATCTTCTGCGCGCCCTGCGCCATCGTGTCGGCCGGCGTGATCGCCAGGCCGCTGTTCTTGAGGATCTCCTTGCCGAGCTCGACGTTCGTCCCCTCGAGACGACAGACGACCGGCACCTTCAGCCCGAGCTCCTTCGCCGCGGCGATGACGCCCTCGGCGATCACGTCGCACTTCATGATCCCGCCGAAGATGTTCACGAAGATTCCCTTCACGTGCGGATCCGTGAGGATGATGCGGAACGCCTTCGTGACCTGCTCCTTCGTCGCGCCGCCGCCGACGTCCAGGAAGTTCGCGGGGTCGCCGCCGTAGTGCTTGATGATGTCCATCGTGCTCATCGCCAGGCCTGCGCCGTTGACGAGACAGCCGATGTTGCCGTCGAGCTTCACGTAGGACAGGCCCGCGGCCTTCGCCTCGATCTCGGTCGGCTCCTCTTCGTCCTTGTCGCGCATCTCCTCCCACTCGGCGTGGCGGAAGCTCGCGTTCTCGTCGAAGTTCACCTTCGCATCGAGCGCGATCACTTTTTCGTCGCTCGTCGCGAGCAGCGGGTTCACTTCCACGAGCGAGCAGTCTTCCTTCACGAAGAGCTCGTAGAGCTTGCTCGCGAGATCGCAGAACGCGCCGACGGCCTTGCCCTTGAGGCCGAGCTTGTAGGCGAGGTCGCGGCCGTAGTGCGGCTGCAGGCCCTCGATCGGATCGATCACGACCGTGAGGATCTTGTCCGGCGTGTCGTGCGCGACCTTCTCGATGTCCATGCCGCCTTCGGTCGAGGCGATGACGGCGACGCGGCGCGTGGCGCGGTCGACGACCATGGAGAGGTAGAGCTCGCGCGCGCCCTCCATGTTCATGCCCTGCTCGATGTAGAGGCGCTTGACGAGCTTGCCGCCCGGGCCGGTCTGCGCGGTCACGAGGTTCATGCCGAGGATGGCCTTGGCCTTCTCTTCGGCTGCGGCCATGCCTTTGGCGACCTTCACGCCGCCGCCTTTGCCGCGACCGCCCGCGTGAATCTGCGCCTTGACGACGACGACGTCGCTCTTCGTCTCGGCCATCAGCGTCTCGGCGGCCTTCTTGGCCTCGTCGAGCGTGAACGCGGGGATGCCCTTCGGTACGGGGATTCCGTAGCGCGCGAAGAGCTTCTTGCCCTGATACTCGTGGATGTTCATGCAGCTCCTGTGCGCGTAGACGCGCGGGCGCGCACGTTACCGGGATCGGACGCGGCGGATCAAGGCGAGATGCGCCCGTCAGCGCCAGCAGAACGAGCTGGAGGCGCTGCCGCTGCCGGCGAAGTCGATCTCGGGCGGGTCGTGCGAGACGAGGCAGCTCGTCGTCGGGTCCGCGCACGTGCCCGCGTCGGGCGTGCACGCAGGCGCGCAGAAGCCGGGGCCGGTCACCATGTCGGGCAAGAGATGCTCGCCCGAGCCCTCGACCGCGACCGGCGAC
>CAYSCF010000792.1:0-1749 GCA_964429305.1 uncultured Sandaracinaceae bacterium | reverse complement strand
CGACGAGCACCGTCTCGGCGAGGTGCGTGCGTGCGCCCGCGAACGAGCCAGCCCCGAGCTGCGAGAACACGTGCGCACGCCCGTCGTCGAGCACGACGCGGTGTCCCGCCTGGCTGCCGCCGTTCCAGCGGACCACCAGCTTCACGTCGTGCGCGCGACAGAGGAAGTCGACGGTCGTCCCTTTGCCGGAGTCGCCCCAGCCGAGGTCACTGTCGATCCAGGCGCGGCTCACGGGCGCGCGTACCCGCCGTCGTCGTCCGCGAGATCGGGAAAGGAAGCGAGCACGTCGAGCGCAGGTCGGTCGCCGCCATCGCGATCGATCGAGCTGGCCCACGGTCGCAGCGCGCGGAGCACCGCGCCGATGCGCTCGCGCTCGATCCCGCGCTCGCTCAGCATGCGGCCGACCGCATCGAGATCCGCGAGCGCGCCCTCGTTCATCGCGACGATTGCGCCGATGACGCTCGTCGTGTCGTCGGGGCTCTCCATCGCGATGACCCGATCGCCCAGCAGGTCGCGCCACACGCTCTCGATCGCGCCGCGTCGATCGAGATCCGGGATCAAGAAGAACGGATCGAACGCGCGTCGGACGTCGTCGACGAGATCCCGGATCAGCACGTCGTCCTCGAGCGCATCGCCGCAGACGGTCTGCACGGCGTGCCGCGACAGCGTCGGGTAGGGCTTCTCGTCGCCGGTGAGAAACAGATAGCCGCGGCGCTTGCGCAATCGCAGCGCGTCGGTCTCGATGTGCCGCGCCGCGAAGTAGAGCGCGAGCTCGTAGCTTTCATTCCCCGCCGGCCCGCCGCCGCCTTCGAGCCACGTCCACGTCAGCCACTGGTCCATCAGCTCGGCCGTGGCCTCGAACTGCCCTACCTGTAGCGGCGCGCGATCGTGGAACGCGTCGCCCACCGCGAGGAAGAGCACCTGTGGATCGCGCACGCCGTGATCCATCAGAGACTTCATCAGATGCGGCAGCTCTCGCTTGGCGAGCTGCGTCGGGATCTCGCCCATCGATCCCGTGACGTCGAGCGCGAGCACGATTGGCAGAGTGCTCGGATGCTCGGGACTGTCGCGGCACTCGCGTACCTTGATTCCGTGCGGCCGCATGAGCGGATGACACTCTCGCTGACCGAACACGCGCTGCGCCGGCAACGCCGCCCGCTTCACGGTGATCGCTCGATGCGCCTCGTAGCTGTAGCCGCCGTAGCCCATCAGCGCCTGCTAGCTGCCCACGGCCGTAGGGCGTCACCGATCGCGGCGATGCGCACTGCAGGCAGGCCCTGTTTGCCGAGCAGCGCCGCGAACGCGTCGACGTTCGGAACGAGCCCTTCGTTGATCGCGACGGCGCCGGCCGAGACCGCGCACACGTCCGCCGGATCGGCGAGCACGATGGCCGCCTCGCCGAGATGTTCCTTCCAGAACGGTGCGACGCCCGCGCGTCCTGGATCGGGGATGAGGAAGAACGGGTGGTACGTCTTCTTCAGATCGGCGACGACGGTGGCGAGCGGAACGTCGGCCGGCAGCGTGTCGCCGATCACGTTCTCGACGTACGACGCGAACATGTTCGGATAGCAGGGCTCGTCACCGCTCATGAAGAAGTAGCCCTTCTTCTGACGTTTCTCCCACGAGTCGAGCGCGGTGTGGTGCGCGGCGAAGTACATCGCGAGGTCGTACGACTCGTACTCCGTGTAGCCGCCGCTGATGATCCACGTACGCGTGAGCCACTGATCCATCAGCTCGGCGGTGGACTCG
>CAYSCF010000791.1:0-1754 GCA_964429305.1 uncultured Sandaracinaceae bacterium | reverse complement strand
GTCGCCGCCACGGACACGCATCCCGACACGCCCGAGGCCGACGAGACCGCGACGCCGCTCGGCCCCGTGCGCACCGAGGCCGCGCTGATCCGTCATCGCACGCACCTCGGAGCGCAGCCCTGGTATCCGTACGCGCTCGCGACGTTCCCGGTGGGCTGGGTGTTGCTCGTTCTCTTCCGCGCCGGCCGTGATCGTATGGCCGCGCGACGCGCGCTGCCGTCGCAGGCCAAGGTCGCCCGCGAAGCGAAGAAGCGCCTGACGACGGCCGAAGAGCGCGCACAGGCCGGCGACGCACGCGGCTTCTACGGCGCGCTCACGCTCGCCATCAGCGCCGTGATCGAGGGCAAGCTCGGCGAGTCGGTCGGCGCGCTCACGCACCGCGAGCTCGAGCAACGCCTGACGGCCCGCGGCATGGACGCGGCGCTCGCGAAGCAGATCTGCGCCGAGCTCGAGGGCGCGGACTTCGCACGCTACTCGACCAGCGGCGCAGCCAAGACCGAGATGTCCGCCGCGCTCGATCGCGGGCGCGACCTGCTCGGCTCGCTCGATCGCTTCGTCGCGACGTCGGAGGACGACTGATGCGCGCGGCGCTCTTCGTCGCGCTCCTCTGGCTCGCGCCGTCGCTCGCGAGCGCGCAGCCGCACTCGCTGCCGGATCTGTTCCGCGCATCCAACGAGGCCGCGTTCCAGGGCGATCAGGAGACCGCCGCACGCGGCTACGAGCAGCTCGTCGAGCTCGGCGTCGATGATCCGGACGTCTACTACGACCTGGGCCTCGCGTACTCGCACCTCGGCCGGCACGGGCGCGCCATCGCCGCGTTCGAGCGAGCGCTGCGCGCGCGACCGGGTGATGCTGGCGCCCTCGCGGGTCTCGAGGCGAGCCGCGCCGTGCTCGGACGTCGTCGCGCCGAGCGTCAGGGACAAGCCGTGGTCGACGCAGGCACCACGCTCGGCGAGTCGCTCTTCGTCTCTCTCTCGGAGGACGTGCTCGCGCTCGCCGTGCTCGCGCTGACCGCGCTCTTCTTCGGTCTGCTGACGGGCCTCGTGCTCGTGCCGCGCGCGAGAGAGCGCCTGCGCCTCGGCATGGCCGTCGCGACGCCACTCGTCGGGATCGCGCTCACCATCGCCGGCCTCGGCCTCGCCGCCCGCGCGGGCTCGTTCGATCCGGGCCCGCCCGCCATCGTGATCCTCGAAGACGCACCGGTGCGCGAGGGCCCGAGCCCCGCCGCGACCGAGCGACACGAAGCCCTCGAAGGCGAGCGCGCGTACGTGGTCGGAACGGAGCCCGGGTTCGCGCACGTGGTGCTCGGTGGCGGACGAGAGGGCTGGGTCGCAGAATCGGACCTCGTCCGACTCTGACGAGGCCCCATGCTCATCAACCCGCAGTACGAAGCGTTCTTCGGATCCGTCGAGCGCGCGGGCAAGCACTCGATCCAGACGCTCTTCTATCACTTCGTCGGCTTTCCTCTCTGGCCCCAGGACAGCTACGTCGTCTCCGCGCTCACGCGCCTGTGCGTCGCATCGCCCGAGAAGGAGCCGCCGCGCAGCGAGGCCGAGCTCGCGTCCGTTCACGACGCCGTCTGGCAGCGGCTCGTGCAGGTCGATCCATCTGCACCGACGAACCGGCCGTGAACGAGCCCTTCGTCACGCTGCGTGCGGGCCGCGCCGATCGGGACGAGGCTCGGCTGCGCATCGTGGCGGCCGTCTTCTGTTGTCTCGGCGCGGGGCTCTACGCGCTCTCGCATCCGGGCGGCT
>CAYSCF010000790.1:0-1760 GCA_964429305.1 uncultured Sandaracinaceae bacterium | reverse complement strand
CGGCGAGCCCGACTTCGACACGCCCGACTTCATCCGCGACGCAGCCAAGGCCGCGCTCGACAAGGGCGCCACACGCTACACGAAGGTCCGTGGAATCGCTCCGCTTCGTGAGGCCATCGCCGCCGACTCCCTCGCGCGACGCGGGGTCGCCCACGACCCGGAGGACATCGTCGTCTCGACCGGCGCCAAGCAGTCGCTCTTCGATCTGGCGCTGGCGCTCCTGAACGAGGGCGACGAGGCGATCATCCCGGCGCCGTACTGGGTCAGCTACCCGGAGCAGGTCACGCTGGTCGGCGCGATCCCCAAGATCGTGCAGACGACCGAGGCCCAAGGCTTCCGGTTGCAGCCCGAGGTGCTCGACGCCGCCATCGGCCCGCGCACCAAAGCACTGATCCTCTGCACCCCGAGCAATCCGACCGGCGCGGCGTACGACGAGGCGAGCCTGCGCGCGCTCGCGGGCGTTCTCCGCCGCCGCGGGATCTGGGTGATCGTCGATGAGATCTACGGTCAGCTCGTGTACGACGGGTTCATCCAGCGCTCGCTCCTGAGCGTCGCGCCGGATCTCAAGGACCGCATCATCATCGTCGATGGCGCGAGCAAGACGTACGCGATGACCGGCTGGCGCATCGGCTGGATGATCGGGCCGCGCGCGATCGCCGATGCCTGCGAGATGCTCCAGAGCCAAGCGACCTCCAATGCGACCACCGTCGCGCAGTACGCGGCCCTCGCCGCGCTCCAGGGCCCGCGTGATTCGCTCCGCGCGATGCTCGACGAGTTCGGCGCGCGGCGGCGCCTCATGGTCGATGGCCTGAACGGCGTCGCAGGCCTGCATTGCCGCATGCCCGAGGGTGCGTTCTACGCATTTCCCTCGGTGAAGGGGCTGTTCGGCAAGAAGACGCCCGACGGGCAGACGCTCGGGACCGACCTCGAGGTCACGGCGTTCCTGCTCGAGACCGCGCGTGTCGCGGTCGTCCCGGGCAGCGCGTTCGGGGCACCGGGCTACGTGCGTCTGTCGTACGCGGCGTCGCAGAAGCAGATCACCGAAGGCGTGTTGCGCATCGCCGACGCCGTGAAGACGCTTCGCTGACGAAATTCAATCGGCGCAATTCGACGCGCGCTTCTCTTCGTCGATCACGTGCTCGTGCGTTTCAGCGGAAATCGCAACGCACGCGCGACGCGTGATCGTTTTTTTTCGATCGACGCTCACACAAATCGATCGAGTGCGAGTGCGTTGTGCTAATGGCGATCGAAGGTCACGATCGATGGCTGTCTCGTATGGACTGCACATCGCCGTCGTGATCAGCTGCATCTCGCTCTTCGCATGGGGATGCGACGGGGGAGAGGCTGATCATGCGAGCGGCACTCGGCGGACGCCTCTGGCGCTCCCCTCGGGGTACCGCGTCGTCGACGTGGTCAACGGAGGAACGCTCTCGGGATCGGTGCTCTGGGTGGGCGCGCAGCCCGCCGCCGTCACGCTGCCCGTGCAGCACCACGCGGAGGCGTGTGGAGAGACGCAGTCGCCGCACGTGCTGACGGTCGGACCCCGCGGCGGCGTGGCGAGCACCGTCGTCTATCTCGACGGAATCACGGAAGGAAGAGCCGTCGACACGAGCGCGTCGCAGGTCGCGTTCCGAGACTGCGTGCTCGTGCCGCGTGTCACGGCGATGCCCGTCGGTGGCATGCTCGCGGTGACCGACGACGAGGATGTGATGCACAACCTCCACGCGACGTGGCTCCGCGGCGGCGCGGGCGGTGCGAGC
>CAYSCF010000789.1:0-1762 GCA_964429305.1 uncultured Sandaracinaceae bacterium | reverse complement strand
GGTCTTGGGTGCGCCGCCTTCGATCGCACGAAGCGCGGGCTTGCCGACGGGCGCCGTGATCTTCGCTTCGATCGCGCTCCAGAGCGCTTCGCTGTCGATCGGTTCGTCGTCGGTGCGTGCCGCACGCAGGACCGCTCCGACCTCGCGCAAGCCTTCCAGCTTCTTCTGGAGCTCGGGCTCGGCATGGAGCTCGTCGTCGAGCGCCGCTCTCTCTTCGCTCGAGAGGTCGTCGTCGTGGTGCCGGTGCAGTCGGAGGTCGTCGCTCATCTCATTCCTCGATATCCATGTCGCCGTCGACGTACTCGGCGAGCGCAGCCTGCATCTTCTTCCGCGCGTGGAAGAGGCGGCTCATGATCGTGCCCTTCGGGACTTCCAACACTTCGGCCATCTCTTCGTAGGACAGGCCGTCGATCTCGCGAAGCACCATGACCTCGCGGTGGTAGTCCGGAAGCTCGGCGAGCGCCGCGTCGATCTTCGCGACGAGCTCGCGTCGGATCGCGGCCTTGCGCGGGTTCGAGTCGAGCATGCGCGCGACGATCATGTCTTCCACTGCGCCTTCACCTTCGCGACGAATCGCGTCGTCGTACTCCACCGGGCGGCTCGTCTTGCGACGTCGCAGGCTGTCGATCGCGAGGTTCATGACGATCCGATAGAGCCACGTGTAGAAGCTGGAAGTCCCCTCGAAGCTGCCGAGGTGCTTGTGCACCTTGACGAAGCCCTCTTGGACGACGTCGAGCGCGTCGTGTCGATTCTTGAGGACGCCGTACGCCACCTAGAATGCGCGCTTGTGGTACTTGTCGAAGAGCACGCGGAACGCAGCGTGGTCTCCGTCGCGCGCACGCTCGACGAGCAGCCGATCGGCCTCGCGATCCTCGGGGGATGCGCGATGGCGAACGGGGACCGGCTCGGCGACATCCGCGGGCGCGAGCCCCGGATCCGACGGACGTTCTCGTTCGGCTTCCTCATCGTCGTCGTTGGACGCCGCGGTCGCGTGTCCATTCATTTCCACAGGCAATTTCGGGCCGGAAACGTCGTCGTGCTTCGGATCGGCCACGATCTCGGCCGATCCCGTACGCGGAGCCGCGGCAGCGCCGGGACGGGCGGGTCCCTGCGCCTCGTCGGCCGCATCACGGCTAGCCCGCACCATCGCGCGATTTGTAGCACGAGCGGCCGGTGCACCCTCCCTGGCAGGTGCGGATCTCGGCCGATCGGCCGAGCGCGAACGGCGTCACTCCGGGTGCGTGCGGAGCCAATAGCGATCGAGCGCGAGGTCGTCGACGATCCGCGAGTGGTAGTGGCCCCACACGTTCGAGATCATCACGCAGGGCCCGTCCTTGAGGCGCTTGGTCGCGTAGATCGCGTAGTAGTCGGCGCCGCTCTTGTCGTCGACGGGCCCGAGCTTGTCGAGCGGCTTCTTGCTGACGGGGCAGAAGAGCTTGCACTTCGCACCGTCGGGGATGTCGGTGAAGCCGGCCTTGCGCTTGTCGCCGTGCGTCGGCGAGAGGTGCACGAGCCCGCCCTTTCCATCGGGGCGCTCGACCCAGAGCGTGATCGCCGGGTTGCCGTCGAACGTGACGTCGCTGATGCCCATCAGGCTCTCGCCCGTCGGGCCGTACGCCTGCGTCATCGTGATGGAGACGCCACCGGGAACCGGCGCGAGGCTGTCGCGTGGCTGCTCCATGGCCACGGCTTTGCCTTTGTCGCTCGTCTTCTTCTTCACCATGATGCTCACCTCGCTCGTCCTGACAGGACGTAGGCGACA
>CAYSCF010000788.1:0-1765 GCA_964429305.1 uncultured Sandaracinaceae bacterium | reverse complement strand
CACAACCATCGCGACGATCTCTCGTCGGCCGTCCTCATCAAGGACAACCACATCGCGGCCTGCGGCGGCGTGCGTGTCGCCATCGAGCGCGCGCGAGCGCATGCGCCGCACACCTCGCGCATCGAGTGCGAGGTCGATCGCATGGAGCAACTGCGCGAGGCGCTCGACGCGAAGGCCGACATCGTGCTGCTCGACAACTTCGACGACGACATGCTGAAGGAAGCGGTCGCGATCACGAACGGGCGCGCACTGCTCGAGGTCTCGGGCGGCGTCACGCTCGAACGCATCCCGAAGATTGCGGCGGCCGGCGTGGACATGATCAGCGCGGGCGGGCTCACGCACTCGGCGGCCGCGGTGGACTTGGGGCTCGACTGGGTCTCCTGACGGAGGCACTTTCGGGGTCGAAGGGAGCCGAACATGTCTGCCAAGCACAACACCGCGCAGCGCCACGACGGCCTCTTCTCGCGCGCGCACTGAGCGCGTCGTCTCCGTATCGGAGCACTCGAGAGCCTCGCGGTCCTGACGCGGCGTCCCCACGCTCGTCACACCCATTTCCGAGGTTTTCCATCTCATGACTCGTCGCCCGAAGCGCGGGCGCGAGAGCATCGACGCTCTCGACCCGCGCGGATCCCAGGTCGTCTCTTCCGCCCGGCGCACGCTCGCCCTCGCTCTCGAGGACGCGCGCGATCCGGCTCTCTCGCGCGCCACCTTGATCGAAGTGGCGCCCCACCCCGATGCGTCGTGCCTGCGCCTCGTCGTCTCCGCCGCAGAGAACGACGTGGATGCAGTGCGCGAGGCTCTCGCACGCGCGCGGAGCTATCTGCGCGCCGAGCTCGCCTCCGATCTCGATCGGCGTCGCACGCCCGAGCTCGTGTTCACGGTCGTCGCCCGAGAGGGCGAGGCTTGAGCGCGACGCCGGTCGTCTTCGCCAGCGCATCGCTCGATCCCGACGTCCGCCGCTTCGTCGACCGCGTTTGCCGCGCGGTCGACGTCGCGGCGATGGCGGTGATGCCCGATGTCCACCTCGCGGGCCGCGCGTGCGTCGGCACCGTGATCGCGACGCGCACGCTGCTCGTGCCCGAGCTGCTCGGCTCCGATCTCGGCTGCGGCGTGGCCGCGCTCGCTCTCGGTATCGACGTGCGCAGCCTCGACCGCGCACGTCTCGAGCGCGCGCTCTGCGCGCTGTCTCGCGCGCTTCACGTGGGCCCGAGCGCTCTGCCCGAAGCGCTCGATCGCGGGCTCTCGACCTCGCGTCTGACGCGCGTGCTCACGCACGATGCGCGCCCCGAGCTCGGCACGCTCGGGCGCGGGAACCAGTTCCTCGAGCTGCAGAGCGACGAGGACGAGCGTCTCTGGCTCATGGTGCACACCGGCTCGCGCGCGCTCGGGCCGGCGATCCAAGCGCATCACGCGGGCGCCGCCAGGCAGAAGCTCGCAGGGCTCGGCGCCACCGTCGCGGGCTCGGACGAAGGTCGCGCGTACCTGGCCGACCACGATCACGCGCTCGCCTTCGCGCGCGAGAACCGTCGATTGATCGCGGCGCGCGCGAGCGAGGTGCTCGCGATCGAGCTCGACGCCCTTCCCGACTCGGCTTCGTACGTCGAGTGTCATCACGACGTCGTGCGCCTCGAAGAGCACGATGGCGCCGCGCTCTGGACGCATCGCAAGGGCGCGGTGCCGGCGTCCCAAGGGGATCCGGGCCTGATCCCCGGATCGATGGGCACCTCGAGCGTGCACGCGATCGGCCGCGGCGAGCCGCGCTCGC
>CAYSCF010000787.1:0-1776 GCA_964429305.1 uncultured Sandaracinaceae bacterium | reverse complement strand
TCTCGTTCGCGTCCTTCGTCGCGGCGTCCACGCGGGTCCGAAGCTCGTTCAGGATGTCGGGGTTGCCTCGATGGACGATCTCGATCTTCACCTCGCCGCCGGCGAGCACCACGTGCATCGCATCGACGACCGGCCGAACGGCGTCAGAGATCTGCATCTTGCCGAGCGTGCCTTCGAACACGCCGAGCGAAATGATGCGCTTCAGATACTCGTACGCCGAGTACGTGACGCTGTGAGCGATGAGCTGCGGACCGTCTTCCGCGCCGTACGACATAGGTGCTTCTCCTTGCTACGCTGGGGCGTTTCCCGACAGGTTGGGATAGTACCGTCGGATGATTGTACCCGTGCGCACATCCCCCCGTGGGTTGATTCGCAGCATCGGTGCGCGCGGCAAAATGGGGCCCTATGTCCGCGCCGAGCGAACGTGCCGCCGCTCTTGCTTCCCTCGAGCGCGAACCGGGCGAACATGCCGCGATCGTGACGTTCCGGTGTCGCTCACCCAACGCCGTGGGGCTCGCGCTTGCTGCTGCGGGCGAAGTCAGGTTGCCCGCGGGCGCATGGACGCTCGTCGGGCTCGCGGCCAGTGACGCACGCAGCTGGTGCAACGAGCCTGAGCTACCGCTCCCGAGCACGCTCCCTCGAGCACGGGGAGCCCGCCGCCTGCCCAGCATGCAGGGCCAGCTCCTGTTTCAGGTCGGGGCGGAGCGTGGAGACATGCTCGTGGCCGCGCTCCGCCAGCTCGACGCCGCGCTGCTGCCGATCTGCTGGAAGGACGAGGAAGTCGTTGGTGGGTGGGGGAGCGAGCGCCGCGAGCCGTTCGGATTCCGCGAGCGCGCCCGCTGGACGTCCGAGCGCGCCGAAGCAGTGACGATCCAGCGCGGCGCGGGCACCGGGGGAACGTGGCTCCTCTACCTGCGCTTCGAGACCGATCGGGCGCGGTTTCTGGCGCATCGAGACCGCGACCAGCTCGCGATCATGGGCGCCGAGCACTCGGGATCTCACTTGTCGAAGCCACGAGCAGACGCACACGTTGCGCGAGTGCACGCGTACGGGTCGCGCATGTTGCGCCGGGGCTTTCCGTACAGAATCTCGGGAACCGAAGGTCTGGCATTCGTTGCCGTCGCTCGGTCGTCCGAGGTGTTCGACGACGCGCTCGACGCGATGCTCGGCGTCGACGGACCCGCCGATCGAATGCTCGACTACGCCGCCGCGGTATCGGGCGGCGCGTACTTCGTGCCCCCTCAGTTGCCTCGAGTGTCGTTGCGATGACGTCGCGACGCTTCCTGCTCGTCGAGGAAGACCCGCTGCTGGCCGCCTCGATCGCGCGGGCGATCGTTCAGCTCGGCGGGACCGTCGACGCGACGACGAACGCGGACGCTGCGCGGCAGAAGCTGCGCGAAGGCCCGTACGTCGCGATCCTCGTCGAGCTCTCGTTGGTCGGCGTCGAGGGCGACCCGCTCGCCTTCCTGCGCGAAGCACGCGAACGCCAGCCCCAAGCACATATCGTGATCATGGGCGTTGCAGAGACGGGCCAAGCGACCGCGCTCGCGGCGCGCGCGCTCGCCGAGGACGCGGCTCACGAGTTTCTCGGCAAGCCCTTCGGGTGGCAGCTGATCGAGCGAATCGTGACGCGCGGGAACGGAGGACCGCGCGAATCGTGACGTGTGGATCGGAGCGGACGGCCTCGGACCCCGCCGCGCTGACTCGTGCATGGGCGCCGAGTCCGAGCGTGACGAACGTCGGTGGAGCAGCGGCGCGCCCATCCACCCTGGGGAG
>CAYSCF010000786.1:0-1777 GCA_964429305.1 uncultured Sandaracinaceae bacterium | reverse complement strand
CGCGAGCTCCTCGACCCAGCGCCCGAGCGGCAGCTGCTCGTCCTTGAGCTTCACGCCGCGCACGACCTTGATGCGCGACCCGTTCGCGCGCCCGCCGTCGACCGCGAGGCGATAGACGTTCGTCTTCACTTCGACGTGGATCGCCGAGACCGTCTTCGTGAAGAAGCCGCTCTCCTCGATGCGCGTGTGTTGCGCGAACGCGTGCGTGAGCAGGTTGCGCAGATTCGCGACGAGCGCGGGCACGTCGTTCAGCGAGACGGCGAGCGAAGCCGCGAGCGTTCCGGAGTCGAGCGTTCTCGGCTTGGCGTACCCGCAGTACTGACAGCCCGGCGTCGAGCCGTCGGGGTTGTACTGCATCTGCGCGCCGCAGTTCGGACAAGGCACCACATGCATGGGGCAACTGTATAACGGGTGGTCCGCGTCGCGCGAGAGCGTCGCGGTCAGCCGCTGCTCGCGTCGAGGAGCCCAGTACCCTGCATCATGCGTGCGAGATCCTGCACGCGTGCGTCATGAACGCGTGATCGTCTCACGTTCGCCCTCGATCACGAGAGATCGAGCAGGATGCGAATGGCTTCGTCGATCGCGTCCAGTGACGCCGATGCGAGGCGACCGACGGGAAGCGTCGCGAAGCGATCGCGAGGCCGCGCGCCGATCAGGCTGATGCGCGCGGACTGATCGTGGCGCGTGCCGGCCTCGGCGCGCGAGACGCGAACGGCGAGTGGGTCCGCGGCGTCGTCCGTCGACCACGCATCGAGCGGGATCACGACCAGCGTCGACAGCTCGGTAGACAGCACGTCGTCTTGCACGAGCACGAAGCGCTCGGGTGTGCTGCCGCTTCCGAAACCGACGCGACGAACTGCCACGAGCACATCGCCGCGCTCGCTCATCCGTGCCAGCGCTCCAGCGCGTCGAGGATCTCGACGTCGCGCTTGCGCCGCTTCGGCGTCTGCGCCGCGACGATCCGCTCGATCGTGGCCTGCCGCTCGCGGCGACGAAGTGACTCGAGGACGAGCTCACGCGCCAGCTCGCCCTCGGTGACTGCGGCGGTCTTCGCCAGTCGTCGGATCGCGGCGCGGGCCTCCGACGGGAGATTGACGTTGAGGCGCTCCATGAGGTGATCGTAGGGGATGCCGGCGAGGATGCAATGCCCCCCGGATCCCTCTCTCGTGACCCCTATCCGGCGCGCGACCACGCGCGTAGCCTCTGCAGCATGACGAACGGACCGATGCAGGGGCAGGGGCAGATCGCGGCCGATCTTCCGCAGCACGCGCGCGAGCGTTTGATGGAGATGCGTCAGAAGCGCTTCTTCACGAGCGATCTGAGCGTCAGCGAATTCTTGCTCATCAAAGAGACGGGCTTCGAGCCCGTCGGTCTCGTGATGGGCTCGAGCATCTACCACATCGGATATCAAGTCGCGATGTGGAGCGCGAACCAGGAGATGGAGAAGCTGACGCAGGCTCTCTATCACTCGCGCGAGCTCGCGATGACGCGCATGGAAGAAGAGGCCGATGCGCTCGGTGCCGACGGCGTCGTCGGCGTGCGTCTCACGGTGAAGCTGCACGCGTGGGGATCGAACGTGGTCGAGTTCCTCGCGATCGGCACCGCGGTGCGATCGGTGAGCGGTCACTCGTGGCGCGCGCCGAACGGCAAGCCCTTCACGAGCGATCTCAGCGGTCAGGACTTCTGGACGCTGATGCGCGCCGGCTATCGGCCGCTCGGTCTGGTGATGGGCAACTGCGTCTATCACATCGCGCACCAGGGTCTGATGAGCTGGCTG
>CAYSCF010000785.1:0-1778 GCA_964429305.1 uncultured Sandaracinaceae bacterium | reverse complement strand
GAAGAGCGACTGCGAGGCGACCGCGGGGTCCTGCACGCGCCCCGCCCAGCCCTCGAGCAGGTTCACGAGCGACGCGAAATCGCCCAGGCGGTGATAGTGGGTGCGCAGAGCGCCGTATGCAGAGACGTCGTCGGGGTTGCGGCGCAACCTCGCGATGAGCTCGTCGGCTGTGGCGTCCATGACTCGAACAATCTCCGCCCGGTGGACCGGCGGCAAAAGGCGGCGCGGACGGTAACACAGCGCTCTCGCGGATGTCGCGCGCCCTTTCGGGGAGTAACGTCGAGAAAGGTTTCACGATGACGAGCGACTCCCCCGACCCCATCGCGTTGTTTCTGGAGGACCGCACACGCGCGCGCGCCGCGGGCGAAGGCTGGGATGCGACCGCCGCCGCGCTGGCGACCGTGAACGCCGAGGGGCACCCGACCGTCCGCTTCGTGCTCGTGAAGGAGGCCGCCGCGGACGGCTTCCGGTTCTACACGAACCGCCACAGCCACAAGGCCGAGGAGCTCCGCGCCGTCCCGCACGCGGCGCTCGCGTTCCTCTGGCAGACGATCGACGTGCAGTTCCGCGTCGAAGGGCCCGTGCAGGTGCTCGACGACGCTGCGTCGGATGCGTACTTCGCGTCGCGCCCTCGCATCAGCCAGCTCGGCGCATGGGCGAGCGAGCAGAGCCAGCCGCTCGCGTCGCGCGAGGTGCTGATGACGCGCTTGGCCCTCATGGAGAAGAAGCATCCCGAGGGCACGCCGGTGCCCCGGCCGCCTCACTGGGGCGGCTATCTGCTCGTGCCTTCCACCATCGAGCACTGGCGCGCGGGAGAGTTCCGCTTGCACCAGCGCACGCTCTACGAGCGAGACGGCGCGAGCTGGCGCGGGACGCTGATGAACCCGTGATGGACGCGCGAAAATGGGGCGCTGTATGGTCCGCGCCCCAACGGGGCCGGGATGCCCGACGTCAGAACGTGAGGCGCAGCCCGCCGGGCCCTAGCGACACCTCGAACCCGCGGCGCAGCTCTTGCGGCACCGTGCGACGCGTGCGCACCGAGGGATCGGCAGCCGGAACGAGCGAGCCCGGCGTCGTCGCTATCGCGAGCTAGGCGCAACCGCGGTCAAGCTCAGTGTGGAACGAGGATCGGCGTCTGCGTCGGCGACGGCGGATGCGCCGCGACGTCGCGCTCCGGCTCGTCCGGATGGTGAACGGCGGAGCCAGTCGTTCCCGAAACGGTGCCCGTCGAGCCGGTCGCCCCGCGGCCGACCGTCGCGGTCGTCCGGCCGGTCGACGTGCTGCCCGAAGGCTGCGCCGGCTGCACGGTCGTGCCTTCCACGCGCGGATCCGCCGAGCCGTGCCCGGTGGAGGCCGTCGTTGTGGTCGTCGTCGGCGCCGTGCCGGTCGCGGCGTGCGAGGGCGCCGGGCCCGTCGGCGTCACCTGCGTTCCGCTCGTCGTCGTGGTCGTCGTCGTCGTCGCGGTCGGATGCGTCGGGGTCACCACCACCGTCGATCCGTGCGTGGGCGCCGGCGCGGTCGTCGTGGTCGTCGTGGTGGTGCTGCCCGCCCCGCCCACGACCACACCGCCCGTGCTCGTCGTCGTGCCGGTCGAGCCCACCACCACGCCACCCGTGCTCGTGCTCGTGCTCGTCGTCGTGCCGCCCGTCGAGCCCACCACCACGCCGCCCGAGCTCGTGCTGCTCGGATGCGAGGGCGCGACGACCACGCCGCTCGAGCCGGTACTGCTCGCGGTTCCGCTCGCCGCCGCGGGCGCGACCACGACGCCGCCCGAGCTC
>CAYSCF010000784.1:0-1784 GCA_964429305.1 uncultured Sandaracinaceae bacterium | reverse complement strand
AGCCACATCGCTCGCGTGCCCGCGGTCATCTCTCCGCCGCGAACGGTCACTGGCGTCGCGAGCAAGAAGATCGGCGCGAAGATCCGCATCGACATCAGCGAGGTCGAGGCAGAGGCCATCATCGCGGCGCTGCCGGAGCGCTCCGAATACGGCCTGTGGCCGCGCGCTTACTTCACGGCGATGTGGGAGACCGCGCTGCGGCGCGAGACGCTCAACTCGATGCGCACGCCTGAGGACTACACGCGAGGATCGACGACCGCGCACATCCGGGACGAAGCGGACAAGGTCCGTTTTGGGCGCGAGATACCGCTCTCGAAGCGCGCGCGTGGAGCGCTCGACTCCGTCTGCAAGGACGAGGGACTCATCTTCGGCCCGGCGAGCTATCGCCACCTGTTGGAGAAGGCCGCGAAGGCAGCGGGCCTCTCCGATCACCGCGCACGGCACCTCAGCTACCACGACTGGCGGCATGCCGCGCTCACGCACATGGCGAGCACGACGACCGACCTGACCGGGCTCGCGTACCTCGCGGGACATCGCGATGTCGCGACGACTGCGCGCTACGTCCACTCGCATCGCTCGGCAGCGGAGCGAGTGATCGCCGCTCGCGAAAAGGGTCGCGAGCGCTGAGGGGATGAGCGCTTCGGCGCTCTCCTTTGCCCGGCAACCCCTGCGTCGCCGCGTTCTTCAGCACGCGCTGCGCTCATGACTCGTGGTCCGAGCCGAACGACGACGAAGGCGAGCGCTCCGACCGCGCAGCTAGAACACGCTGCCACGAGGTGTCAGTCTAGACAGGCGCGCTCGTCTTCGTGGGCAGGATGCCGAGCAACAAGGAGCACCACTACGTTCCGCAGTTCTATCTGCGGAACTTCTCGGAGAACCGAAAGGTCGTCCGCGCGTTCAACATCGCGCGGCGGCTGCACATCCCGCATGCCTCGATCCGCGGGCAGTGCCACCGCGCGTACCTCTACGGCGACGGCACGGCCGTGCTCGAAGCGAGACTCGCTGACCTCGAACGCGCAGTGTCGGTGGTCGTGCAGCGCATCCTGAGCGATGGCCTGATGCCATCGGATCTCACGGACCGAGGAAGGCTCTTCGCGTTCGTCGCGGCACAGTGGGGTCGGACCCCGACGGCGGCGCGCCTCCACAACCTGTTCCTCACGAAGACCTACCGAGCCGTCGCTCGTTCGTCCGAGCGCTTCGGGAACTTCGGAGCGTCGGTGAACGAACTCGTGGTCGAACAGCCGGACGCCATCCTCGACACGACGGTCAACTCCGTTCGGTACAGCGTGGCGCTTGGCGATCTCCGCATGAAGGTCGTCCGCAATGCGAGTGCGATCGAGTTCATCACGAGCGATGCCCCGGTCGCGTTTCACAATCAGTGGGCGCAGCAGACGCCGGGTGTTGGAACCATCGGCTACGCGTGCTCCGGGTTGCAGGTCATCCTGCCGCTGGACGCGCGTCATGTGCTCGTTCTGTACGACGCAGAGATCTATCGCGTGGGTACTCCGAAGGACGACATCGTGACGACGAGTGACGAGCGCTTCGTCCGCCAGATGAACGCGCTCCAAGCAGTGCATGCAGAAGAGAACGTCTACTACCGAGCCGCCGCGATGGCGGCGCACGTCGACGGGCTCCCATGGCAGCTTCGTCGTGCGCCCGACGAAGCTGTGCGCGCCGAGCGCTACGCAGAAGAAGGTGGCGGGTCGATGCTCATCTCCACGTTCCAGCAAATGAGCCGAGTGAAGCTCTCATCGCCCGTGATCACGGTGCACCCGAAGATGGAG
>CAYSCF010000783.1:0-1785 GCA_964429305.1 uncultured Sandaracinaceae bacterium | reverse complement strand
CGACGTCTTCTATCAGTACCGCCTGCTCGCGCAGCATCTCGGCGATCACCCGGAGCACGTACGCGACATCACCGACGCCATGGCCTCGTATGCGCTCGACGCGCGGCGCGCAGGTCTCGCGCTCACGCCTTCGTTCGCGACCTTCGACCTCGCCGTGATCGTGCTCGACGCGTACCGACGCAAGCTCACGGTCGCGCCCGACGTGCTCGCCTGCACGCTCGCCATGCCCGAGGAAGTGAACGGCGCGCGCGAGCCGCTCGTGATCGAGGGAAAGATGAAGCTCGGCGCCGCGCTCGCATCGATGGGCGAGCAGGCTGCGGCGGCGCGAGTGCGTGCGTGTCTCTCCGGCGTCTCGGAGGCCGAGCTCGTGCGCATGAAGAACGATCTGCTCGGTGCGCGACGGCAGTTTCGCGAGGTCACGGACCGGCAGGTCGACATGCGCTGGGTGAGGCCCGAGGACCGGGCGGCGCTCGACGCATTCGTCGCGAGCTGCGCCTCTTCGTGAGGGCCGGCCCTTGAACCTCGCGAGTCGGCGCGCAGATGGCACGCCTCGAGGAGGTCCGAGCATGTTCGAGTCGGCAGAGCTGGGTCACGTCGTGTCGAAGGCTCGGTACGCGCGCGTGCAGCCCGCGCTCCGCGAGTCACTGCTGGAAGCGCAGTACGATCTGCTCGAGAAGAAGTCGTTCTCGCTTCTCGTACTCATCGGCGGCGTCGATGGCGCCGGCAAGGGCGAGACCGTCAACGTGCTGAACGAGTGGATGGATCCGCGGCACGTCCACACCTACGCGCACGGCACACCGAGCGAGGACGAGGCCGCGCACCCGCCGGGCTGGCGCTTCTGGCAGACGCTGCCGCCGCGCGGGAAGATCGGCATCTTCTTCGGGTCCTGGTACACCCAGCCGATCATCCGGCGTGTCTACGGGCAGACGCGCGATGCGGAGCTCGACGAGTCGCTCGAAGAGATCGTGCGCTTCGAGCACATGCTCCACGACGAGCGTGTCGTGCTGCTCAAGCTCTGGTTCCACCTCGGCAAGCAGCAGCAGAAGAAGCGCCTACGTACGCTCCGCAAAGACGAGCGCACGCGCTGGCGCGTGACGGAGCAGGACTGGAAGCACTTCGGCCTCTACGACCAGTTTCGCGAGGTGTCCGAGCGATCCTTGCGTCGCACGTCGACGGCGCAGGCGCCCTGGCACGTGATCGAAGGGCTCGATGCGCGCTATCGCTCTCTGACCGCAGGTCAGCACGTGCTGGACGCAATCCGCGAGCGCCTCGATGCGCCGCCCGCGCCAGCGGCGGCGCCTACGCATCGCGAGAAGCCCGAAGCGACGAACCTGATCGCGAAGCTCGAGCAAGCGAAGACTCCCAAGCGTCGCTACGACGACGAGCTCGAGAAGTTGCAGGGCAAGCTCGCAGTACTGACGCGCCACAAGAAGTTCAAGAAGACGGGCGTCGTCGCGGTGTTCGAAGGTGTCGATGCCGCGGGCAAAGGCGGCTCGATCCGCCGGATCACGCAGGCGATCGACGCACGCTTCTATCGAATCCATCCCGTCGCCGCGCCGAGCGAAGAGGAGCGTGCACAGCCTTATCTCTGGCGCTTCTGGCGCCACGTCCCGCCGCGCGGGCGGATCGCGATCTTCGATCGAAGCTGGTACGGCCGCGTGCTTGTCGAGCGCGTCGAGGGGTTCTGCTCCGAGGCGGACTGGTCGCGCGCGTACGCCGAGATCAACGACTACGAGGAGCAGATGCACGACCACGGCCTGACGGTCGTGAAGTTCTGGCTGCAGA
>CAYSCF010000782.1:0-1791 GCA_964429305.1 uncultured Sandaracinaceae bacterium | reverse complement strand
ACGAACGATCGCGAGGCCGAGCCCCGTACCGCCCATCTCGCGCGAGCGGCCCTCGTCGACGCGGTAGAAGCGTTCGAACACACGTTCTTGGTGCTCGGGAGCGATGCCCGCGCCGGAGTCGCGAACCTCGATGCGCACGCGACCGCGCGTCGATGCGCCCACCGTGACTGCGACGCGGCGACGCGCGGGTGAGTACTTGATCGCGTTGTCGACGAGGTTGCCGAGGACCTGCTCGAGCGCACGCGCGTTCGCGCGGGCGCGCACGGGTCGAAGCGGTATCTGCAGATCGAGCGTGATGCGCTTCGCACGTGCCGCGGGTCCGAAGCTCGCGACGACATCGCTCGCAACACCACGCACATCGAGTGGCGCGAGCTCGAACGCGTCGTCGCTCGATTCGGCGCGCGCGAGCGAAAGGAGATCCTCGGCGAGCCGCTCGAGGCGCGCGGTTTGACTCAGGATTGTCGCGAGGAACCGGCGCGCGGCCTCTCGATCGTCGAGCGCACCGTCACGGAGCGTCTCCGCGAAGCCGCGGATCGCCATGAGCGGCGTCCGCAGCTCGTGGCTCGCGTTGCCGACGAAATCGCGACGCAGTTGATCGGCCTCGGCCAGCGACGTGATGTCGTGGAGGACGGCGACCGCGCCGGCACGGTTGGGCAGCGGCGTGACGTGCGCGCGATAAGAGGACCGCTTGCCGCCGCGTGTGCGCTCCAGCTCGACTTCGGACGAGCGTCCCAGCTTGCGCGCCGTCCTGAGCGCACCGCGAAGGCGGTCGTCGTCGATGACGTCCTTGGCGCGTCGTCCGATCGCACCCCGGCGGGCGAAGATCTGTTCGAGTGCGCCGTTGACCAGGACGACGCGACCCTTCTCATCCGTCACGACGACGGCGTTCGCCATCGCCTCCACGATCGCGCGGAGCCACTCGGCCTGCGATTCACGCTTCGCCTTGGCGACCGAGATCGGCATCGCGCGACTGTGGCCGATGCGCGTAACGCGTCAAAGCAACCACGCCGACTGTCACATAGTCACGGACGCCGGGGCATCGGACGCGCTATTCGAGCGCGACCGTGCGGCGAACTATCTCGCCGCTGCGGATGACGACCCGATAGCTCGTTTCGATGCCGTACTCCGGGTTGCGGAGCGAGAGCGTGTACGTCCCAGCAGGCAGATCCACATCGATCGGCGTGATGCCGAGCCGGCGGCCCGCGAGCGAGACGATGGCGTACGGCGCAGCGTCGAGCGTGAGGTGACCGGTCGACGCAGGCGCGGTCGTCGCGACTGCGGGCGGGGTCGGAGACGGCGGTGGCGCGTGCGTACGCGGCGGTGTGATCGCGCGCGGGCGCGGCGATGGGCTTCGTGCGAGCGGAGGTCCTACGCCCTCGCTCGAGACGGTCGTCTCTGGTGGCTCGACCGCGGTGGTCACGGTCGACGGTGGGCTCGCCACGAGCGAGTGCGCCACGGTCCCAGTCGACGGGGAAGCGAGGTGTGGCGCGGAATCCGCGGCCGTTGCCATCGGCGGGTCTGACGGAGCGTCCGGCGACGAGCGCAACGCACTCCACCCAACGACTCCGGCCCCGAACAGTGAGAGCGCGAGCACGACGGCGATCGCGATCCACCGCGACCGATTGGGGAACGCTCGCGTGGCCACAGGACGCTCGACCGACACCGACGGAACGCTCGGCTCGTCGCCGATCCGCGGCAGCAGTCGTGAGAGGCTCGTGTTCCCGGAGCGGCTGCTCCGCACCTGCTCGACGCACTCGCGGATACGCTCACGGCGCTCGACGATGTCCGTAG
>CAYSCF010000781.1:0-1792 GCA_964429305.1 uncultured Sandaracinaceae bacterium | reverse complement strand
CGCGCGACCCAGCGGAGATCACGGACTGGTTCATCGAGCGCGTCGCGACGCTCAGCCCGGCCGGCGGGCGCCAGACTGTTCAGGTCGGACAGCTTCGACGCATCGTTCGCTTCGTGAAGCGATTCTGCGCCTCTCGTTCTTCTTGGAGTCTGCCGGGCGGGATGATCGCGACGGCGCTCGTGACCGAGGGCTTCGTTCCCGATCGGGAACGCGACGATGTCGCGCTGCGCAAGACGCTCGTCGCGCTTCAACGGCGACTCTCGATCTCGGAATCGGTCGTCAACCCCGTGAACCGCGCGATCGTTCTGACCGCCAAGGAGCTGCACGCAGCAGAGGTTCGGAGGCTCCGCGCGAAGCTCGACGCGGTGCTCCCCAAGCTCGACGTGCTGGACCTACCCACGTGCACGCGAGCGCAGGCATGCGGCGCATGGAACGCGATCTTCAGGCACAGCTTCTTCGTCGACGAGACGAAGCAGCCGACGCCCGAGCGCGAGCGCATCAGCGTCGCGATGTCCGTCGCCGCGTTCCGGTACGGATCGATACGCCTCCCGTCGTATCCGAACCGGGGTCCGGCGCTGCCGAAGCGCGTGTGGGTTCGCTTTACGCTCGAACGTGCCCTGGCTCATGGCGAGAAAGTTCGTTGGACTGTGGTCAACGAGGGCGACGAAGCCGAGGCGAGCCGCGACATGGGCCACACTAGCGAAGGGGTCGACTACGTCAACTGGGAGCAGACGAAATACCGCGGCGACCAGCGAATGCGCTGCGAGCTCCTACGTTCTGGTGACGTCGTCGCCGCGTGCGAGCGTGTCGTCAGGATCCGCTGATGGGTAGGAGCGGCGACCGACACGAGTTCAGCGACACCGTGAAGCGCACGCTCGAACGTCGCGTCGCGTGCGTCTGCTCGAAGCCTGGATGCGGGCGCATCACCGTCGGCCCTCACACCGAGCGGACTAGGGCGACGAGCGTAGGAAACGCTGGGCACATCACATCGGCCGCGCCCGGCGGACCTCGCTACGACGGATCGCTCACGGACGCCCAACGACGCTCCATCGACAACGGCATCTGGCTCTGCGTCTCGTGCCATACGATCGTCGATCACGACGAGGCGCCTTTCGGCGCTGACGAGCTGCGGCGTTGGAAGCGTGAGGCGGAGGACCGTGCACGCGAGGCGCTCGAACTGGGTCGTCAGCGCGACCACATGCCTCGCGTCATCGCGATCCTGCACCGCTCGATGGAGCTCGTTCCCGACGGTTCGCTCGCGAGATCCCTGCCGCACCTACTCCAGCATGTCGCAAACCGCGAAGTCGTCGTGGACGCTCGCGACCTCATCGACGAATCGGGACCGACGGATGCTGAGTCGCTCCGTGCTCGACAGGAGCGAGGACGCGATGAGCTCTGGCGCCTGCTCGAAATGTCGCCGGGCACCGAGCTCGCGTACTACGGGATCGCGCACGTCCCGCTCGCCGTGCACATGGGGTACCTGTTGGGCACACGCTGTTCGTTGCAGTACGCCGAACGCGATCGGGACGCGCCCACGTGGCACTGGCTCACCGACGTCGACCGGAGCTTCCCCGAGCTGAGACGCGGGGCCTCGCCGGTCGCACTGGACGATGCAGAGGACCTAGCCGTCTCAGTGAGCGTCAGCTACCGCGTCACGCGCACCCAGATCGTTGCCTCGTTGGGCGAGCTGCCGCTTCTTGAGCTGGCCGTGGAAGCTCCCGGCATCGACATCGTCTCGTCGAAGGCCCAGGTGGAGGCGTACTCGAAGGTCTTCCGAGATCTGATGGAGGAG
>CAYSCF010000780.1:0-1793 GCA_964429305.1 uncultured Sandaracinaceae bacterium | reverse complement strand
GTGCGGAGGTCCCGTACCTGCTCTCGGTCGTCGTGTTCGGCGTGCAGGGCCGCACGCTGCGTGGCCCGTCTCCCGATCGGGACATCCGCGACTACGTTCGCGGCACACCGCTCGCGGACGACGTGGTGGTGCTGCCGATCGTCGAGATCACGGACCCGGCCGCGGAACCGCTCGACGTGCTCCGCCAGCCGCTCGATGCGCTCTGGCAGGAGGCCGGGCTGCGCGAGTGCCATCTGACCCGCCCGGGTCGGTGAAGCGATGAATCGTGCGTCGACGCGGTCGACGCGTCGGATCGGGGCCGCTAGGCGCCACGCTCCGCGGCAGCGAGTGCGGTCTCGAAACTGACGCCGTCGAACCGGCCCACGTTGAGTGGATGGTCGCTGACCAGAAAGACTCGCTTGAAGCGCTCGAAGGCGTTCGCGTTCGGCATCGTGTAGTCCTCGATTATTCTTCGCGCCGTGGTTTCGTCTATCTTCTGTGCCGCGTCACGCTCCAAGAACTCCGCAAGGAGTCGCTCAATGCGCTCGGCGCGGCCGACGCCCTTGCACGACTGCTGCAAGAAGGTCGCGAAGGCGTGGAGGAACAGTCGGTCCGACAAGAAGAGCGCGAACTTTGGGCTCAGCTTGGCGTGCGCCGCCGCGATGTCACCGCTGCCGAGCAGCTCCCCGTAGAACGCCGGGAAGCCATCGTCGATCTCGCCAGCGGTCACGCGCTCCTGCGGACCGACTAGCGCCAAGAACGGCGCCGCAGCTCGAAAGTTGATCGCCGTGATCGCGAGGAGACCGAAGCAAAGCCCCGACGTGACCACCAGGTTGTTGTGGCACTCGACGTTGATGGCCTGGCACTTGTTCACGAACTCCACCCACGTGACGGTGTCGTCGCTCGGCAGCATCGCGATGCCGCTCTTGTCGGCCCGCCCGTGCGTGTCGAGGTGGAGGATGGGGTAGATGCGCGGGCGCGTCTCGGCGCATTCCTTCCAGATGTCGTCCAACGCGGCGAAGAACTGCGCCCGGTTCGCCACCTTGAAGTGAACCAGCCCCAGCCCGAGCGAATCGAGCTTCGGTCGAAGCGCGTCCTTCGCGAGGCGATCTCCGGTCTGGAGCTCAGTATCGCTCAGCGATTGGATGATGAAGAGCTTGTTGAACTGCGCCGTGGTCTCGATCATCCGCGACCCTCCGAGCTGATCTGCAGAGCGTAACCGCGTTCGCTCGCGAACGGAGATCCACGTGGCGCAGTCACATCCAGCCCGCGCAAACCAAGGGTCCCCTCCTCCTATCAGGGAGTGGAGGCACGTCGCCTCTTCCATCCGAAGGAGATCCACATGACCGCGACCCACACCGCGGAGCACACCGCTCCGTCCATGACTCCCCTGCACACGCGCCGCGACCAGACCGAGCGTTGGATCGCACACGAGAAGCCGATCGATTTCGAGGAGGCCGTCGATCTCGTGATGGATGCGCACCGGGCCGACGGCGATCGTGAGGACGTCGTCGCACACGACGTCCGCACGTGGGCGTTCGGCAACGCCGAGGGCTCGATGGCGATCGCCCCGGTCCCGCTTCCGGGCCGTGAGGTCGGCGCACGCCTCCCGCTGCGCGAGCTCGCGTTCTCGCAGCTCTGTCAGCGCGTCAGCGCTCCACCCGCATACGTCCGCACGTTGCCCGCGAAGCTCCAGATGGCGTGCATGAACTACGGCATGACGAAGGAGAAGCAGTCGGCGCTGCTCCGCCTCGCCGGCGGTGAGGTCCGCGCTGTCGTCAGCGATCGGTACGCCGCTCTCGACGTCGCGCTCG
>CAYSCF010000779.1:0-1807 GCA_964429305.1 uncultured Sandaracinaceae bacterium | reverse complement strand
CGCCACCGAGACGCCGACGACGACCGCGCGATCGAGCCCCGGCACGAGGCCCTCGATGCCTTCGACGGCGGAGAGCACGGAGATGGCCGGCGTGAGCATGCCGTCGGCGTAGAGGAGCGCCGCGCCGAAGAGACCGGCCGCGACGAGCAGCGGGATCTTGCCCGGCGTGCCGCGCTTGGGCAGCACGAGCGCGAGCAGCGCGAGGATGCCGCCCTCGCCGTGGTTGTCGGCGCGCGTGACGAACGTGACGTACTTGAGCGTGACGACGAGCGTCATCGCGTAGAAGAAGAGCGAGAGCAGCCCCATCACGTCGGCGCGCTGTGCGTGGATCGTGGCGGACTCGTGGAAGCACTCGCGCAGCGCGTAGAGCGGGGACGTACCGATGTCGCCGTAGACGACACCGAGCGCGACCAGCGCGAGCTTCCACGGGTTGCCGTGGCCCTGACCGTTGTGGTGGTGGTGATGACGAGGCGCGTTCGCGTCGACGGCGCCGTCGGGCTTGATGGTCGAATCGACCTTCAGCTCGCTGTGCGAGATGCTCGCGCTCGACGTCGCCGAGACCGGCTTGCCCAGGCCCTTGCCGCTCGCGCCAGCACCGACGTCCGCGCCTTTCTTGGCGTGTGGATCGCTGGCTCGCTCGGGATCCGCAGGCTTGTCCGCACCCGCCGAGGTCGAGGGTGCGGCGCCGGTCTCGTCCGACATTGCGGCGCGGCTCTACCCCTCGGCTCTGGGCGATGCAAGCGCGGGTGAGAGTCACACCTCGGCTGGGGGTTGCTTCTTTCCGCGGTTGCGGAACCAGGCGACGACGCCGGGCAGGATCGAGATGATGACGACAGCGATGATCAGCTTCTCGAGGTGCATGCGTACGATCTCGAAGCCGCCGAGGAAGTAGCCCACGACCGTCATCGAGAGCACCCACGCGAAGCCGCCGATGACGTTGTACGTGGCGAAGCGCGCGTACGGCATCTGGGCCGCGCCCGCGACGACGGGCACGAAGGTGCGCACGAACGGCATGAAGCGCGCGATGATGATCGCCTTGCCGCCGTGCCGCTCGTAGAACGCGCGGGCCGCCTCGAGATGCGCCGGATCGAAGAAGCGCGACTTCGGCCGAGAGAAGAGGCGCGGCCCGAGCTGCTTACCGATCGCGTACGACGTCGCGTCGCCCAGGATCGCGCAGAGCGGCAGCACGAGGTTCAGCACCCAGATGTTGAGCGACCCCTGGCCGGCGTAGAGGCCGGCGACGATCAGCAGCGAATCACCGGGCAGCACCGGGATGAGCGCGCCGGTCTCGAGGAAGATGATGATCGCGAGCGCGGGCAGACCGCCCCACACGATGATCGGCCCCGGGTCGCGAAGAAGGCCGAGCAGGCCGTGGAGGCTCCAGTCCATGAGGCGCCCCGGTTACCACGCGCCGCTCACGATCGCACGGCGGGAAGCTCTCGAACGGACCCGCCCTGGTGGCCCACGAGCACGACGCTCGCCTCGCGGAGGAAGAGGCCGTGCGCGAGGACACCCGGGATGTCGGCGAGCGTGCGCGCGAGCGATTCCGGATCGACGATCGGTGCCGGCGCGCAGTCGATCAGCTGATTGCCCTGATCGGTGAGCGCGGGTGCGCCGTCGGCTGCGTGGCGGATCGCGCCGGGACGACTGAGCTCGTCGAGCGTGCGCAGCACGAACGGGATCGCGAACGGCAGCACCTCGAGGGGCAAGGGAAACGCGCCGAGCGTGGCCGACACCTTCGCGGAGTCGACGACGATCACGACGCGCTTCGAGGCGTGCGCGACGACCTTCTCTCGCAAGAGCGCGC
>CAYSCF010000778.1:0-1809 GCA_964429305.1 uncultured Sandaracinaceae bacterium | reverse complement strand
TCGACGGGATGCTCGATGATGCGTGCAACCTCGATGGCGTCGCGCGCGTCGTCGAGCAGCGATATTTCCCGCCGATGGTCTCGTTCACCGCGTACTTCGACGCGCCCGCGCATCCGAAGCTTCGTGACCTCGACGCGCTGCGCGTCCTGCTGGGTGGCGCGCCGCTGGCTGAGCAAGCGGCAACGACGGTCGCGCCCGCGCTGCCGCCGCTCGCGCGCTGCACGTTCTGTCGCGACGTCTTCCGCGGTCGACCACGCGTCTGCCCGAGCTGCGGGGCCCCGACGGCCGACGCCGCGCTCACGGTGGAGCGACGCCGCCTGCGCGCGTAGGCTTTCGTCGTGCGCGTGCTGGCCATCGCTCTGCTGTTCGCCAGCTGCTCGTGCGACGACGCCGCGTTCCCGGCGATGATGCTCACGCTCGTCACGCCCGATGGTGCGGCGATCACCGACGCGCAGATCACGTGCAGCCTGGGCGATCGCACCGACCCGCCATCGACGATGTTCTCGCATCCCGACGGCCTCTACGCGTGCGGCAGCGACACGCCCGGCAACTGGAACGTGAGCATCACGTGGCACGGCCACGAGGTCGAGCACGGCGTCGTCGTCGTCGCGCCGAGCGGTCAGCAGTGCCACCCCGGCACCACGACGCATCTGCGCTTCACGCTCGTCGATCCGAGCGCGCCCACGGGCGATGCGGGCCTCGTTCGCGACTGACGCTACAATGGGCGCACGATGTTCGTCCCGTTCCTCTACGAGCTGCGCAAGCGCAAGGTCCCGGTCGGCGCGACGGAGGCGGTGAACCTCGCCAAGGCGCTCGCGGCAGGCGTGCACGACAGCTCGCTCGATGGCTTCTATCACGTCGCGCGCGCGCTCCTGATCCACAGCGAGGCGCACCTCGACGCGTTCGACGATGCGTTCGCGACCTATTTCAAAGGCGCCGAAGCGAAGGGCCTCGAGCTGCGCAACGAGATCCTCGATTGGTTGAAAGAGGCCATCGAGAATCCGAGCGAGCTCACCGACGAAGAGCGCGCGCTCATCGAGGATCTCGACGTCGAAGAGATCAAGCGCCGCTTCGAGGAGATGCTGCGCGAGCAGGACGAGCGACACGACGGCGGCAACCGCTTCATCGGCACCGGCGGCACCTCGCCCTTCGGCAACTCCGGCAAGGTCGCGCGTCCCGGCATCCGCGTCGGTGGCAAAGGCGGCGGACGCAGCGCGGTCCAGGTCGCGCAGAAGCGCGCGTGGGAAGGCTATCGCGACGATCTCACGCTCGACATCCGCCAGATGCAGGTCGCGCTCCGCAAGCTGCGCGCGTTCCAGCGCGAGGGCGCCGACATGGAGCTCGACCTCGAGGGCACCATCGATGCGACGAGCAAGAACGCGGGCGAGCTCGAGATCGTGATGCGCCCACCCCGCCGCCCGAACACGCGCGTCATCCTCGCGATGGACGTCGGCGGATCGATGGAGCCCTACGCGCACCTCGTCTCGCGTCTCTTCTCGGCCGCGAGCAAGGCCACGCACTTCAAGGAGCTGCGGACCTACTACTTCCACAACTGCGTCTACGGCCACCTCTACAAGGACGAGAAGTTCCAGGAGTCGATCAAGGTCCGCGATCTGCTCGCCGACTGCGGTCCGCACTTCAAGCTCGTCATGGTGGGCGATGCGCTGATGGCGCCCTACGAGCTCATGAGCGCCGGCGGCTCGAGCGATCTCGGCGACGACAAAGGCCTCGAAGGAATCCAGTGGCTGATGATGATGCAGCGCCACTTCGAGAAGAGCTGCTGGCTCAACCCCGAGCCCGAGAAGTACT
>CAYSCF010000777.1:0-1810 GCA_964429305.1 uncultured Sandaracinaceae bacterium | reverse complement strand
GGCGCGCGGCGAGCCGCTCGATCGACGCTCCGATCTCTTCTCGCTCGGCGTCGTGCTCTACGAGCTCGTGTCGGGGCGGCGCATGTTCCGCGGGCGCACGTCGCAGGAGACGCTAGCGCTCGTGCGCGAGGCGAAGATCCCGGAGATCGACGCGAGCTCGCTAGCGGTCGCGCCCGAGGTCGCGCGCATGCTCGCCAAGACGCTCGCGGCGCTACGCGACGAGCGCTACGGCTGGTGCAGCGAGCTGGGCACGGAGCTCACGCAGTACCTGTTCCAGCGCGGCGAGCCCGTCGGACAGACCGAGCTCTCCGAGGCGATGGATCGGATGTTCCCGCCCGAGGACGCGCTCTCGCCGAACAAGCTGCGCGTGGACGTGATGCGGCGCGCGTTCGACGACGCACAAGCCGTCAGCCAGGCGGGCGCGATGCTCGCAGCGGGCGAGCACGCGAGCAACGATGCGGACCGAACCGCGGCGATCCCGCAGTCGCGCCGTCTGCGCGTGGAGCGTCGTCGCATCGCGTTGCTCGTCGCGCGCGAGCGAGAGACCGAGGACGCGGCGTTCGCCCAAGCCTGCGAGGTCGGCGCCGGCACCGTGTTCGGGCCGATCGACGGCATGCGTGTCGCGGTGTTCGGGCACGGCGCAGGCATCGAGCGCGCGGTGGCCCACGGAGGTCGTGCGGCGCTGGAGCTGCGACGGCTGACGGCCGAGCTCAACTTCGGGCGCAACGACGCGTCTCCTCCCGCGGCGCTGCTCGAGGGCGAGGGCAAGATCACCGAGGGCGTGCTGCTCGAGCCCGACGATGCGCTGCTCGAGACCGCGCGCGGGCTGCTCGCGTCGGCGAAGAGCGGTGAGATCCGGCTCGAGACGGCGGCGGCGTCCGATCTCGAGCCGACGTTCCGCCTGTCCGCGGATCGCTCGTTCCTGATGGGCTTCCGCGGTCGCAACGAGCGCGATGGCGAGGGCGTCAAGCGCGCGCCGCTCGTCGGACGTCGCGAAGAGACCGCGGCGCTCACGGCGGCGCTCGAGCGCGTCGCGAAGGGGAAGTTCGAGACCATCGCGGTCGTCGGCGAGCCGGGCAGCGGCAAGTCGCGGATGATCGGCGAGCTGCGCGCGCTCGCTCGCTCGCGCGGCTTCACCATTCTCTCTTCGCGCGGCGACGAGAGCGCGTCCGAGAGCAGCCATCACGTGCTGACGGAGCTCGTCGCCGATCTCTGCGGTGTCGAGCCCGAGGATCCGCCGCCGCTGCGGCACACGAAGGTCGAGCGCCTCAAGGTGCTGAACCTCAAGCCGCGCGAGGTGCGCTTGATGGGCGAGCTGCTCGGGCTCGCCTATCCCGTGCCGAGCGAGGAGCGACCGGGCCGGCCGCGCGGCGTCGAGCTCGCGGTCGCGATCCGGCGCGCGGTGAGCATGCTCGCGCAGGACGCGCCGCTCTTGCTCGTCATCGAGGACCTGCACTGGCTCGACGATGCATCGCGACAGGTGCTGCCCATCATGCTCCGCGGCTTGTCGCGACCACGCGTGATGCTCGTGACGACGCGTCGCTCCGGTGCGACGGCTCCGACGCTGCCGGGCGTGACGATGCGGATCCCGCCGCTCGGCAAGGAAGCGGGCGGTCGCTTGCTCGCGCATGCGCTCGGTGCGCGCAGTGCCGATGGCGCGCTCGTGGCGCACGTGCACGCGGAGACGGCGGGCAATCCGCTCGCGATCGAGCTGGTCGCGGCCGAGCTCGCCTCCAGCCATCGCGTCGTGGTCGACGGCGGCATCGCCTCGCCGACGGGGCCTCTCGGTGCGTCGCCGATTCCCAAGACG
>CAYSCF010000776.1:0-1812 GCA_964429305.1 uncultured Sandaracinaceae bacterium | reverse complement strand
TGCATCCGTAGCGCTTCCTTCACGCAGCTCTCGAGGTACGTCAGCTCGCGCAGCGCGGCGTGGCTCACGGGCTTGCCGCCGCCGAAGACCGCATCGACCTCGGCGACCGCGCGATTCAGCGTCGTCGGGTTCTGCAGCAGCTCGAGCAGCGTCCACGCCGTGGTGACCGAGCTCGTGTGGTGGCCCGCGAAGATCGCGGCGAGCAAGAGCCCGGTGATCTCGTCGTCCGTGAGCTCGCGCCCGTCGGCGTAGTGCGAGTCCATCAGCGTCTGGAGGAAGTCCTCGCCCTTCGATCCGTTCTTCTTCCGCTCGCGCACGATGCCGCTGATCATCTCGACCATGCGGACGCGCGCCTTGTCGCGCTTGCGGAACGCGGGGATCGGCAGATGCGCGTTGAGGTATGCGAGCGGGGTCACGCCGCCCTCGAGGTCGTGATAGACGCGCGCGAACTCCTCGCTCATCCCCTCGCGGAATTCCTTGCCGAGCAGGCAGCGGCTCGAGGTGAAGCTCGTGAGCGCGCGACAGAGCTCGACGAAGTCGACGACGCCCGTCTGCCCCCACGCGCGCGTCGTCTCTTCGGTCTCGTGCACGACGGCCTCGCCGTACGTGCGCATGCGCTTGTCCTGCAGCGCGGGGAGCAACATCTTGAGCTGCTCGGCCATCTTCTCGGGCGCCGCGTCGTAGACGATGTCCTTGCCGAAGACGGGCGTCATGATCTTGTACGCCTCCATCGGCGAGAGCTGCGCGTCGGGCGCGCGGAACACCGCCTCGTGCGCCTCGGGCCCGAACACGGCGACCATGCGCCGGCCGGCGACGTCGAACGCGCCGATCTCGCCGAGCTCCGTGCTCACGCGCGTGAGCAGCTCGATGGTGCCGCGGACGAACTCCACCGTGTGCCCCACGACGGGCAGGCCGCCGGAGAGCAGCGGGACCTTCGAGAGGCCGGTCGGCACGGGGACCTTCTTCGGGCTGGCGCTCTTGAGCACGTCGGACAGCTGCATGGCGGGGTCGTCTGCCACGTTCCGAGCGACGGGCAAGACGACGGGATCGCCCTGGAATCCGGATAGTTTGTCGATGCAAACGTTGCGGCGCGCGCGCATCTGGGCCCATGCTGCGCCGCCGCGCGATGGCCACCGCGATGATCGTCCTGACGACCGTGCTCTCGGTGCTCGCCGTGATGGGCATCGGCGCGCTCTTGCGACGTCGCGGCATCGTCTCCGAGTCGGCCGCCGCGGGAATGGGCCGCATCGTCGCCGACGTCGCGTTTCCCGCGCTCTGTCTGGAGGGTCTCGCCCACGCGGACCGATCGACGCTCGCCGAAGGCGCGATTGTGGCGGTGCTCGGCTTCGTCACGCTCGGGATCGCGACGCTCGTCGGCCTCGCGCTCGTCGGTGCGCTCGGTGTTCCCGCGCGCTCCAGGCCGACGGCCGTGTTCGCGATCGCGATCGGGAACTGGATCTTCTTGCCTCTGCCCGTAGCAGGCGCGCTCTACGGGACCGCGGGCACCACCACCGTGCTGCTGAACAACGTCGGCGCGCAGATCTTCTTGTGGACCTTCGGCATCGTCATCTTGAAGGGGCGCTTCGATGCGAGCGCGGCGCGCGCGATCGGGACGAGCCCGGGCTTGTGGGCGACGTTGGTCGGCATCGCGATCGCCATCCTCGCGCCGACGATCCCCGAAGGCGCCGCGCCGATCGTGGTCGTGCTCGCGGGCGCGCTGCATCTGGTCGCGACGCTGACGATCCCGTTGGTCTCGCTCGCCATCGGAGCGCAGCTCGCCGACGGCACGAGCGTCGTGGCCGACGGGCGCGC
>CAYSCF010000775.1:0-1814 GCA_964429305.1 uncultured Sandaracinaceae bacterium | reverse complement strand
GTGCTCGGAGCTCCGTCTCGGTCGCCAGCGACTCAGCCAATGCGTCGACTGCGACGGTGCCCTCGCGCACTGCTACCGAGACCCAGACGATGTCGTTTGCTGCACGGAGGATCGCTCCTCGTCGCGTGATGCGGTCTCCGTCGCGCCCGGTCTGCCAGCCGTCGACGCATTGGGCAGGCTGCCCGGCAAAAGTGCACGCGCGATGGGTCAGTTCTCCGGACCGCTCGCCAAGCTCGAGTCTGTGACAGAGCGCGACGGCGACTTCCTCGATCGACTGCCCGGCACCGGTCGCGGTTGGGTCGATCGTTTGGACGGACCAGACGGTGCCGTCCTCGGTCCGAAACTGCTCTCGCGTCCCGTCGGCTTGATGCTCAAACGCGGTGCGGATGGGTAGCGTGATGGTCGCTCCGCTCGGCGTCCGGACCGTGGCGGGATCCAAAGGCGCCGCGCGCTCGGGATCGTTCGGTGATGTGCATCCGCTGAGGGCGACCAAGATGCCGAGCGCCCAGCATCGGCGACGGATCACGGCGTGCCCTAGTCGAGATCGAACGGCGCGACACGCCGTGCGGTCTCGATCTCCAACGCGTGTTGCATCGAGCGCGCTGCCTCCTCGCTCGACGCGACGGCTGCGAGGTAGCTCGCTTCAGCCTCTGGCGATGGGGCGGCCGCGGTTCCGATACGCGACGCAACGCGCGGATCCCGCTGCGCGAAGACCGTCGCGCTCAACGCGAGCGCAGCTACCAGCACACTCAGCCCAACGGCGCGATGGCGCATACGCCCTCCCATGTTCGATGCGGACGATGATAAGGAACCACGAGTCCGGGCTTTGGTAAATCACCCCTGGGGGTGACTCTCCGTCAGATTCCCGCTCTCGGCGGACGTAGGGCTTCGCTGCTGTACGACTGATCGCGGAACGACACGAGAATCTCGTCCTGTGCCGAATGCGTGCGCTGGGCGATCAAATCCGGAGCGAGAACCCGCAGTCGAAGTTGACCTCGGTCGTCGCCGGGTTCCCTTGGCGATCGATCGGATGCCCCCAAGCACCCGCCTCCTGCAGCACGTGCACGCACGCTGCGCCGAACCCTTCGTGGCTCTCGCTGCGCACGCGGACCCGTGAGACGCTGCCGTCCGCGCCGATGCGAAGATGAACGCGCGCCGTTCCCTCGATCGTCAGGTTGCGTAGCTCCGACGGATAGAAGCGCTGGATGAGCTCTGCCAAGCGCGCGCGCGGTGGCGCGTCCGGTGGGTGCGAGAGATCGCGGATGGCGACCAAGTGCGTGCCGGGCTCGCCGCCGCCGCTCGCGCCGATCTCGCCGCCCTCGACGCCCGAGCGATGACGGCCGGTGACCACGCCCGTCGGCGCGCCGATCGGCGTGCCGGTGGCGGCGCCGTTGCCGACCGCGCTCGCCCACGTCTCGCCGGAGTCATTGGTCAACGTCTCGCCCGTGAAGTCCTCGATCTGTTCCTCGGCCGCGGGCGGCTCCTCGGGCGGGACCTCCTCTGGCTCGGGCGTCTGCGGACGCTCGCGCGGCATCGGCGGCGGCGGGATCTCCGGCTCGGGCTCCGGCTCGGGGGGCGCCTCTTCGGGCTCGGGCTCCGGCTCGGGCGGAGGCGGCGGCTCCTCGATGAGCTCGACCTCCTGCATGTGCAGCACCGCGAGCGCCTCGTCGAGCGACGGAAGGATCGCGAGACCGCGCCAGATCGCGAGATGGACCATCAGGCTCAGCGCGAGCCCGATGACCACCAGGGATCGTGCGGTGCGCTCGTCGTACATCGTGACGCCAGGTGCTCGACGATCAGGGAGCGGCGAGGTC
>CAYSCF010000774.1:0-1827 GCA_964429305.1 uncultured Sandaracinaceae bacterium | reverse complement strand
CAGGACAGCCATCGGGAAGGACGCGTGCTCTTCCCACATGTCGACGCTCTCTTCCGCCGGACCGTGTGCGGCAAGCAGCGATCGGATCTCGACCGTCGTGTGGGGCTCGGGACCGCCGCGGCAGCCCATCTCCACTTGGACGTGAGGCGTGATCGTTCCAACGGACGCCGTTACGCGGGGATAGGCGTACCGCACCACCCGCTGCACCCCCTTCTCGGAGGCGACGGTCTCGACGCCGAGCCCGAGCGATTCGACCACCCGATCGGCGAGCCCCTTCAGCACATGGCGGTGGATGGCGTCTTTGCCGAGGCCCCGCGTCGCGATCAGGATGTCGAGGTCCTCCGAGAAGCGCTCGATCAATGAGAGCGCCTTCGAAAGACTGGTGCCGCCCTTGAAGATCACGAGGGCTGCCCGATCTTCGCCAAGGTCCAGCCGTTGGGCCAACGATCGGAGAACCTCGGTCACCCAAAAGTCCTTCTCGATGAACGCCGGCTCAAGCCGGAGCTTCGTTGCAACGAGGCGCACTCGTTCGTCGAGTGCTTCGGGATGGTCTCGGAGGCGCCTCGGCACGGTCAGTCATCCGGATCTGCGAGGGGGCCCGCGTGCTCGAGGCTCTGAAGCTCATCGTGGACGTGCACCCAAGCGCGCCGGGCGGAACGCGAGGGCTCCGCACGCACCGCGCGACGGACCTTCTCGAGATCGATCTCGCCACGCGTCGCGAGCTGCTTGAGTGCGCGCGCGAACCCGAGCCAGTCGGTCTCGGCGTAGGTGGGGAAGTCCCGCAGCGCCTCGAGCACTGCAATCTCGAGGAAGCGAAGGTCTCTGCGCGCCTCGTTCCGTCGCGAGCGCACCCGAATGGGCTCGAGGCCCATAGGCACAGGGCCGAGTGTCACCAGCTCGGGCCGCGGCGGAACCTGGGTCGAGATTCCGAGCACGTTGGTGGCTGCCCAGCCCGTGGGTCCCGTTCCGGGTCCCAGAACCTCGAGCGCCACCTCGAGAGGACTCGGGGCGCCGGTGCCGAAGCGCGACGGGTAGCCGCGCCAGTAAAGGCCCTTCCGAGCGCGGATCACCTTTCCCTCCCGCGCCAGGCGGAAGAACGCGGTCTCAACGGCGCGCCGTGGGGCGTGCTCGGCCTCGTGCTCGACGTGGAAGAAGCTCCCGGGTCGGGCCTCGTCCACGCGACGTCGGATGGTGGCTGCGACAGACATGCGAGAAGATCATATTGAATAAAACGCGAACCTGCAAGCCCACGCGTTGGCTGCACGGCTGGATCGCAGATCAGCTATCTGAGTAGCGATTGATAGCAGATCGCATTTCAGATATCATATGAAGTATGCCGAAGGACGTTCAGATCGCAATGCGTGTCGAGCCCGCTCTTGCGGAACGACTCGACCGCTTCATCGGTCGCCTGGGCTCGACCGTCACCCGCGCCAGTGTCGCCCGCCTCGCTCTCGTTCGCGGACTTGACGAGCTTGAAGGTGGGCTCACGACCGACCCCCCCGCCGGAACGCACGGATTTGAGATTCTCGATCGGACGGCTCTCGCCCCAATCGCTGAGCTCAACGAGGAGCACCCGATCCTCTACCGTGTCCGGCGACCAACTGACCGCGAGGAGCGATTTGTGCGCTGCTCGATCACGCGCGATGCAAGCCCCCTTCTCGACGCGACGGGCGTGACAGAGTCCGACCGACGCACCTCAGCGCTCGAAGCATTCTACGACGCACAGATCGAAGAAGGGGCCCGCGCGGCCTTTGCCTCGCGTGGGCCTGGAGGAACCATGCGCGTGTTCACCCGACAGGACTACACGAAGATCGCGAGCTTGCTTCG
>CAYSCF010000773.1:0-1848 GCA_964429305.1 uncultured Sandaracinaceae bacterium | reverse complement strand
ACGCGCCCCTACCGCCGTGGCTCGTCGGCGCCGACCGCGACAGCTACGTATTCGCACGCGCGGACGGTCACCGGTTCGCGCGCCCACTGTTCGCGGTGCCACCCGATCAGTGGGCCACAGCTCCGATCGCCGCGCGGGACGTGGCCATCGTTCGCATTCTCGGCAGAGATGAGGACGCGGTCGTCCGGATGACCGGGGCCGAAGCGCTGGCGACGTTGCTCGATGCGTCGTTGACTCGCGAATGGCGTCAGCTCGGGCCACTTGCGGCCGATCGCCGGTCATTCGGCATCTCCTGGACCTCCCCCGCCGCAGCCATCGATGCCCTCACGACTGCCACCAGCCATCTCGCGCCCGAGGCGCGCCGCCTGGCTCCCTGATGTGCGCAACGAGACTCCGCGTGCCGCTCCATAGATTTCGGTTCAGGGCGTGGACGAACGGAATGCCCGCCTGACTCCTGGGCGGGACGCGCGAGAGCATCGCGTCTGCAAAGTGCGCCAGGACCGCGCCTCTTCGATCACGTGGTAGCGCCGCGAGGACGGCGCGCGCGTATTCATCACGCTCCAATTGGTCCGCAAGCGGCAGCGCATAGCGAGCGGCGCGCGCGAGGCCCACGCGGACCAGATGCGCCGCGCAGACATCCGGCGTGACGCCGGACCAGCGTCCGACTGCCGAAAAATCGCGCAGGTGAAGTGCGTCTCGGCGATCCGCACGCCCCTTCACGAAGTGACCCACGAGATGCGCATAGAGATCGACTGCAGACATGATGACCACGTCGCGACCGAACAACTTGTCGTCCGCGCGGCCGCGTCGGAACACGCCCTCGGTATCCATCGCAAAGAAGTGCCGTGGAAACAAGGTCCGATGAAGGTCGATCGACATGCTCCGAATGGCGGGATGCACGAGCGCGCACGACCAATCGTTGCCCGCAGGGACGTCCCATCCGTGCGCGCGCGCTGCCGACACGACCGCTCTCGCGCGGGACGGATCCACCAAGACGTCGACGTCGATCATGGGACGGTCGGCGGCCTGTCGGACGCCGAGAGCCACGAGCAAGACACCCTTGAGCGGCATCAGGCGGGCTCCCGTGCTCGAGACGTCGTCCGTGAGACGGGCGAGAGCGTCGCGCGCCAGAAGTTGTTCGAGTAAGCCGCGCGAGACAGACCGTGACATTCGAGGGGGCCATGATGGCACCTCGGCGGAGCTGCGCGACTCGCAGTGTGCACGACGCAATGCCCGATCTACCCTCGCGCCATGCCTGCGAAGTGGACTGTGCGAGCACCGTTCGATCGGCTGAGACGTCGGGTCGAGGAGCGGCTGGACCAGGTCTGGGCCGTCACGCGGCACCGGTTCGAGCGCCCGGTGGCCGTGGGCGCGTTCGATGGCGACCCGCGGTTCGCGCTCGTCACCGTGAACTATTCGACGACACGATATCTCAAGTTGATGCTGCTGACGCTCACGGAACAGACCGCCCTCGACCGGATACGCCGGATCGTGATCGTCGACAACGCCTCGGTCGACGGAGGTCGAACGTTCGTTCGCAGCCTCGCAGCTCGCGCCGGGCACGTCTCGCTCGTTGAGAACCGGGTGCTTCTCTCGCACGCCCGCGGGATGCGGAGGGGGCTGCGACAACTCGACGCAGTAGATCGGGACGAGGCTCCGCAGGATCGCGCCAACCTGGTCATCTCCGTCGACACCGACGTCATTTTCCGGAATCCGGACACGCTCGCGCAGGTGGGTCGTCTGTTCGTCGCCGATACGCGGACCGCCGCCGTCGGCGAGCTCCGTACGGGCCTCTACCCGTACCCTGAGGCGCAAGCGTCGTTTCTCGTCGTCCGCCGCGACTGTTAT
>CAYSCF010000772.1:0-1849 GCA_964429305.1 uncultured Sandaracinaceae bacterium | reverse complement strand
ATCTTCTCGTGCGAGAGCTCGTGGCGCGCGCCGGGCTCGGCGAGCGCCTCTAGCTCTCGCACGAGAGGCCAGCAGCGGCCGCCGCGCTCGCGATCGAGCACACCGCGCGCGCGCTCGCGCCGCATTGGCCGGGCCTCTTCGTCGAACCGGGTTAGTTCGCTGGGCCTTCGAGCGTCTCGGTGCCGACGGCATTGCCCTCGACGAACCAGAGGATCAGCCCGAGCACGCCGAAGCCGATGGCCGCGCCGAGCGCAGCGTCACTCCAGCCGGCGATCCCGCGCGCGTTCTCGAGCGCGACGGCATCGTAGGGATTGAGCGCGTGCGATTGCTGGTCGGCCGCGTAGATGCCGATGCCGATGGCTGCGCCGAGCGCGGCGACCCCGAGGCCCCACGCGACCCACGTGAAGATGCGATCCCCGTGCGTCGCCTGGTAGCGATGCGCGGGCACGAGCTCGATGCGCGCGCTCGTCGTGGTGCCCGCGGTGATGGTGACGTCGGCGAGGAACGGGACGTAGCCGTCGAGATCCGCGCGCACGCGGTGGCTGCCGGGATCGAGCGTGATGTCGCCCTCGATCGGCGTGTGCCCCGAGTCGTGCCCATCGATGGTCACGACCGCTCCGTCGAGCTCCGAGCGCAGACGCAGCGTGCCGGTCGTCGGAGCGACCTGCGCCGCGAGCCGCGCCGCCTCGAGACGCTCTTCGAGGTTCGCGATCTGCTCCTCGACCGTCGCGCGATCCGGCGGATCGACGCGTGCCGTCAGGTACCGGCGGTAGTGCTCGATCGCCTGCTCGTAGTCGGTGATCTCACCGCGCGAGCGCGCGAGCTCCTGGTAGGCGCGCGCGATGTTGTACCAAATGTCCGCGCTCGGAACGAGCGAGGCCGCGACCTGGAACGAATGGATCGCGTCCGAGTATCGCTCCGCTTGGAAGTGCGCGATGCCGGCCATGAACTCTTCGCGCGCGTGTGCGGCGGTGTCCACGTCCTGATGCGCGACCGTGTCGTCCGTCGCCGTCGCTCCCGCATCGACCGCCGGTACCCCTGCGTCGTCCTGCGCGTGCGCGACGCCAGTCAGCGCGAGCACCGCGAGGATCGAGAGTAAGCAGTCGCGCGAGAGGCGGCGTCCCAGCGCCCAAGCCATAGAGCGCGACGATATCACGAGCGCCCCGCTGCCCCGTGTTTTCCTGCGGCTGGGATCCGACCGACGAGCCAGATACACTCGATGGAAGTGGCTGGCTCGATCGAAGCGAACGCTCTCGTTTGGAGGGCGAGAGGCGCGTGAAACCCGCGCGATGCCAGGTGCTCGTCGGGGATCCGGAGGTCGCGATCGATCTGACGCGCGCATCGGCGGCGATCCATCTCGCGCTCGATCCGCGTGTCGTCGGTGATCCGTTGGACGCTGCGCCGGCGCTGCTCGACGGCGGTGCGAAGACGATCGGGATCGTCACCGACGGGCCCGTCGCGGCGCGTGCGCTGCTCGACCTCGCCCGGCGCGCGAGCGGCGCGAAGGCGCGGATCGCCCTCGCCTGCCTCGGACCGAGACGCGAGGCGAGCGACACGGTCGCGCTCGCGAGCGATCTCGGCTTCGTGAGCTGCACGGAGCTGCGACCGTTCACGGGCGCGCTCGCGCTGATGCTCGCGAAGGCCGAGGCGCCCTGGAACGCATCGCTGCGCGCGCTGCGGCCCGCCGAGCGCGCGCGGCTCGAGCACCTGCGCCGCGCCGATCGCGCGAGCGGTCGCCTCGTGCGCGCCGACGACGGGCTCGTCGCGTGGGAGAGCGGCGATCGCGCCATCGCGATCGGCGAGCCACCGGTGGCCGAGGCCGCGCTGGAGGCGCTCACTGCTGCCGCGA
>CAYSCF010000771.1:0-1852 GCA_964429305.1 uncultured Sandaracinaceae bacterium | reverse complement strand
GGCGGGAGCGGCACGCGGCTGCATCCTCTGACGAAGGCGGTGAGCAAGCAGCTCATGCCCGTCTACGACAAGCCGATGGTCTACTACCCGCTGACCACGCTCATGCTCGCGGGGATCCGCGACGTGCTGATCATCACGACGCCGCACGAGCAGGTCATGTTCCGTGCGCTGCTCGGTGACGGCGCGCAGTGGGGGATGAGCATCCGGTACGCCGCACAACCGTCGCCCGACGGGCTGGCGCAGGCGTTCCTCATCGGGCGTGAGTTCATCGGCGGCGAGCCGTGCGCCCTCGTGCTCGGCGACAACATTTTCTACGGTCATGGTCTGCAGGGGATGCTCGAGAACGCTGCGCAGCGCGATCGGGGTGCGACTGTCTTCGGCTACTGGGTGAAGAATCCGACCGCGTACGGTGTCGCGGAGTTCGACGCCGCGGGGAAAGTGGTGGGTCTCGAAGAGAAGCCCGAGAAGCCCCGCTCGAGCTATGCCGTCGCCGGGCTCTACTTCTACGACGCGCGCGTCGTAGAGCTGGCCGCGAGCCTGAAGCCAAGCAAGCGCGGCGAGCTCGAGATCACCGACCTCAATCGCCTCTATCTCGAGATGGGGGCGCTCCAGCTCGAGAAGCTCGGCCGCGGCGTCGCGTGGCTCGACACGGGCACGCCCGAAGCGCTGCTGCAGGCCTCCACCTTCATCCACACGATCCAAGCGCGGCAAGGCCTGCGCGTGGCCTGCCCCGAAGAGGTCGCCTTCCGCAAGGGATGGATCGACCGCGACGCCCTAGAGCGGCTCGCGCAAGCGCTCGCGAAGACGGCCTACGGCGAGTACCTCGGGGATCTGGCGCGCGAAGTGTAGGGTCCCTAGCGGCCGGTCTCGGGCATTGCCACGCGGAGACGACGCGGTAATAGGCTCGGGATGGCGTTGCTTCGCATCTTGATCACCGGCGGTGCTGGCTTCGTCGGCTCGCACCTCGCGGAGCGACTGGTCGGGGAAGGCCACGACGTCGTGGTCGTCGACAACTTCCTCACCGGTCGCCGCGCCAATCTCGAGACGCTGGTCGGCAGCCCGCGTTTCCGCGTCGTCGAGCACGACGTCGTCGCGCCGTTGCCCGACCTCGGTGCGCGCTTCGATCGAATCTACCTGCTCGCGTGCCCGGCGAGCCCGCCGCGTTACCAGAACGACCCGATCTACACGACGAAGATCAGCTTCCTCGGCACGCTGCATGGTCTCGAGAAGGCGCAGGCTGACGGCGCACGGCTGCTACTCGCGAGCACGAGCGAGATCTACGGCGAGCCCGAAGTGCACCCGCAGCCCGAGAGCTACCGCGGCTCTGTGACCACGCTCGGTCCGCGCGCTTGCTACGACGAGGGCAAGCGGGTGGCGGAGACGCTGGTCTCGGACTTCCGACGCGTGCGCGGCGTCGACGCGCGCATCGCACGCATCTTCAACACGTACGGGCCACGAATGGACCCGGACGACGGCCGCGTCGTGTCGAACTTCCTGGTCCAGGCGCTCCGTGGCGAGGACCTCACCATCTACGGCGACGGGACCCAGTCACGAAGCTTCTGCTACGTGACCGACCTGGTCGATGGGCTGGTGCGCCTCATGGAGCACCCCGACGAGGCCGGACCCGTGAACCTCGGCAACGACGAGGAGCACACGATGCTCTCGCTTGCGGAGCTCGCGCGCGAGGCGACGCGGCGGCACGAGGTGCGCGAAGGGCGGATCAGCTTCCATCCGCGTCCCGTGGATGACCCCACGCAGCGGCGGCCGGACTTGACGCGCGCGCGGACACGTCTGGGGTACGGACCGACCGTTCCGGTACGCGAGGGGCTGGCGCGAACCGCCGCGCATTTCG
>CAYSCF010000770.1:0-1857 GCA_964429305.1 uncultured Sandaracinaceae bacterium | reverse complement strand
TCGCGCCGGTTGCGGCTCCCGCGCCGATTGCGCCGCCTGCAGCGGAGCCTCGCGCGCCAGAGCCTGCACCGGCGATCGCGCCCGGCGCGGCCGAAGCGCCCAAGCGCGCGATCGGTCCGTCGAATCGAACGATGCTCGGCGTCGCCGCCCCGCTCGGTGCGCGCGCGTCCGCCGCGCCGGCCGAGCCCGCACCTCCGATCGTCTCGCCCGCGTACGCACCCGCGCCGCAGCCGTCTTCGACGACCTCGTCCACCGACGTGTCGATCGCCGGCCTGCCTTCGCCGCGGCGTCGGACGCGCGGCTGCCTGATCGTCGTGCTCGTGCTCGGTGTGTTGCTCGTCGCGAGCGTGATCGCGGCCGGTCTCTACACGCGCATGACGCGCAATCGCGTGGACGTCGTGGCTGCGGTGACCGCGGGCGCGACCGGCGAGACGCTCGGTGTCGACATCGCGCGCGCGCCCGAGGGCACGCATGCGCGCTTCGGCAGCGTCGATCAGCCGCTGAGTGGAACGCATGCCGAGTTCCCGCTCGCCGCGGACGCGCTGCACGTCGGAGACAACGTCGTCGCGATCGACGTCGTGTTCGCCGACGGAACCACGGAGACGCACTCCGTCACGCTCACCGTCGAGTACCGCGTGCGCGCCGATCTCGCGACGCTGAGCGCGACGCCGCCCGCGATCACCGTCGTCGTGGACGCGATGGCCGGATCGACCGTCGTGCTCGATGCGACGCCGCTGACGCTCGACGCTGCCGGCCACGGCACGCGCGCGTATCCGATCTCGACGATCACGCCGGATGCGAGCGGGACGCTCGTGCTGACGGCGCACTACACGATCACGCCGCCCGCGCCCGCCGCGCCCGCGACCGGCACGCTGAGCTCGCGTGTCCCGACGACGACGCTCGTGCTGCAGCGACCGGCCGACGCGGCGATCACCGATCGAGCGACGGTCGACGTCGGAGGCACCACGCAGGCGGGCGCGTCGGTGACCATCGATGGTGCGGCCGCGACGGTCTCGAGCGACGGCCACTTCAGCTTCAGTGCACCGCTGCCCAACGTGGGAACGAACGAGCTGCACATCACGGCGGCGATGGCGGGCCGCGCTCCCGCGACGCGCACGCTCCACGTCGAGCGCGTCGCTAGTCTCGCGCGCGCGGCGGCCGACTACGAGGTCGACCGCACGCTCACGTACGCGCGCCTCGCGGCCGCGCCGGGCTCGTTCCAGGGCCAGCACGTCGCGATCGAGGGCCGCGTCTACAACGTGGACCTCCAAGACGGCCACGGCGTGCTGCAGATGCTCGCGCGCGACTGCGCCGCCGGCCAGCGCTGCCCACTCTGGGTCACGCACGCGGCCGTCAGCGAGATCACCGTCGACAGCTGGGTCCGAGTGATCGGCACCGTCGCCGGCGAACAACAGTTCATGAGCCAGTCGGGCGAAGTGCGAACGGTGCCGCGCGTGGACGCGGCGTACGTGCTGCCGAGCCATCCGTAGTCGTGAGCCGCTCCGACACGTCTCCGGACATGGCCGCGCGTGAGCGCGCGATCGTCATGGCGCTGACTCCTTCGGCGCGCGCGGCGAAGGGGCGAGTGAGATGTCGGGTCAGCGCGCGCGCGCTCGTCGCCGTCGGCGTGCGGATGGAGCTCGACCCAGACGCGAGCAATCTCGATGTTCGGCGCGCGGTGTTTGTCCGGTTCCAAGGCGGTGTCCTCGGCGCGGATCGCGTAGCGGAGCTCTTCGACGCCGTCGAGCGCCGCCGATGAGCAAGCAGCGCTGAGCGTCGATCTCCGCGCCTGATATCGTGAGGCGATGTCCGAGGCCGCTGCGGAACCCGTGTCCTACGCTCGCTACGTAGCGATGG
>CAYSCF010000769.1:0-1867 GCA_964429305.1 uncultured Sandaracinaceae bacterium | reverse complement strand
ATCGGCGAGGCCAGCTACGCGATGAACGTGCTGCTCGGCGTCGACCCGAACCCGATCACCGGCGGCGCCGACTCGGGCGCGACCTTCGTGATCTTCACGGGCGCGACGTCACGCATCGACGCGATCGAAGATCACGCCGCGGCCGTGAGCGCCGCGATGCCGTTGCTGCGCCAGCTCGTCGGACTCTGAGCCGGGCGGACGCGCCTTCCTGACTACAGATCGATGCGGCGCAGCTTCATCTGCACGTCGCTCGACCAGTGGTTCGCGAACGCGCGCACGCACGTGTCGAGGTAGCGCTCGTAGTCCGTGAAGACGTTGTCGCCGTACTTCGCGCGGATGGTCTTCTCGTGCAGGCGCAGCTTGCGGAGCCACTCGCCGGTCGTCAGGCCGTAGCTCTCGCGCTGCGTGCGCATCTCGACGCACTCCCAGTACGGGCGCACGGCCATGATCAGCTCTTCGAGGCGCGGGTTGAGGCCGCCCGGGAAGATCACGTCCGCCGTGAACTTCAGATCCGAGAGGGACTTCTTGTCGCGCGGGATGCGGTCGCGGAGGATCGCCTGGAAGCCGAACCACGCGCCCGGCTTGCTCAGCTCGTGGCAGCGCTTGAAGTAGTTGCGATAGAGATCGACGGCCTGGCCCTCGTTCGCCTGCTGCGGCGAGACGACGTGATCGACCATCTCGATCGACTGCAGCGCGTCGTAGCGCTCCGTCGGCTCGAACTCCCAGAAGTCCTTGAGCATGACCTTCACGCCCGGGTGCTTCTTGTTCGTCGCCCACTCGCACTGCGCTGTGCTCAGCGTGATGCCGTGCGCCTGCTTGGTGCCGCGCATCGCGTGGTACTGCAGGTTCGAGCCCCAGCCGCAGCCGATGTCGAGCACCAGCTTCTCCGGGCTCATCTCGGCGTACTCGTAGAGGATCTTGCACTTGTTCCACTGCGCCTCCTCGAGCGTTTCCTTGCCCGTGAGGTAGCTGGCGGACGTGTAGTGCATGTTCTCGTCGAGCCAGAGCTCGAAGAAATCGTTCGAGACGCTGTACGAGAGATCGATCTCTGCTTTGGTGCTGGTCATGGGGCGGGCGCGAGTGTGACCCAGGCCGTGCGACGAGGCCAACGTGATGGCCGTGAGCCCGCTCATGCGCACGGCCCTACGCGGCCCCCGCGAAGTGGCCCTCGCAGAACGCTTGGCACCGCCGCGCGCGTTTGCTAGGAACGCCGTCCTCGGTGCCGTAGCCAAGCGGTTAGGCAATGGTTTGCAAAACCATCACACACCGGTTCGAATCCGGTCGGCACCTTAGGTTGGCTCCTCGCTCGACGCTGAGGAACGTACGGATTCCGCTGCATCACGAGGAAATCTCGAGGGCTACATCGGATACGAGATGTGCACCGTGATGTGCGTCCCGCCGGCTGGGACGTCGATGCGGGCGTCGTCGAAGCTCGGCGGGCCCATCGTGCCGTGCGCGTCGCGGGAGGCGCCGACGCCCTCGAGCGGGATGCCGAAGATGCCCGTGTCGAACACGCCGTCGCCGTCCTCGTCGTGGTGGACCGCGATCGCGTAGGTCCCGGCGGGGAGATTCTCGAACACGCACGTCGCCCGGCGGCTGCTCGGCGCGGCGCCCGCGCCAGCGACCGCGCGTGCGGGCTGCGTGGGGAAGCCGTCGCGCGACGCGAACGCGAGACAGCCCACGCGCCCGCCGTCGTTGCGCAGCCCGGTGACCTCGACGACGAGGCGCGCCGCACGTGTCTGCGCGGCGATCGGGAAGGCAGCGACGAGCCACACGCAGACGATCGGCAGTGCGTACTTCATGACGTGCCTCTCTCCCGGGATCTTACTCCCGCGTGCGCCGTTCGTGAGCGAGGGCCGATTCGGGC
>CAYSCF010000768.1:0-1876 GCA_964429305.1 uncultured Sandaracinaceae bacterium | reverse complement strand
CCGTCTGGCGGCGGCGCGACCACGGCACGGCGAACCGCCTCGCGGAGCACCTCCACGCGCGCCGCGGTCTCCGTCCGATGCGCCGCGTCGTCGCCGGCTTCGCGCAGGTAGGTCTCGAACGCGTCGAGGGCTTCGGCGTCGTGGCGCAGCCGATCGGCGCACTGCCCGATGTTGTAGAGGAGCTGCGCGCGATGACTCAGGCCATACGCATGGCGGAAGTCGTCGAGCGCATCCGCATAGCGGCCGGCGGCGAACGCCAGGCGACCTGCTTCGAACCGCTGATGCGCCTCGGCGTCGTCAGTCTCCGCCGTCTGCGCGTGGGCGCGCGATATGAGGCAAAAGAGCGCGACGGCCACCGCGACCGTGACGCGAACCACCGTTTGCAGTCCCACCCAGTCCCTCCCGATGTCGACAGAGCGTCGCGAATTGCCGCGGCGAGGTCAACGCGAGTGCGCTCCCCGGGCCCACGAGTCGGGTACGCTCGCCTCCACGGAGGCTCGGCGTGGCGAGATCGATCGTGGTCCGGCTGGGGGACGAAGAGAGCGCATTCGGCTTCACGAAAGTGGAGCGCGAGAAGCTCTACGGAAAGAAGGACCGCGTCGTCGTCGACGAGACGGGACGCGAGTGCGACGCGGCGTGGCTGACGCCCGACGGCGCCGTGCTCGTCCCGATGGGCGGCACGGCACACCTCTGGATGGACGAGCGCTGGGACGCGCGCGAGCAGACCGACCGGCTCGCGGTCGACGCGAGCGGTAAGGCGCTCGAGCTGAGGCCTTCCACGCTCGGCGTCGTCCAGACGCTGCGCGAGATCGACGCCAAGCGCGTGCTCGAGATCGTGACCAACAGCGTCTACCAGCTGGCGCCGGAGCAGCTCGGCGCGACGCTCGAAGCCGCCCTGAAGGCGGGGCGCATGTTCGAGGTCCCGTTCAACTATCGCGACGGCTACGAGAGCGACGCGGCCATCCTGCTCGCGAACGAAGAGGGGATGTTCGCGCTCGTCGGCCGACCGTCGGGCTTCGACTTCGTCTCGCGCGAGGTGATCGCGGAAGAGCCTTCCGGACCCGATTATCTCGACGCCGACCTCGACTTCGGGATGCTCTGATGCCGCGCATCCTCTCCATCTCCGACGATCGCAAGCGCGACGCCCAGATCGAAGCGCGCGGCCCCACGCGCGGCGAGGCCTTGCGTTGGACCAGCAAGACGGATCACGCGCAGCTCAAGCTCGAGCGCCTCGTGAAGGCGACGGAGAAGACGTCGCACGATGCGCTGATGCGTACGTACGCGACGACCGATGCGCTCTCGAAGGCGCTCGTCGAGGGCGATCCGGAGATCGATCTCGAGCACGTCGGGCGCCGCCTCGGGCAGGCCACGCGTGTGTGGGTCGGCGCGACGGGGCAGATCCTCTACGCGGCCCGCGTGCTCTCGGTCGTCACGGCACCCGACGGGACCGAGAAGAGCCGCGGCGACTTCGTGGACGTCGAAGCGACGGTCGGCGAGGACCAGCCACCGCTGCCGTGGTCGGGCCGCCTGATGCCGGCGGCGCAGGTCGTCCGCAAGTTCGCGCTCGTCCGCAAGCAGCAGCTGCGGCACGTGAACGGTCTGACGTTCGACTTCCTCTTCGACATCGCCAAGACGCTCGAGAAGTCGGAGCAGATGCTCGTGGTCGGTAGCGGTGCGCGCGGCCAGCTGCCGCTGATCTTCCAGACGAACGGCACGCCGTTCCGCGGCTTTCTCGAGGGCCGCACGCAGGGCGAGACGTACTTGCTCGTGCTGCATCTCTCGAACCTCGAGCTGAAGCCGGTGACCGGAGGCGCGACGTGACCTTCGCCACCACGTTCGAGCCCTACGGCAAGGGCCAGAGAGCCCAGCTCGGCGC
>CAYSCF010000767.1:0-1879 GCA_964429305.1 uncultured Sandaracinaceae bacterium | reverse complement strand
GCGGCCCTGTCGGACGTTGCCGGCCGACATCTCGAACTCGTGCCCCTCGCCGCAGCGCCAGCGGAGGCGCTCGCGCCCGTTGCGGTACTCCGTCGAGAGAACGTCGCCGCCACGGGCCGCAGCGTCGGCGCGAAGCTGATCGAGCGTCAGCCTCTGCGTACCGGCGCAGACCGGACACCACGTGCCCGCGATGATGCTGCCCGGCACGGCGTTCCAGACGTGTCCTTTGCGGCACCGCCATGACAGATGCGCCTGGAGGCCGTGGTACTCGGTCGAGAGACAGCGCCCGCCCCGTAGACGCGCCGTCACCTTGGCCTGCGTGAAGCTGTCTTCCTTCCGCTGGGCGACGCGCGTGGGCTTCGCGCAGACGTTGCACCACGAGCCGCGACGGATCGAGTTGCCGGTGGTCTCCCATTCATGACCCGCCGCGCAACGCCACCGCATGGGGACGTGCGCAGCCGTGTAGGTCGGCGAGAGCAGGGCGCCGCCCTTCGAGATCGCGACCTTCGCGTAGTGGTCGAAGATCTTCGCGCGGCGAACTTCGTCAGAGTCGCCGGGCTCGACGATGTCAGCGAAGCGGAACACGCCGAGAGGGTACCCGACCGCCGATGCTCCGTCGGCGGGATGCGCTCGGGCCAAGACCGCAACATCCCCGCCCCCTAGGGTACTGCGGTATTGCGGTCTTCTCCGGCTACCGACCGCGCGTCGAGAGCGAGGCCCAGTCGGTGACGTGCTCGATCACGTCTGCGACCTCGCGCAGCCCGCCCGGATCCGACCGGCCGACGAGCACTCCACGCACGCGCAGCCCGCGTTCCCGCCGCGCCCGATCGATGCGCGCCCGCACCTCGCGGCTTGGCTCGAACGCGCCGTCGGTGATGATGGCCAGGTCGGCGCGATGCCAGTCTCCGTCTTCGAGCTTCACGCATGCCGCCGTGAGCGGCGCGCCCACGTCCGTGCCGCCGTGGAATGAAGTGAGCAGGAAAGCGAGAAGCTCGACGATGCCGTCCGCCGTGAGCTTCAGCTCGTGGTGCTGGGTCTGTCCCGGTCCCGAAAACGACCAGACGAAGCAGCGTCGCCCTTCCTTGTGGGCAACACGCATCGCTTCGAGCGCGATCGCCTTCGCGATGGTCTCGGGGGCGCCGGCCATCGAGCCGGACGTGTCGATACAGAGCAGGATCGGCCCCGCGCCGTCCACGAGCCGACGCGTCTGCTGCTCGACCTCACCGACCTCGTCGATCTCGGCGAGCACCCGCTGGGGCTCCACACCTTCCACCTGATATGTCGCGAGAGCCTTCTCCGCGAGCCGCGCGAGGAAGAGACGCCGCGCAAGCGGATGTCGCAACAGCATCGTCTCCGACGGAAGAAGGCGCGCGAGGTCGTCGGATCGCGTCACACCGCGCACGTCCGGCGGGATGCCGGGCATCGGCACTTCGCGCACCACCTCGCCGACGCGGCTGAGCGATGCCGCGATGCGCTCGATGACGGTCTCCTCCGCGCCCGCGTCCGAGCGTGCGTCGCGACCGAGCTGCCGAACCAGCTCGCGCAGGCGTGGCTCTGCTTCGAGCAGCTTGCTGAGGTCGACGATGTCCTTCCATCCGTGGTGCTTCAAGACGCCGAGCGTGAGGTCGTAGCCCACGCCGATCAGATCGCCGAGGTTGCCGAAGACGTCCGCGAGCTGGCTCCACGCGGCGACGCGCTCGCGCCACGCGTCCCTGACGTTAGCGGAGACGATCGCTGCGAGGTCCTGTTCGGAATCCCTCTCGATCCCTGCGAGCGCGCACTCCAGATCCTTCTTCGTCAGGCGACGACGCGGATCGTTCTGCTCGCGCAGCAGCGCGCTCTTCTGCTGTTCGAGGCGCTTCGTCGTCTCCGCCGTCGC
>CAYSCF010000766.1:0-1884 GCA_964429305.1 uncultured Sandaracinaceae bacterium | reverse complement strand
ACGAGCACGCCGAAGCGCTCCCCGATGTCGCCGCCGAGCAGGCTGGCCGAGAGGTTCGGGACGAGCGCGCGCGCCACGTCTTCGGGGACCGCCTCCGTTTCCGCATCGCTCGGCTCGGTGCGGCCCGACGCGAACCGCGCGGCGACGAGCCTGCCGTAGTCGAGCGCGCGAAGATCCGCCTCCTGCGCATTCTCGACGACGTGCCGCACGATCTTCCCCGTGAGCGCGCGGACGCGATCGTTGTGCGGCGCGGCCTCGTCGACGTCGGGATCGTACGACGCCGATCCCGAGAGAGCCTTCCACGCCTCGGCGCGCTGCTTGGGCCACGCGAGGCCGAGCGTGCCGAGCGCCACCTCGCGCAGCACGTGGAAGTTGGGATCGTCCTCGCTGCGGAGCGCCTTGATCGACGGCAGCAGCGGCTTGCCGTATCGCGCGAGCGCCCACACGGCGCGCGTCGCGTGCGCGTAGCTGCCGAGATCGAACGCCAGCATCGCGTGCGTCAGTCGCATCGGGCGTGCATCGGCCACGAGGCGCGCTGCGAACGCGCGCGTGCTCTCGTGATCGGTCAGCACGAGCAGATGCGCCACCGACCACGCGAGGTTCCCGTACGCGAGCGCCAGGTCCCGCTCGGCCGGCCGCAGCTTGTGGAAGCGCAGGCTCATCACCGTGGGCAGCGCATCGACGACCGTGACGATCGATTGGGCGAAGATCGCGAGCGCATCCTCGGCCACGAGCGGCCACACGTCGAGCAGCGTCTCCACGTCCTCGCGACAGAACCGCAAGCCCTCGCGGTTCATCCGGTGGAAGAGCTGCGCCGCGATGCCGTCGCCGTGGCTCGCGCGGAGCTGCTCGACGCGCGCCATGCTCTCGCGCATTCGCTCGACCTTGGCGACGGCGGCATCGAGGCGCGGGCGCGTGACGATGACCACGTCGCTCTCGCTGACGCGCATCCCTGGAGCGAGGCACGTCACGAAGCGGCCTTCGCGCGTGACGATCACGAACGGCCCTTCGATCGGGTGGTCGAGCGAGATCGCGATGCGCCCGATGCCCGTCGCGAGATCGACGCGCGCGAGCACGTCGCGCAGCAGCTCCTGGTCGCGGTAGAGCGTGAGCGCGAGCTCGACGTGGTGGTCGGCGACGCGATCGAGGCGTCGCAAGAAGTGCTCGGAGTGCCCTGCCGCTCCCATCGAGGCGAGGCTCTCACGATCGGCGCGCGTTCGGAATGCGCTACGCCGTCGGGTCCGCGTAGAGCGCGTCGACGGCGATCGTCACGCCGAGCGAGGGCAGCTCGAAGCGCTCGCCGGCGAAGTGCTCGCGGAAGCGCCACTCGCCCTTCTCGGCTTTCTCGTAGACCTCGACGTGCGGCGCGTCTTGGGCGACGAGCACGTACTCGCGAAGCGAGTCGAGGCAGCGGTAGGCGGCGGCCTTCTCTCCGCGGTCGGCGGGCTCGGTCTCTTCGTAGAGCACCTCGACGAGCACGCTCGGGTTCACGACGGCGCTCGGATCGATCTTCGACAGGCGCCGCTTGCTGCACACGACGGCGACGTCGGGGTACGTCGTGCGATCGCTGCGCTCGATGCGGACCCTCACGTCGGACGTGAGCACGCTGCACGCGCGGCCGACCAGCGCGCCGCCGAGCAGTCCGATCGCGTTCGCGCAGATCACCGAGTGCTTCGGCGTCGAGGCAGCTCGGGCGAAGACCTCGCCGCTGCGCCATTCGTGGCGCGCGCCGGTGGAGCGCTCGAGCGCGAGGTACTCGTCGTACGTCGTCGCCATGCGATGAAGGTACCACGCGCGATGGGCTCGCTCGCGAACGCCCCAGCTGGGGCGCGAGCGCCACGCTCGAACGGCCGATTGCTCGATGCTTCGAAGGCCTCACGATTG
>CAYSCF010000765.1:0-1889 GCA_964429305.1 uncultured Sandaracinaceae bacterium | reverse complement strand
CTAGCGAACCGTCCTTGTGAGGTCTTCTCGTCCGACCTCCGTGTCCGCATCGAGGAGACCGACCGCAGCGCGTATCCCGATCTCACCATCGTCTGCGGCCCGCTCGAGACGAGCATCGTCGATCGCCAAGCCGTGACGAACCCGACGGTCTTGGTCGAGGTCCTCTCCGAAGGCACCGAGCGTGCCGATCGCATCGAAAAGTGGGCCCACTACCGCCGCATCCCGAGCTTGCAGGCCTACGTGCTCGTCTCGCAGAGCGAGCACCGCATCGAGTGCTACCGGCGCGAGGGGACGCGATGGATCTTCGAGGAGGCCGGCCCCGGAGAGACGCTGCGTATCGGCGGGATCGACGTGGACGTGTCGATCGACGCGCTCTACGCGAGCGCGTTGAGCAGCTGATCGCGCGGAGTCCCGGTGCTCGTGGGCGCGAGCGCTCGGGGACAGGCATCGCCGTGCCTACGCATGGTGTCGACTGGTGCGCGAGATGCGTCCCCCCCGATTCGCGAAACGTCGAACGGTGGGGGACGCTCCTCCCCCGCGCTCGACGTTGCGGAGCGGCCCCCGGGACCGGCGCATGCCCTCGATCTCACATCGACGGATCGCGCGGGGAGACCGGCCCGCGCGGCTCAAGCAGTCTTGGCAGCGCCGTCACTCGCGGCCACCGCCGTCGTGTTCGTCGGCACCGACTTCGTCGGCTTCGGGCTCGGCGAGCGCGTGTCGTAGAAGAACGCGTTCACGTACTCCTTCTGCCGCGTGAACTGACCGCTGAGCGCCGCATGCACCGCCGCGAGGTCGTGGGCGACGTCGCTGACGAGAACGACGGCCTTGCTGACGAGCTTGCCGCGCTTGACGTCGCCGGCATCGCGATCATCGAGACAACCCTGCTGCGTCTTGGCGCGCGAGGTGAGGTCCTTCGCGATGCCTGCGCGCTCCGAGAAGGTCGAGACGTCGTCGAGACGACTCACGGCCTCGAGCACCTTGGTCGGCTCGAGCGCGACCTTCTCCTTGGTGAGCGTCGCGACGGTCGGTCCGAACACGTGCACGACGCTGGACGCGTCGCGGGCGCCGAGGCCGAGCTTGGCCCGATTGCGTCCCGTGCTGACGCCGCGATCGAGCACCACGTCGCCGAGCTCGACCCGCGCCTGCAGGCGCAGTCCATCGCTGAGGTCGTAGTCCTCGATGGCCCGTTTGGCGGCGAGCAGCGCAGGCAAGCGAGCGCCGAGCTTCTTGCGCTGCGCGGCGAGGAACTTCCGGTCCTCCTTAGTCAGATCGACGTCCACCTCCGCGGCCGCGTCGAGCGCATGGAGCGTCGTGGCGACGGCCGTGATCATCGTCTCGAGCGTGGAGTCGGGACCTGCGAGCATGATGGACGATCCTTTCCGTGCGAGGTGTGGCGCGAGCCTGTCAGCATCCGGTTCGAGCCGTCAACCGCGTTGGAAGCCCACACTCGCACACCTTTACCTATCAGCTTCGAAGCTGATTTACTTGGAGTCGGACCGGCGCGAGAATGTGCAGATGTCGAGGAGGGGGATGCGATGACTCTGACGAGCAGTCGAGGTTTCTGGATTGCTTTGGCACTGGCTACGACCGGCTGTGCGACGGAGGCTGTCGTAGCCACGACCGGCAGCGAAACGCGCCTCGTGTCGAGCGCCGCTGACACAGACCCCGCGCACGACTTCGTCGGGGCGATGGAGCAGATCTGCAACCCGGACGGCACGGCGCGCAATCTCGAGGCGAACGCGGCTGGTTGTGAGCGAGGGGACGTTACCTGCGACACGTTCTCAGGCGGCGCATGCGGCAGGGGAGCTGGTGTCCTGATTACACCGAGTCTCGTGGCGTACTCTCATTTTAAGTATTTCCTAGATTTCAGCCCGAACTTCTTGATGCGC
>CAYSCF010000764.1:0-1896 GCA_964429305.1 uncultured Sandaracinaceae bacterium | reverse complement strand
GAAGAGCTCGCGCGCCTCTCGGGCATGAGCGTCACCTCGTTTCATCGGCAGTTCCGAGCTATCGCCTTCATGAGCCCCCTCCAGTACCTGAAGCAGATTCGCTTGCAGGAGGCTCGCGCACGGCTGCTGGCGGGAGCGGAAGACGTCGCGAGGGTTGGACACGTCGTCGGTTACGACAGTGCGTCTCAATTCAGCCGCGAGTACAAGCGTGCGTTTGGCGTTCCACCGGGTCAGGACGCTCGCCTTCTTCGCGCGTCGGCGCCGGCGCGACTCAAAGCGCGCGTCCGACAACCCTGACAGCGCGCGTCGCGAGGTCCGCGCTTTTGTCAGCACGCTCTCGCGGGTGGAAGTCCTCACGCCGGCGGCGGCGCGCATGCGGTTGGCCGCGTGGATCCACCCATCATTGGAAGGATCGTGCAAGAGATTGGAGCGTCCGTTCTACGGCTTCGCGGGTCGCGTGCGTATCCTCAGCGGCGCAGGGAAGGAGACCCACGATGAGCAAGCACATCGAGTTTACGACCAGGACCGAAACGTGCGGCGGAGAACTGGCCGAGCCGGAGGGAACGGCGAAGACCGGCGCGGTCGTCGTCGTGCATGAGTGGCACGGCATCAACGACGGAATGCGCGCCACGGTGAACCGCTTCGCTCGCGAAGGGTTTCTCGTCCTCGCGCCAGACCTTCATCATGGAAAGGTGGCGACCAACGATGAGGAAGCCAAGAAGCTCATGTCGGTGTTCGATTTTATGCGCGCCGTCGGAGAAATCGGGAGCGCGCTCGAATGGGTCAAGAAGCAGCCTCGGTCCAATGGCAAGGCCGGCGTCGTCGGCTTCGCCCTCGGCGGCGCGCTCACCTTCGCCACCACCGCCGCCGTGCCTGGTATCAGCTGCGCGATCCCGTTCTACGGTGTGGTGGAGACGTCGAGGCTCGATCTCGACAAGGTGACCGCTCCCATCCAGGCGCATCTCGCTCCACGGGACGACTGGGCAAACCCGGACAAGGCACGCGAGATCCAAAAGGCTCTCGAGGCGCGGGGCAAGTCGATGGACCTCTACATCTACGAAGGGGCCGGCCACTCGTTCATGCGCGAAGGAGACAAAACGACGTACCACGAGCCCAGCGCGAAGAAGGCATGGGAGCGAGCTCTCTCCTTCCTGCATCAGCATCTCGGCTAGTCGCGCCGACGGCATCCGTCTTTGTACGTGGAAGAACGATCATGAAAACGAGCAAGACGACCCCGACCTCTCCGGCCTTTGCCCACGGTCCGTCCACGATCCTCCTCGGTGATCTTGAGGTCGTTCGGCTCGGCTTCGGCGCGATGCGCCTGCCCGGCCCCGATGCTTGGGGAGAGCCGACGGATCCTGCGCGGGCACGCGATGTCCTTCGGCGCGTGGTCTCACTCGGGATGAATCTCATCGACTCGGCGTGGTTCTACGGGCCCCACGTCGCCAACCGCCTCATCGCCGAGACCCTCCACCCGTACCCCAAAGGTCTCGTCATCGCGTCGAAGCTCGGAGGGCGACGAACGGCCGACAAGGGCTGGGGTCTCTTCTGCCGTCCCGAGCAATTACGCGAAGGCTGCGAGATCGATCTCCGCGAGCTTGGCCGCGACGTCCTTGACGTCGTGCACCTCCGCTACATGGGGAAGCACGTTCCGGTGCCGTTTGCCGAACAGCTCGATGCGATGATCGCGCTGAGGAACGAAGGACAGATTCGCCATCTCGCGCTGTCAAACGTAGGCGCGTCCGAGCTTGAGTTCGCGCTCGCCCGGACGCCGATTGTTTGCGTGCAAAACCTCTACAGCGTGGCGGGCGGCGGCGGATCGCCTTCATGCCGTTCTTTCCCCTCGGCGTCGGCACGCTTGCCAAGACTGGCGGCCTGCTGTCCACCGTCGCCAAA
>CAYSCF010000763.1:0-1902 GCA_964429305.1 uncultured Sandaracinaceae bacterium | reverse complement strand
CACGGCTCGTCGAGGTGCTGACGGCAGTGCTCCTCGACGGAGTCGACTGACGTTCTAACGACTGATGCGCGCCGAGGCGGCCAGGCGGATCATCTGATCGCGATCGAGGTCGCCCGTGAACGCGTAGGTGAGGCCGCCCATCTGCATCATGGGCACGGTGTAGCCGTGGACGGTCCGGTAGTAGAGATCGTGACCGTCGAGCCGGACGTGATCGGCGCCACGGAAGGTCTCCGGAGGCGGCTCGAACACCATGACCGTCACGCGATGGCCGTGGACTTGGTAGTAGAACGCCGCCGCCTCGCGCTCGCGGACGTTCGAGAGGCGCGCCCCGAGAAGCTCCACGTCACTCCGACCGAAGTCGATCGGACGCGCGGCGAACTCGAGCTTGTGATGGTTGAGCCAGCTCGTGACCTGCTGCGGCGAGCCGGCGACGTCCGGCGGATGCTCGCGCTCGTGGCGACGAACGATGTCCTCGAACACCGGCACCGCGGCGGCCTGGAGCGACACCGTCTCTTGCGAGTCGTCGGTCTGCGTCGCGAAGCCGAGCGCCACGACCGCCGCAGCTGCCGCCGGGAGCGCGTAACGCGCCAGCCGCGACTCGTGAAGCTTGGCCGCCCGGGGCGCGGTCTCCGGGACCTCCGAAGCCACTGAGCGCACCGGCACCGGCGCCGCATCGAGCGCCGTCAGAACGCGGAGGCGCAGATGCTCGGGCGCCTTCACGCCGCCGAGCGCCGACCGGGTGGCTCGCTTCATCGACTGCGCGAACATCGCGTGCTCGCGACAGATCACGCAGCCCGCCATGTGCCGCTCGAACTCGATCTGCGCCGAGCTGTCCAGCTCGCCGTCCACCAGCGCGTCCACGTGCCGCTTCACGACGCGGCAGGTATTGCTGGCAGGACGGGACGATGAGGTCATCCGGCGATCTCCCGTGCGCGCCGATACGCATCGAGCGACACGGCGGCATCACCGCCGGCCTTGTTCGGGTCGACGATGCCCATCTCGATCGCTTGCTCGACGAGGCGTCCCTGCATGTGCTTCCGCGCGCGGTGGAGACGCGACATCACCGTGCCGATTGGGCAGCCGACGATGTCCGCGATCTCCTTGTACGAGAGCTCTTCGATGTCCGCGAGGACGATCATCAGACGGTGCTCCTCCGAGAGCTCGTCGAGCGCCTTCTGGATCTCTTGCGAGACCAGCGAGCGCATCGCCGCGTCTTCCGGCTCGGTGAGCGCGCGCATCGCCGCGCGGCTCATCACGCCGTCGCCCACGGGCTCGGCGTCGTCACCATCGAGCACCTTCCGCTCGCGCGTATTGCGGCGGTACTTGTTGATGAACGTGTTGGTCAGGATGCGCAGCAGCCAGGCGCGGAGGTTCGTGCCCGGCTCGAAGCGGTCGTAGAAGCGGTACGCCTTGAGGAAGGCGTCCTGCACGAGGTCGTCGGCATCCGCGGGCGAGCGCGTCAGACGCAGCGCCGCTCCGTACATCGAGTCGAGGTAGGGCAGAGCGAGCTCGGCGAACTCGTTCTGCTCGAGCCCACCCCGCTTCGTACCTTCCGAGCCTTCGTCTTCGATCCGCGCCATCTGTTCTTTCAGGGCCCGACTGCCTTCCGCTCGCGCGAAAAGACAGAGCTAACCGGAGCCCGCGGTTCGTCACCGCCCACCCTCAACCCGGGTGAGCAGCCGGTCATTCCAAGCTCTCGCGCACGCACCGTGTGCATGGTCCGACAGAGCGCAAGGGGCTCACCTTGGGGGCGGAAAGCCCCAATTCACTCTTTGGCGGACGACTCCTTGGCGGCGGCAGCGTCCTGGTCACGACGCTTGGACTGCGCCGCGACCAGCTTCTTCTCGAGCTCTTCGATCTGTGCCTGCAAGCGCTTCACTTCGCTCTGCAGGCCGTGGACGT
>CAYSCF010000762.1:0-1918 GCA_964429305.1 uncultured Sandaracinaceae bacterium | reverse complement strand
CCCATGTTTGATTTTGGAGTCTGGGGTTGCGCCAGGACCCGCACCCGTGATCGCAGGGCGCGACGGCCTCGAGGACCATCCGGCGTCGGGCGTACCGGCGCTCGGCATCGATGCGACGGGGCGCATGCTCGCGGTTTGGCTGGCGGAGCGCATCGCGGGCGGCGATCCCACGTACGATCTCGTCGCACGTCGCGACTCGAACGCGGGCGTCGCCCGTGGACGCGGCGCCGTTCACGATCGAGGGCGACGTCGGGACCGAGACGGAGGTGACGCCGAGCGTGGCCGGTCTCGACCGTGGCTCGGCCGTCGCCTGGCGATCCGCTCGCGTCGAAGGAACCGCGGCGAGCGAGGGAGGCATCGCGCTTAGCATCGTTCCGCCCGCGGGGGGGCGGCGCCTTCGAGCGCGCGGCAGATCAACGAGCACATCGTCTACGATCAGCTCGATCCACGCGTCGCGTTCTTGGACGGCGCGCTCGTGGTCGTCTGGGTCGATCGCACCGACGGCGTGAGCGGCCACCTGCGGATGCGGACCGCCGATCCCAGCGGACACCCGCTCGGCCACGAAGCACCGGTGGCCGTCGACGAAACGGGCAACCAAAGCGAGCCCTTCCTCGTCGCACGTGGCGACGTGACCGCGCCGGGCACCACGTGGGCGATCGCGTGGGTGACGGACGACGCGGAGAGCGGCGTGCTTCCGGCGTCACGCTGCCGCCCGAAGCTTCGGATCTCGGCGCGCTGCTCACCTCCGGCGAGTCGGGCGTGCAGCTCGTGCCGAGCGTGCGTGGCCTGTGGGCCACGTGGAGCGATCCGACGATTCACACCGGGTCGCTGAGCGCGTTCGTCGGCTATCTCTTGCCTTGGAGCTGACGCCTCAGCGGAACACGGCGTAGCTGTTCGAGTCGATCAACTGGATGGCGGCCCAGATGGCCCAGCCCGGGAAGAAGATCCAGATGCCGTTCGACATGCCCACGAACACCGCGAGGTTGCCGAGCGTGTGGCCCTTGTGGCGCTCGTTCGCGACGAAGCTCGAGAAGTAGATCACCGTGCCGTATGCCATCTGGTAGCAGGCGAGCAGGCCGAGGATGCCGAGCGTACGCGCCGGGAGCACCTCGTACGTGACGCCGTACAGATAGAGGACCGACACGATCGACGTGGAGAAGCCGTTGCCGACGTCGATCCAGTAGCCGAACGATTTGCGGTCCGCGTACGAGTCGTCGAAGAGCGCGTAGCTCGACCAGATCTCGGACCACGTCGTGGGCGAGAAGATCTGCGCGAACGTGATCGGCGTGAAGAAGAAGTCCTTCACGCGGTCGAGCGGCCGGCCGACGTACTCGATCTTGAAGCGCGCGTAGTCCGCTGCGATGCGATCGATGCGCAAGAAGAGGCAGATCTCCCAGAGCGCGATGATCGTGTTCAGCCAGAGGAAGAACGCCAGGCCCATCTGGTGCACGTTCCACACGCCGTAGACGTGGTGGTGCAAGAGCACGGGCGTGACCGTTCCGACGACGACGGCACCGACGACGACCTGATAGATGCGCATGCGCGCGCGGCTTCTAGCACGCGGCGATCAGTGGATCGTCTTGGCGCTCAGCGCCTCGTCGGCCATCTGCTGATACGTGACGTGCACGAGGTTCTTCTCCTCGGCGTCGGTGTAGAGGTGCTTCAGCACGCGCTCCGGCACGCCCATCACGCGCGTCACCACGGGGCCCGTGTAGTGGCCGTAGCGAGGGTGGTTGAAGACGTCGAACATCGCGCGGAGGAACTTCGCGAACGGGCGGTGGTTGCCGGTCTTGAGGCCGAGGAGCTGGATGCGCTTGAACGCTTCCTTGAGGCGCCGGCCGTCGGGATCCACGAGATCCATCGGCTTGAAGAAGACGTCGCGGAAGAACGGCTGTGCGTGCCACATCAAGCCCGCGAG
>CAYSCF010000761.1:0-1921 GCA_964429305.1 uncultured Sandaracinaceae bacterium | reverse complement strand
CCGCGCCGTGCGCGTCGGGGTCGCCTTCGTCTCGGGGATCGACGTCCTCGACACGTCGACCGTGGCCGTCACGAGCCTCGGCCAGAGCGACGCGCTCGGCGATCACATGGCCGACGATTCGCTGTCGCGAATTCGAGCGGTCGATCTGTTCGTCCCGGGGGCGATCGTCTCCATGCATGTGTCCCCCTCGCCGAGCCTCGATCTGTCGGTGTGGGGGCGTGTCATGGATTCCATCCGCGCGAGCCACGGCACCCTCGACGTCACTCAGCAGCCCTTCGACGGCAATGGCCGCCTGAATCCACCCTGCGCCGGCACGCCCGGCCCCAATGGAACGACGACCTTCGGCGGCTGCTCCGGCAATCAGAGCGTGCCGAACCATCTCGAGGGCGCGCTCACTCGCTTCGTCTATCCGATCCCGCCCGAGGTGCGGTGGGCGGTTCGCTTCCACCAGCCGCGCACGAAGGCCGCGCGCCCGGGCGACGGACGCCTCACGCGAGACCCACTCCACGACGACCTCTTCGACGTCGAGCTCGATCAGAGCGTCACCTTCAACTCGGTCGCGAGCACCATCGAGGTGCGATTCCAGGAATCGGCCGGGAAGGGAACGGTGCCGACCAATCCCACCGGCGTGCACGTGCCGCCGAACGCGGACAGGCCGACGGGTTACGAGGACTCGTACGGCATTCGTCTGGGAGGGCAGTGGAACGCCGTGCGCGATCTCCTCGGGCTTCGAGCGGGCGGATGGCTCGAGACGCGGTCGCAGGATCCCACGTTGCTCACCGTCGCCCCGATCGGCGCCACGCGCTTCGGGTTCGGCGGTGGCGTCGTCGTTCGGTACCACTTCCTCGACGTCTCAGTCGGCTACCAGCGCCAGCTCTCGCTCGGTCTCGACAACGGAGGCAACGGCAGGCTCCTCGCCCCGGCCGCCGTCGGGAACGGACCCACGTTCGACCTAGGCGCCGAGCCGCCCGGCGTCGCGGCCGTCGATCGACGGCAGTTTCGCACCGTTCACGCCGTGAACGGCGGCAGCGTCTCGTTCGACGCCGACGTCTTCACGCTCGGCGGAGTCGTTCGTTTTTGAGCCACGAGGAGAGCCCGGGAGGGCGAGGAGGTCGGTCATGATCACGAGTCGAGTCAAGAGTGCCATCGAAGTCGCGCTGACGCTGGTCGCTGCTGCTGCCTGCAGCGACGCGCTGACCCAATCGAAGATCGTCGCGCTACGCCACGACGAGCTGCCGTCTCCACGCGACGCCGGGCAGGACGCCGGTCACGTCGTTCCACCGCCGGAATGCGTCGGGAGCTGCTGCCCCACCGCGAGCGAATGCTCGCTGCCTCCGAGCACGCCGCCCCACTCCGGGCCCGAATGCCTGGCGCAGCGCGAGAACACCGATCAGACGCACTGGCAGTTCCGGCAAACACTATCGGTCTCGACGAAGCCGCCCGGAATCGCCTCGACCCAGTGGACCTCGTCGACGTGGCCCTTCAAGACGTCCTGCGCGACGCCGCGCGCGACCGCTTCGTGCTCGATCTCCCACGCGGTGCCGACGTCGACATCGCGCGGAGTCAGCGTCGCGAGCCACGCGAGCGCCTCGGTCGGATCGCGGCCGAGCGCGACGCGGGCCTGGCGCAGGATCAGCTGGTTGCTGCGCGACTCGAGCTCGGCGCGCGCGGCCTCGGTGTGTTGCTGCGCGGTCTCGGCGACGCCGCGCGCGTGGCTCGCATCGCGCCACAGATAGGTCACGACCAGCGCGAACACGGCGAGCGCGACGAGCGAGCCCGCGGCGGTGGCGGCGACGACCGGACGGCGGCGCACGAACGCTCGCAGGCGCTCGACCGCGGTCGGCACGCGCACCGAGACCGGCATGCCATCGCGAAACCGCTGGACGTCATCGGCGAGCGCGGCGACCGACTGGTAGCGCTG
>CAYSCF010000760.1:0-1921 GCA_964429305.1 uncultured Sandaracinaceae bacterium | reverse complement strand
GATGGATGAAGACAGTCGGCGGCTTCAGGAGAACGAGATTCAGAGGTGTCGCCCGAACGCAGCTCTACGCACACGTCGCAGCCGCCGCGTACAACCTCCTGAGGATGACGAAGCTGCTCCCGGCCTGAGCCGGGGAGCGGAGCGCGCCGCGGCGAGCATCGCCGCCGAGACGACTCGAGTGAACAGCGAGCGGAGCATGGCTGTCGGCTCCACGACTCCACTTTTTCAGCAGCCTGCTAGGAGCTCAGCTCGGACGCTCGTGCGCGAGCGCCTCGTCGAAGAGCACGCGCAGACGCTCGAGCCAGTCGGATGGCGCGTCGGCGGCTGCGTCGAGCAGCGCATCGACGAAGCGCTCCACGGGCCCGCGATCTTCGGCGTCGATCGCCAGCGCGGCCTTCGCAGCGCGCACGATGATGTCGAGCGCGCCGAGCGGCACCGCCTTGAGCGACTCGAGGCCGCTCGCCGCGAACGCGTTCTCCATGGCAGTGCGGATGCGCCTGGCCTCGCGATCCTCGAGCGGCGAGCCGATGCGGCGCTCTTCGGTGACCAGATAGTGGTCGAGCAAGAGCGACGAGAGCACCGTCGCAGTCGCATCCTCGAGCCGCGATGCGATCCGAATCGGCGAGAGCGCGCGAGAGAGCGCCATGCGCAAGAGACGTGCGGTGCCCGTGCCGGTCGGACGCGTCATCGACACGCCCGCGAGCGTCTTGCGCGCCTCGTGGCTGAGGCGAACGCCGCGTCGGGCCGCGATGCGGCGCACCGCGGAGCCGCGCGCGACCCCCGTCAGCAGTCCGTCGAGGAACGGGACCGGCACGATCGAAGCGAGACCGGCCGCCGCTGCGTACATCACGATGCCCGAGGAAGGCGCATGCACGATGGCCGTCGGCGTGCCGTGCACCAGCTCGCGCGCCACGCGCGTCGGCGGCGGGGCCTCCACGACCTCGGCTTCCACCACTTCGGCGTCTTCGTTCTCGGCGCGCGGACGCGCCTTCTTGGGCTCGGGATCCACGCGGGCAGCATAAGCCCGCAAGCCGAAAGGAAAAGGGGCGAGCGCTCCCCGCCGGAACAAATTCGCAGCGCGCGCGGGTTTGCTCGGTAGAGTCGACAGCACCGCGTGTACGTCTCCGATCTGCCCACCGGCTTCTACCTGACCATCGCCTTCGTCTTCGGAGCGCTCTGGGGCAGCTTCTTCAACGTCGCGATCCATCGCTGGCCGCGCGACATGTCCGTGGTCTCGCCCGCGAGCCACTGCCCGGCGTGCGGCAAGCCGATCCCCGCCTGGCGGAACATCCCGATCCTCGCGTACCTGCTTCAGCGCGGAAAGGCCGCGTGCTGCGGCGCGCCGATGACGCAGCGCTACGTGGTCGTCGAGGTGCTCTCGGCGGTCCTCTGCGTGGCGGTCGTGCAGCGCTTCATCGTCGAAGCGGGCGGCCACCCCACCCTCCAGACGGCCGGGATCGATGCGGCGCTCTGGTTCGTGTTCGTCGGTGGGCTCGTGATCGCGACGTTCGTCGATCTCGAGTGGATGGAGATCCCCGACGAGGTGTCGATCGGCGGCACCGCGATCGGCCTCGCGACGGTCTCCATGCGATCCGGGATCACCGCAGCGGACGCGGCGCTCGGCGCGGGCGCAGCGTTCCTGGTGGTGCAGGTGTTCCTGGTCTGGGGCTGGGAGCGCTTCAGCGGCCGACGCGGCATGGGCGAAGGCGACAGCAAGCTCCTGATGATGATCGGTGCGTTTCTAGGCTGGCGTGGCGCACTGTTCGCGCTCGTCGCGGGCGCGATGCAGGGCGTCGTCGCTTATGTGGTCGCGCGGATCAGCGGGGCGCGGGTGGGCGCGAGTCAGGCGAGCGAGAGCAAGGATCAGAGCGAGGACGAGAGCAAGAGCGAGGACCAGAGCGAGAACAAAGGCGAGAAGGAG
>CAYSCF010000759.1:0-1925 GCA_964429305.1 uncultured Sandaracinaceae bacterium | reverse complement strand
TGAGCTGGGAGCTCGTCGACGTGAAGGAGCTCACGAACCTTGCGTTCCGGAGTGTGTACGAGCGTGTCGACGACCGTTGAGCTCTTCGAGCATCAGACGATCCGCGTCGGCGAGCCGCTTCGCTCCGTCGATGGGCGCGAGGTCAGGCTCGGCGAGCGCCACTTCGACGACCTCGTTCGATTCAACGATGCGCACGGCGGCCGGTTCTTCACCGTGGGCCACCGGCGGATCTCGATGACCGAGTACGTCGGCTACGTCGAGATCGGCGACCTCGCGCTCGAGATCTTGCCGAAGGCTGACCGTACCCGGGACCAGCGTGGCGAGGCCGCCGCATGGCGCGATGGGCTCCTCGAGATGCTCGGGGTCGCTACCGGCCTGCGGCTGGACTCACCGACCGCAGCCTCGCAGCGCACGGGACGCTCCAGCCTGATCGAGCTCGTCGCCGCACGCTACCTCGACGAGCTCCGAGTTCTTCTTCATCAAGGTCTGGCGAAGGGCTACCGCGAGGAGGAGCAGAACGGTCCGACCTTTCGCGGTCGCCTCCTCGTCGCGGAGCACCTACGAGCAAACATCGCTCGTGCGGATCGGTTCCACGTCCGCACGCAGGCGTACGACCGCGACGTCCCGCTCAACCGGATCCTCGGGGCCGCGCTCGACGAACTCGGCGGGCTCGCGCTCTCGTCCGGATGCGCAGCTCGCGCCACCGCCTGCCGCGCAGAGTTCCCGGAGGTCGAGATCGCTACGCCGACGGCCGAGACGTTCGAGCGCATTCGCCTCGGACGCACGACGATGCGGTATCAGCAGGCCCTGGTCCTCGCCCGGATGCTGCTCGAGCACAGCGCCCCGCAGCTCCGAGCAGGGAGGACTCGCGTCTTCGCGTTGCTCTTCGACATGAACATGCTCTGGGAGCGCTACGTGGCCGCGCTGTTCCGTCGCGCTGCCGGCGACGACATCGAAGTGTCCACGCAGGAGCGGCACCCCTTCTGGCGCGGCGACGCTCATCGCCGCGGGGTTCGTCCCGACATCGTCGTGCGTGCACGCGCCACGAGCGATGTGCTGCTCATCGCGGACACGAAGTGGAAGGAGCTGCGACAAGGCCCTCCGGCGGACAGCGACCTCAAGCAGATGTTCGTCTACAACGAGCTCCTGCGCGGGCCCCGTGCGTTGCTCGTGTACCCGAGCGTCGGCGGCGCCGAGGGCACTCGAGGAACCTTCGCAGACCGCGAGCACGGATGCGGCGCGATGCATCTGGTGCCGCTCGCCGGGAGAGAGTGGGCGTCCGTGAAGATGCGCGAGCAGATCGCGCTGATGCTTGCGGAGATCACCGCTCGGGTCGCCGCGTGAGATGACTCGGCGGTTCCCAGTAGATCTCGGACACGCCCGACGTCGGATTCTACTGGGGCGCCGCCGAAGGAGTTGCGGCCGCCGTGCTAACTTCAGGGCGTGCCCCGACCGCGCACAACGGACATAGGCGGCTCCGTCCTCGGCGCCATTCTCGGGGCTGCGGTCGGCGGTCCCCCCGGAGCGGCGTTGGGCGGTCTGCTCGGAACGACCGTCAACAGCTCTAGGCCGATGCCGCTGGACGCCGCTCTCAGGCAGGCGTTGCAGAGTCGGGGGCTCGCGTTCTCGCACCTGGCACGCGAAGCGAAGCACCGCATCGTCGTCGTCTTCTCGCAACGGCCGGGCGCGTTCTGGAGCGTGCACGTAGACGCGCACCCCGCGCCGTCGTGGACAGCCGATCAGTTGGATGACGTTCTCTACGATCTCGCCCTCGCGCAGGTAGATGCGTGGAGGCTGACGCATGGCTGACGAGCAAGCACTCGTCGCCGCGCAGATGCCGCCCGCCGTACGGGCGTTCGAGGCGGTCTCCAAGTTGGTGACGGCGGCCTTCATCGATCGGAAGGCCGGGCTACTGAACGCGGCGG
>CAYSCF010000758.1:0-1930 GCA_964429305.1 uncultured Sandaracinaceae bacterium | reverse complement strand
CGACGCCGGGCGCAGGCACGCCGGGCCACGTCTACGTGAGCAGCTACCCGCTCTGAGCAGAAGCCGAACGAGCCGAGCTCATCCGAGCGGAGCGATCCTGTTCACTGCGTTCCGCTTCGCGGCTTCCGTCGTCGACGAAGGTGGTCCGATGGATCGAATCGACGTTCGCCGCCTTCGCGATCTCGATGATCTCGTCGATGCCGAGATACGCCGCGACCGACTTGCGCTTGCCGCCCGCTTCATCCGCAGACGACGCCGTCGCCCGTCGGTGACGCATGACAGCTGGGGCACGGGGCGAGCGTGGCGACGCCCGTCGTGCACGTGCCGATCGTCCACTTGTGATTGGTGCCGGCACACGTCTCGGTGAACGGCCAGCCGGCGTGGCACGGCGGCGTGAAGGCGCAGTCGCCCGTCGCGGGATCACAGACCGATGGGCTGATGCCCCCGGTCGAGCAGTCTCGCGTCGACTGCAGCCAGTGATCGCACCGCGTCGAGTGCGTCTCGTCCGTGCACGCCGCTGCGACGGTCTCCGAGGCACACGTGACGGCATCGGGCGTCAGGCAATACGCGCCGCTGCCGTCGGGGATCATCCAGCACGTCGTCGGGACGGCCGTCAGCGTGCCGTCGACGATGTGATAGCCGGGCTCGCACGCCTGCGACCATTCGTATCCGAACGCCTCCATGCGGATCCCGCCGCCGGGCTCGCAGGCGAGCCCGACCTCGGACGTGGTGGCGGCATGCGTGCTCGGCGTCGCGCCGATCGGAACGCACGTGACGCCTTCGGTCGTCAGCGTCGTCGATACGCACATCGCGTGCGCGCCCGTGCAGTACGGCCGAATCACGCCGCCCATCGCCGTTCCCGGCGCGTCCATGCACGCCTGATTGCAGGCGATCGCGAACGTGGACGGATCGCACGGAACGTCGGTCGGGCTCGTGCATCGCGCGACGCCGTCGGCTCCGAGCGCACACGTCGCGTCGGCGGACCACCGCGGGCGGCAATCGGACTCGCCCCACCAGCCCGGCGGAGCGTCACCGATGTTGGCCGAGGGCGGGTTCGCTACGCACGCCCGTTGAACGGTTCCCGCGCATTGCCACGTGTCGTGCGCAGGATCGCAGATGCTCGTCTGGTCGTGGCCCGCGCAGACTCCGTGTCGCGCTCCGGCCGCGTCGGTCCAGTCGACGCAGTGCCCGAGGTTGCCGCACGAATCGGTCGCTCCGTCGCTGCAGTGCAGAACGCCCGGCCCGGGGATCATCGACCCTGGAATGCTCGGGACGCAGGCCGAGACGATCGGTGTCGCGCCGCCGTCGGTCGCGCACGGATCGAACGACGCGTCGGTCGCGAGCGACGCGTCGAGCCCGGCATCGGCGAACGTCGTCGCTGCATCGCCGTGCGCCGCGTCGTCTGCGCCGCAAACGGTCCCGAGCGCTTGGCACGTCGTGAGACAACAGAACGTTCCGTCCGGGCACGTCCCGCACGGATCGACTGCTGCAGAAGTACACGAGGTGAGCGCGATCAGCGCGAGAGTCGAGGCCACACGGCGATGCATGGCGACGTCGGATGCCCGCACGTCCCGATGCGTTCATCGCGTCTTGCTGAACTGTCTGCGTCGCTCGCGCATCGAAGCCCGCGTGCGTCACTCCCTGCTCGTCGCCGCTCTGTTCGCTTCGCTCGTCGTCGGCTGCTCGTGCAGCACCGTGACGCTGGGGTCGGATGCGGGCCCCGGCATCGACGTCGGCGCCACCGACGCTCTCGTGCTCCGAGACGCGAGCGCGATCGACACGGCGACGGACGCCGCGACGTGCGCCGCGCCCACGGCGGGCAGCGACGCGATGGAGGGCAGCTGCGGTACGGGAAGCAGCGGCGGGTTCACGACGCAGGTGGCGGTCCTCGTCCAGCCGGGCGGCGGCGCGCGCATTCGCGTGACCGGTC
>CAYSCF010000757.1:0-1934 GCA_964429305.1 uncultured Sandaracinaceae bacterium | reverse complement strand
GCAATGGCACCGTGTGCCTGGCGCCGAACGGCGGAACTTGCACGAAGGATGCGCAGTGCACGAACAATCACTGCGTCGGCGGCTCGTGCTGCGGCGTTGCGTGCACCACTCCGGGGAGCTGCGAGCAGGCGGCGGGGACGGTCTGCGCCAACGGAACGACCTGCCAGTACGGCAAGAAGCTCGACGGCGCCGCGTGCGATGACGGCAACGTCTGCACGACCACCTCGTGCTTCAACGGCACGTGCTCGGTGGACACGACGAACAGCTGCGACGACAACAACGTCTGCACGACGGACAGCTGTGACCCGGTGACCGGCTGCGCGCACGTCGCACTCAACTGCGACGACGGCAACCCGTGCACGACCGACACGTGCAGCGCGACCCTCGGCTGCCAGAATGCCCCGAACAGCGCGAGCTGCGACGACGGCAACAAGTGCACCACCAACGACAAGTGCTCGGGTGGATCGTGCGGAGGGACGGCGAAGGACTGCTCGTCTCTCACGACCACGTGCGCGACCGGCATGTGCGACGGGACGACCGGGAGCTGCGCGGCGAAGGCCAAGAACGCGGGCGGCGCCTGCACGGACGGGCTCGACGCCTGTGACCTCACCGGAACGTGCAGCGGCACGAGCTGCGTCTCCGGCGGCCCTGCCTGCAGCGCGATCGCGACGAACTGCGCGCCGTGCTCGAGCGGCGCGAGCTGCTTCGGAGCGCCCACCGGACGCCTCTGCACTTGCCCCGCGACGTCGGGTGGAACGCCCGTCGTCCTGCAGAACGGGCAGTGCGTGCTCAATACCGACGAGTGCGCAACGAACCCGTGTGGAGCGCTGGCGACGAGCTGCACGGACCCGACGCCGAGTGCGCCGCCGTCCGGGGATTACGTCTGCAAGTGCCCCGCGGGCACGACGGGCAACAAGACGGGAAGCCCGTGCGTGGATCTCAACGAGTGCGCCACGGGTGACCCCTGCGGCATCACCGCCACGATCCCGCGGGCGACGAAGTGCACGAATCTGACGCCCGCGCAGGGCCGCTACGACTGCACGTGCGTGGCGCCGACGTTCGCCCGCATCCCGACGATCGCGCCGACTGGGTCGCTCCCGAACGGTTCGGCTCCGGTGTGCTCGTGCAACATGGCCGGCACGTTCGCCGAGACGGACACGACCATGGTGAAGTGGAGCGGCATCGGTGGCGGCATCATCACGGATTCGCCGGCGAGCGGCGTGCCGACGTACGGTTGGGCTCTCAGGCAGCAGACCGTGGCTGCCGACGGGACGATGACCGTCACCTCCGTACCGTGCGGGGGCGTGGCGCCCACGCTGTGCGACACGTCGAACCACGCGTACGCGCAGTACCAGCCGGTGAGCTCGTGGGGGCTGCCCAAGATGCGCTCCGGGATGGTGCCCATCGGGCCGGTGAGCCTGGTGAGCACGATCCCGACGGCCGCGGGGACGTACACCGAGCCCAACACCCCGGCGATCCTCGGCCTCGATCTGAAGGATCCTGCGGGAACGTGGCCGCCGTGCCGAGCCTGCGTCGGCCCCGCGGTGACCTCGTGTGTTTGCGGCGGGACGACCTACGCCATCACGAACACCGCGACGTGGTGGTCGAATGCCGAAGGTACGAACAAGCTCGGTGTGACCACGCTCGCGGTCGGAACCACGGGTGAGACCATCGGAGACGGATTGCTCCCGGACCCGCCGGTCAACTACGCCGCAGCCTCCGAGTGCCCGCGCGGCACGGGTGGCGCTCCGTACTCAGCGTGGCCCGGCATCGCCGGCTTCCTCGACATCTTCTCGACCAACCAGTGGTACGGCGCATCGCGCGTGATCAGCGGTCGTGCGGCCACCGCCATCGCCGTCGACAACTCCAACTCCTGCGTGATCTCCGGAAACGTGACCGGACCCGATACGGGCAACAAGCCCCACTCGGACGCG
>CAYSCF010000756.1:0-1940 GCA_964429305.1 uncultured Sandaracinaceae bacterium | reverse complement strand
CGGAGGATGTTGGGGAGGATGTGCGCGCCGAGCGCACGGTCCGTCCAGTAGACCAGCCCCCGGCGACGCACGCAGCGCTACGCCGCCTTCCTCTTCCACATCTCGTCCTCGAAACGAATGGCAGCGTTGACCAGGCGAAGCGGGATCTCGAAGTCGCGCGCGACGCTGCGCGGCGACTCGTGGGCACGCACACGCTCAGCGATGATCGAGGTCTCGATGTTCACGCCCTCGAGCACCGGTCGGCCAAACCGTCGGAGTGGGTCGACCACGATCAGGCGCTCATCGGTACGCTCGTCGTAGGTCGACGGGAAGAGACGCCGAGCCAGTCCGTCCTCATCTCGCTCGATTCGCTCCATGTAGCGCTCAAGCAACGGGCGGATCACTGCCTGGCCGTCGGACGCGTCGATGAGTGCGTTGAGCTGCTCGACGAAGATCGTCACATTGTCGGTGCGAGCGTCGACGTCGGCGAACGGATGATCGGTGTCGAACATCTCGCGCATGTTCTTCATGCACGCGCGGATTTTCGGTACGCGAAGCTTCTTACCGCGCAGCACGCGAAGAATGTGGAGCTCGACGACGTTCTTGAAGGAGAGTCGATCGCGCGACGCCGGCCTGATGAGCGCGGGCATTTGGCCCATGCCGAACGCCCAGGCGTGAACCGTCGCCGGCGGCATCCGAACGATGCGGGCGACGTCGGCGGGCGCGTAGAACGCGAGCTCTCGCGGGTCACGCCCGCCGTAGATGTCGACTCGCTTAGGCACAACCGAATCCTAGCGCCTCGGCCGCTTGGCCGAAAGTCTACCTGTGAGGACGGGGCCATCGCCCTGACGCCGGCGCGGCCGTGCCGCGCACACAGATGATCTTCGCCGGGCCTGCGCTCGATGGTCGAGCGACGGGTGAGCGGAGCCTCGTCCGAACGGAGGCCCAGGTGGAAACGACGAACGAGACGACCCTGACCGAGACGACGGTGAACTTCGAGCTCCGCGCGGGCTCGGTGCCGCGCGAGGTACCTGCGCCTCGCGATCCGCATCTCGTCGATACACCTGCCGAGCTTCTCTCGGAGCAGCAACTCGCCGAGCTCGCGGGTCGCGCGGAGCGCGCGATCGCCAACCCCCGCGTGCCGATGCTCGTGCCTGCACATGTCGTCCAGACGCTGGTTGCGGGTTACCGACACCACCGCGACGCGAGCACGCGCGAGTTCGTCGGCGCGGTGGAGACGTCCGACGTGCTCGACGACGTCGTCGACCGCCTGGACGCCGTGCGCGATGCACTCGGCGTGATGAAGCGTGGCGGTACCTCCGTGGAGCTGCGCGCGCTCGCGGCGCGCGCTCTGCGCGATGACGACGATGCCGATCGCGGGATGCGTGCGGAGTTCGAGTACGGGCTCGCCGACCTTGGTCGGTACGTGCGACCGAAGTTCAAGATGGAGCGCGAGCCGAACGAGGGCGAGCACCGGCGCGATCTGCTCGGCAACGTATGGGCGGTCGGTTACGACGCCGACGACGATGAGCGCGAGTGCGTGCGGCTCCGCCTCGTCGAGGCGGCGGAGCTGGTCCAGGTGTTTTCGCTGCTGAGCGCCAGCGAGCGGGTGCCGAAGCGACGCGCGCGGAGGCGGTCCGCATGAGCATGACGACGACGATGGAGGTCTGGGCCTACGACACGGAGAAGATCCCGAACGACCGCGCGACGCCGATCGAGGCAACTCGTGAACGAGGAGAGTGGCTGTCGGTGGCCGTCGCGCGCTACGACTCGCAAGGGAGGCCGACGAAATGGACGAGAAGGAACAGATTTCCGAGATGATGCGTCGCACGCGAGCGCTGCTCGATCAGATCTGCGCCGAGCCGCCGCGCACGGCCGTCGACGTCAAGGCGCGGGAGGTGCTGTCCCTTGCGCGTTCAGCAATGCAGACCGATGGCGCGTTTCTCGAGGCGTGCGACGCG
>CAYSCF010000755.1:0-1973 GCA_964429305.1 uncultured Sandaracinaceae bacterium | reverse complement strand
TGATCGGGACGACGCTCATGCGAAGCAGGACCCTTGCGATAGGCGCCCGCGCCGAGCGCGCCCGTCGGTCCCCCACCGAAGGTTGGGATGCCGACACCGGCCCCACCCCTCATGAGCGGCCTGTTTGCAGCCCCGGCGGACATCAACAATGCCCTCGCGGATGCGCGCGCGGTTCGAGGAGAGCTCGCCTTCAGAATCGCGCAGCTCGCCCGCGCGCAGGTGGGAGAAGAAGCGACCATCCGCGATGGGGTGGCCCGGGCTGATCTCGAGCACGCGTCCCGTGTCGAGCGTCACGAGCGGCACCTCGACGAGCGCGCCACCTTTGGCGCTGTAGACGAGATCGCCCGCAGACAGGTCCGCGATCGGACGCTCGCCGCTCGGCGTGGCGATCATCGTGTCGGCGGATGGGCACGTGCGGAGCGGTGCGCAGCCTGCCGGGCACGTAGCGTTCGCGTCGGGATCGGTGCACACCGGGTTACGACTGACCGGGCCCGCCGGGTCACAGCAGATCTGTCCCGTGCCGCAGCACGTGTCTCCACAGCAGAGCGCGGAGCCGCTCCCGCTCGAAGCGCGCGCACTGAGCTACTCGGGGGTGGAGATCGCAGCGCGCTTGCTGGAAGCCGGCGTGCGAGCCGTCGCGGTGCCCATCGAGCATCGCGGAATCCGCCTCGCACGCGCGACCGCGGCATCAGGGCCGTTCACGGCGCGAGCGCGGCGTCTCCGCCGTACGCGAAGACGACGTCGTGATTCGGTACGAGCACGCGCGGGTCCTTGCCTTCGTACTCGAGGCTCCCGAGGATCGACTTCATCAGGTTGATGCGCGCGGTCTGCTTGTCGTCGGTGCGCACGATCGTCCACGGCGCGACGGCCGTATGGGTCCGTTCGAGCATCTCGTTCCGCGCGCGGCTGTACTTCTTCCAGTTCTTCACCGCGACGTCGTCGATGGGGCTGAGCTTCCACTGGCTGAGTGGATCGCGATGCCGATCCGCGATGCGCCGCTTCTGCTCGGCCTTGCCGATGTCGAGATAGTACTTGCGGAGCACCAGCCCCGATCGAACGAGCAGCTCTTCGAAGCGCGGTGCATCGTCGAGGAACGCCTCGTGCTCGGCGTCGGTACAGAACCCCATCACGCGCTCGACGCCGGCGCGGTTGTACCAACTGCGGTTGAAGATCACGATCTCACCGGCGGCCGGAAGGTGCGGCACCCACCGCTCGAAGTACCAGCTGGCCTTGTCGCGATCCGACGGCGTGCCGAGCGCGACGACCCGCGTCTCGCGAGGGCTCAGGTGCTTGGTGATGCGCTTGATCGCGCCGTCCTTTCCCGCGGCATCGCGCCCCTCGAGGATGACGAGCACGCGCATGCCCTTGCGGATGACGTGACTCTGGAGCTTCACGAGCTGAACGCGCAGCGCGTAGAGCGTCTTCTTGTACTCGTCGGTCATCTATTCTCCTTCAGCGCTCGCGCCGTCAGGAACGACTTCACGAGGTCGTTCGGCACGAGCGAGCAGACGACGGCGTAGGCGAAGACGAGCCCGCTGACGGCGGGCGGGAGCGGCGAGAGCTCCGCGACACCGAGCACACCGATGATCACTCCTGCGATTGTCGCGCCGATCAGCGACGCCGCGAGCGTCGCGCTCGGGCGCGAGCGCCAGAAGGCTCGACGCTCACGCACGGAGACGAGCGACGAGACGGCGAAGAAGAGAAACGTCTGGAACGTGAACGTCTGGAGCATCCCGTCGTTGCGAGCGAGGCCGAACCGCTCCCACCCGAACGCGAGCAGGCCGAGGGCCTCGGCGAGCGTCATCCCGCCGAGCACGACCGCCACGCGTACGAGAGGCCCGATCTTCCACGTCTCGGGCCGCTGCGACCACCGGACATGGTCGGTGGCCAGGGAGATCTTCGCAAAGTCCGTCATGAACGTGAGCAGGAGCATCGCGAACACCGACACGACAAACTTCCCCGTCAGCACGAAC
>CAYSCF010000754.1:0-1977 GCA_964429305.1 uncultured Sandaracinaceae bacterium | reverse complement strand
GGCCTGGATGACGAACCCACGCCCGTTGGTGTATCCGGTCGAGAGTCGCAGATCCGGCCGCGCGCGCACGAGAGCCTCGAGCGCCGTTCGCACGTCGGCCAAGAGCGCGGCCGGCACGGACGCATCGCCCGTCGGATTCATCACGATCACCGGTGCTGGCGGCGCCGCAGCCTGCGCGTCGACCGAAGCGGCGACGACCCACATCGCAGTCGCGCACAAGAGCGCCGAGACGAGACGCTGCATCGAACGATCGTACTGGTACGAACGGCGCCCGTCATCCATCCGGGCAAGACGTGCTCGCGTCGAGACGAGCCGCTGGGTGCGCAGGGCGAAGCCATCGCCTACCCACGATGTCGCGCAGCGACGTCGTGAAAGGACGCGTCGCAGACTTCGAACACATCCCGCAGCCCGTCGTTCAGACGAGGACGTGGGCAAAGGGTCGCACCCGCCCGACGCGACCCGGTGGAAATCGATGAGACGCTAGACCGAGACGCGCAGAGACATCGATGGATGCAGCAAAGGCGCGTAACGAGCCGCCGGCATCCCCCCGATGAGCCGCGGCCGCGACGGCAAGTGCAGAGCGAGCGCGACGGTGAACTGCACGATCTCCATCCACGCGAGGTGATACCCGAGACAGAAGTGCGGCCCGCCGCCGAACTGGATCAGCTCGAGCGGCGTCAGCGCGGTCTTCTGGCCGAGCCAGCGCTCGGGCTCGAACGCATCGGGCCGCGCGTGCAGGTCGCGATGACGCGAGAGATGGATCACGGGGATGCCGAGCTGCGTGTCCTCGGGGATCGTCCGGCCGCAGAGCTCGATCGGGCCGGTCAATCGCCGCGCGTCGACCGCGACGGGCGGGTTCAGACGCAGCGCCTCGCGGAACACGGCCTCCGCGTATTGCAGATCCTTCAGCTCGGCGACGGTAGACGGCACGTGCCCGAGCTTCTTCGCCTCCACGACCAATCGCTCCCACGCCTCGGGATGATCGGCGAGGAACGCGACGATCCACGCCATCGTCGATGCGCTCGTCTCGTGCCCCGCGAGCATCACGAGGCGCAGGTTGTCGACGAGCTCGTCGTCCGAGATCGTCTCGCCGCCCTCGCCCTTCGCGCCCACGAGCGTCGCGAGCAGCCCTTCGCCGGCCTCGTCGCCGCCGCGGCGCTCGCGCGCGCGCCGGATCTTCTCGTGCAGGCGCGCGTCGATCCACGCCTTGCCGAGACGCCCTCGCCGACGCGGTGTCCCCGGCGCGTCGATCGGCAGGTTCACGAGCAAGAGGAGCGCGTCCTCGTACTTGCGACGCCACTCGGAGAGATCCGGATCGTCGATGCCCACGATGCGGAACACGACGTCGAGCGCCAGCTCGCGCGTCTCGGCGAGCATCTTCAGCGGCACGCCGCGAGCCCAGCCGCGCACGCGACGCTCGACGATATCGGCGATCATCGGCGCGACGGCGGCGGCCGACAGACCGCGCGGCGTGAACGATCCGTTGAGCACCGCGCGCATGCGCTGATGCGGCTTGCCGTCGTGCACGATGACCGACTCGCCGAACATGCCGCCCGATGCGCGCCGCATGTAGCCGTTCGACGCGGCCTTCGTCTGGAACACCGAGAGCGCGTCGAGATGCGCGCAGATGAGCATGCGATGACCGAAGCCGGCGTCGATGAAGAAGAGCGAGCCGAGCTCGCGCTCGGTGCGACGCACGAGCTCGAGCGTGTCGCTCGCCATCGCAGGGATGTGGCCGAGGAGCGGAAACGCGCCGCGCACGAGCGGGAAACCGTCGACCGTACCGGCGCGACGACGCAACGGATTGAGCAGCAGCACCCGGCGTTCGTACCGAACGTAGACGGAGAAAGGAAGCGGCCCGCGTGGTGCCCATCCATCTCCACCGGGTCGCGCCGGGCGGGTGTGACCCTCTGCCCACGTCCTCGCCGCAAAAGGCGGCGGCTGCGGGATGTGGTCAGAGCCTCACACCCGCCCGCC
>CAYSCF010000753.1:0-1979 GCA_964429305.1 uncultured Sandaracinaceae bacterium | reverse complement strand
TCGGGAGCGTCGCTCGTGCGCGGTGCTCTCTTCGGTCGCTCCGCCACCTGCGGCGCGAACAGCGAGAGCAGGTTGGTCCAGCTCCGCGCATCGAAGCCCTCGATCCGGATGTCGGCGGCGATGACCATCAGCCGGCCTCCCCGAGGAGGCTGCCGCCCATCACGGCCGCATCCGGCCGCGCCGCGCGATCGATGCGCAACATGCGGACGGTCTGCGCGGGCATCGGGATCCTCAGCTCGCTCTCGCCCGCGAAGAGCTCGCCCGAGATCACATCCGTCGTGTCCACCGCGAACGGCAGCCCGATGCGCGCCTCCGATGCGCGCGTCTGCGGGTTGATCACGAAGAGCACGCGGGGCCCGGTATCGTCCTCGTGGAGCGAGATCTCGATCGCGCCGTCGCTCGTGAAGCGCGGCGACGACGGCAGCGACGCCAGCAGCGTCTCGACCGCGGCGTCGGCATCCGAATCGCGATCGATCATCACGCGCGTGCCCATGCGCGGGACCTCGAAGGGGCGCGACTGCAGACAGAGATCGAGCGACGGCATCGCCGGCCCGAACACGACCTGGCCGCCGTTCTTCGCGAACGCGCTGAGCGCGCGCCAGCGCTCCGGGCTCGCGATCTCGAACGACGGAGTCACGACCGCGTCGACGCCGACGAGGCGTTCCGGGCTCGCGTCGGAGTCGACCAGCACGTACGGCTCACCCGCACGTCCCAGGGCGTCGGCGAAGCGCGTCAGCATCTTCCACCAGAGCACCTGGATCGGTCCCTTGAAGCCGAGCGGATGATCGCTCGCGCCCTCGATCGGTGAGCCTGCGACCGCCTCGAGCGCGACCGGCGTGATCGGACCATACACGTGCGTCGTGCGCGCGAGCCTCAGGTACTCGCGCGGCACGACGAGCGCGACGCGTGCGCGACGGACGAGGCGATGGAAGCGCGTCGATTCCAGCGCACGCAGCAGCGACTTCCACGCCGCCGCCTCGATGCGCGGCGTGCCGTGGCTGTCGATCGGCGCGCCGTACCAGCGATCGCGGTCGACCGCCATGTAGAGCGAGAAGCCGCGCAGACCGTACGCGAGCGCGACGAGCGCCGTGTAGAACGAGTCCTCGTGCGCGAGCGGCGTGAACCACGGCGGCGCGCCGACGCCGAGCTCGGGTGAGACCGGCATGCGCGACGTGCCCGCGAGATAGAGCGTGCGTCGCTTGATCGTCCGGTGCTCGCGACGCGCGTGATAGTAGTCGAGCCCGACGAATCCGACCGTTTCCTCGAGCTTCGCGAGGCTCACGGGCGCCATCAGCTCACCGAGCGGCAGGTTGTGGAACGTGGGGATGTTGCCGAGCCCGTGCTTGGCGAAGAGATCCTTCATCCGCACGATGGCGCGCTCGATCAGGTGCTCGTGGAAGTACGCCCAATCGAGATGTAGCGCGAGAGCGCGCGAGGGCGTCGCGGGATCTTGATCGTCGTGCAGGTCGAAGCGCTTCGGCGCGACGCACGCGTCGTAGTCGGCATAGGTGGCGTCGTGCGCCTTCTGCAGCTCGCCGAGCGTCGGATGCTTCTCGCGCAAGAACGACTGCCAGAGCGCGATCGCGTCGGGGTGGTAGTCCTGATCGTACGGCGCGTCGCGGAAGTAGAACGCGGCCTCGTTGTCCACCTGCAGCAGCACCACGGGCCCGTGCGGGTAGAGATGCGGGCGGACGACCTCTGCGAACGCCGCGTACCAGGTGTCGGTCTCCGCGAGGAACGTCTCGCTCGCGTACGAAGGCACCGCGAACATGCGCGGCGGGAAGCCCTGGATCACCGGCCCACCGCTCGGACCGCGTGCCTGACACGCGCGATCCGCGATCACGCGCTCGGGCAGACCGAACCACGTCATCTCGGAGTTGATGTGCGGGCCCGGCCGCAGGATGACGAGCAGCCCGAGCTCCTTGCAGAGCTCGAGGAACGCACCGAGATCCTTCTGTGGATCGCCGCCCGGTGTGTGC
>CAYSCF010000752.1:0-1981 GCA_964429305.1 uncultured Sandaracinaceae bacterium | reverse complement strand
GGCTGCCGAGGAGGCTCAGCTCGATCACCGAACAGTCCGTTCGGCACCCTCGAGCGTCCACGGGCATGCGCGATGCGAACAAACGATCCCATGCCTCGTCTCGAACCGATCCGTGGCGCCGCTTCGACAGCAACGAGCCGATTCAGCCCACTCGTGTGCCTCGCGCTCACGCTTGCCACGGGCTGCAGCCCGGCCGACCCGCCGAACGGGACGGCGCGCTGCCGCGGCGATCACGACTGCCACTGGGCGAGTGTCCCTTTCTGTCGATGCGACGGTCTGTGCTGGTCGTCGGTGGGCGAGCAGCCCGACGCCGGCGTCGATGCGGGCCCACCGCCGACGCAGACCTTCGTCGTGGCGGCGTTGCGATCGGAAGCGCTCGTCGGCGACGCAGAAGCAGCGTTCGGCATCGATCTCGACATGCGCGTCGACGGCACCGCTGGCAGCTGCACCGACCAGGACGACTACGTCTCGCCGATCACGATGGATCGCGGCATCGACAACATCTTCGCGTACTACGTCGTGCCCTTGCTCGACGGCATCACCGGCGGCGACGGCTGGGATGGGGAAGTCGCGCATGCGCTCGAGGACGGCTCGCACGCGCTGGTGCTCGAGGTGACCGCTGTCCCCGGCGATGCGTGCGCGCGACGCGTCCACGCGTGGACGGCGCGGGCGATGGACGCCGCCGTGCCGAGCGCGACGTGCGCGTCCACGACGGACGACACGACGTGCGACGACCTCGACCGCGCCGCGTGTCAGTGGCACCCCGCGACCGGGACGTGCGCCGGCATCGCTGCGGGACAGACGTGGCTCGCCGTCGTCGATCTCGGCGAGGTCGACGCCACCCTCGTTGCGGGCCGGCTGCGGACGACGGCGTTCCCGCGCATCCCCATCGTCCCCGAGCTCGCGCCACCGGTCGGCGCGGCACCGATCGATCTGCACGGCGTGATCTTCGAGGCCGACCTCCACGACGACGCGCTGAGCCGCGGCGAGCTCGGAGGCGCGATCCACGTGAGCGATGCCATCGACTGGTTCAACACCAACATCGTGGCTCTCACCGGCTGGAGCCGAACCGATCCTGCAACGTTCACGGCTGTCGTACCGCCCGATCTCGCGCCCAGCGCGGACGGCCACAGCTGCGCGGACTTCTCCGCCGGCTTCGGCTTCACCGCGATCGCTGCGACGCTCGTGCACGCACCGTGATCGAAGTCCGGTACGGCAGGTGCTCCGTGGGTCGGCATGATGTCGATCGAGCTTCCGCGTGGTCAGTCGCCGACACTTCCGAGCCGCTGGCTCACGGCCGCGTGCGCACTGCTCACGCTCGCGTGTGCGCCCGCGTACGTCGACGGCTCCTGGCCGTGTCGTGCCGATCTGGACTGCCCGACGGGCGCGCGATTCTGTCGGTGCGATGGACGATGTTGGTCGCGCGCCGACGCGCAGCCGGAGGTGGGCATACCTGTCACGGGCACCTACGTGATCGCGGCCATCCGGAGCGAGAGCGCGGACGCGGACGGTGCGTACGGCGTCGATCTCGACGGTCGCGATTCAGGCAACGTCTACCCCGGCACCGTCGACATGTGCACCGACGCGCCGGACCGCATCTCCGCCGACACCGGGCTCGGCGGCGTCGATGATCAGCTCTCGACGGTCGTGCCGTTCCTCGACGCCGTGATCGGCAGCGGGGCGGAGGGGACGTTCGACGACACGCTTGCGACGGCGATCGAGCGCGGTGTCTTCGCGATCGTCCTCGACGTGACGAGCGTTTCCGCCGACGTGTGTGCGCGTCGCGTCCATGCTTGGACTGCGCGCACGTCGAGCGGCGCGGCGCCAGCGGCCAGCGCCACGTGCGCGCCATCGAGGACGCAGTCTGCGTGCGACCCCGCCTGTGCATGGTCGATGTCGGCGGCCGCGTGCTCGGGCATCGCGCCCGCTCAGAGTTGGATCGCCGTCGACGATCTCGGCGAGGTCGATGCGGTGGTGACGG
>CAYSCF010000751.1:0-1987 GCA_964429305.1 uncultured Sandaracinaceae bacterium | reverse complement strand
CTGCAGGAAGCACAATCTGCGGCTGATCGAGGACGCCGCGCAGGCACACCTCGCGACGTACGACGGAAAGCCGGTCGGCGGCTTCGGGAGCGGCGCGGGCTTCTCGCTGCAGTCGAGCAAGAATCTCTCGGCCGGCGAGGGCGGCCTCTACACGACGAACGACGAAGCGCTGTTCGAGAAAGCCAACCAGGTCCGGAACTTCGCGCAGAACATCGTGCGCGCCGACTCGGCCGCCTACGATCCGAACCGTCCGCTCGACGGACACCGCGCGATGGTCTCGCTCGGCGTCGGCTCGATGTACCGCGGCAACGAGATGATGGCGGCCTTCACGCGCACGCAGCTCGCGCGCTTGCCGGAGAAGACGGCGGCGATGCAGGCCAACGGTCATCGCCTCGCGAAGGCGCTGCGCGAGCTTCCCGGCGTCGGGCCGCAGGTCATCCCGAGCAATCGCACGACGGTCTTCCACAAGTACCGCGTCTGGCTCGATCCGAAGGCGGCCGGCATCGATCTCTCGCCCGCCAAGCTGCGCGACGTGACGATCAAGGCCCTTCGCGCCGAGGGATGCGAGGTCGTGCTCTGGCAGGGCGCGGCGCTCCCGAGCTTTCCGCTCTTCTCGGAGCTCAAGGGCTTCGGCAAGGGCTTCCCGTTCTCCGCAGGCGACATGGAGCGCTGCCGCACGAACTACGCCGCGTCGTACACGGGCGCCAAGACGCTGCTCGAGTCGTCGATCGTCCTCTTCTCGCAGACCTGCCCGCTCATCGCGCAGTCGGCCCAAACGGTCGACATGTACGCAGAGGCCTTCCGCAAGGTGTGGTCGGACAAAGACGGTCTGATCACGCTCTCGAAGAAGTAGCGGCGCTGCGAGCGGAGAGCGCATCCGTCCCAACTGGCGCGCACTGACACGGGCATGCGAGGTCTCGTCGTGACCTCGCAGCTCCCCGCGGCCCACCGGCCTCGCGCTCGTGCGGGCGGCTCCGGTGGCGGAAGTGAGCGTGAAATCCCGCTCGAGCCGCTCGAAGGTGAGGCACCGCTTCTTCCGGTCGGGAGCCCCCATGGAGAGCGCACTCGTGCGTGGCACCTGACGTGCTAAATCGGGCCTCGATCTTGGCCGACGAGAAAACGAAGACGGCACCCAAGCCGCACGACAAGCGAAACCGTGTTCTCAAGAACATCGGCAAGGCCTTGCTCTTCGCATTCGGCGTGGCCGCGGTCGTCGCGCTCGTCGAAGAGGCCGGCCCGGATGCGGTGCTCCACACGTTGATCTCGGCGTCGGTGTTCTTGCCGGTGATCCTCGTGCTCGAGATCGCGTTCATGTCGATGGACGTGGTCGCGCTCCGATCGTTTCTCGGTGAGCGTGGCGCGAGCGTGCCGACCGCCGTCTGGGTGCGGACCGCGATGCTCGCGTACGGCGTGATGATCCTGCTGCCCGCGGGCCGCGCCGGCGGCGAGGTCGCGCGCGCCACGGGCCTCGCTCCCTACGTCGGCCCCTCGCACGCCGCCGCGCTCGCGACACGCCTGCAGGCCGCGACGTTGATCGGCAACACGCTGATCAGCCTGCCGGCATGGATCGCCGTCGGTCTCGCCGTGAATTTCGGGACGCCGCTCGCGTGGATGGTCCTCGGCAACGGGGTCGTCACCGGCGTAGTGGGCGGTCTCATCATCTTGGCTTCGCGCCGTTCGTCCGTCGGCACCTGGCTCGGCAAGCACGTCCGGGCGCTCGCCGAGCACGGAGAGGACTTCGACGAAGCGCTGCGTGACGAGGTCGCGTGGGGCAAGCCGATCCTGGCGACCTTCTTCGGCCGGATCCTCCAGTGCGTGCAGTACGGCATCATCTTGCTCGCGGTCGGCGGTGACCTCACACCACTGTCGGCGCTCGTGACGCAGGGCATTCACCTCGTCGGCGCCGGGCTCGGCGACATGGTCCCGAACCAGGTCGGCATCACGGAAGGCGCGTATCGCTTGTTCGCGCCCGCGCTGGGCCTGGCAG
>CAYSCF010000750.1:0-1988 GCA_964429305.1 uncultured Sandaracinaceae bacterium | reverse complement strand
ATGCCGAGATCGAGCAGGCCCTTCGCGACGCGGGCGGCGCGCAGATAGAACTCGTCCCACGTGATCGCGAGCCACACGTCGGCGGGCCGATGGTGCAGCGCCGGCCGCGAAGCGCTGCGCGCGCGCCGTAGGAAGAACATCTCGCCGACGGTGCGGGCATTGTCGGCGGTACAGGTGGTGGGGACGTGCGGACCGAGCTCGAACATGGTGGGCGATGGTACGCCGATCGGCTCGCCGATGCCTCGACCGGGTCGGGGTCGCGCGCTATTGGGGCGCGGTGACGATCTGCTCGGCTTCTACCGCCGCGAGACCGACTCCCTCTGGCGGATGATCTATTTCACGACGCTCGTCTGGGAAGCCCGCTGAGGCCATTTCCGGCCTCTGGTGCTACGGTCGCGCGCGATGACGCGCACCTCGGCTCTCCTCTCCGCGATCGTTCTGCTCGCCTGTGGCGGCACCCAGTCCACCGGCACGACCACGCCTCGAGCGAACGGTGACGGCCCTGCGCCCTCGCGGCTCGCGGTCGGGACCGCCACGCAGGGCGAGCTGACCGAGAGCGACCGCGTGGAAGACGGGCGCCATCACGTCGACGACTACGATCTCGATCTCACCGAGGGCCAGCTGATCCGGATCCACGTGCCGGGCCACGACGCTCCGGGCGCGCTCCAGGATCCGTGGTTGCGTGTGGTCGGCCCCGATGGGCTCAACATCGAGAACGACGACGCGCTCCCTGGCACCCTCGACTCGATGATCCAGTTCTTCGCGCCCGCCACCGCGACCTATCGCGTGTCGGTCACGAGCGCTCCGGCGAACCAGCTCGGCACCTACGTGGTCGACGTGCAGAATCTCCCGGCAGTCCCGGGCGAGGCGATGACGCTGGAGACGCGCACCACGGGGACGCTCGGCGCGATCGGCGACCCGATGTTCAGCAACCACTCGTTCCTCCACTTCGAAGGACAGGGCGGCGCCATCGTCCGCGTGCGCGTCACCTCGCGCGACTTCGACACGATCGCGACGGTCATCGGCCCGCACGGCGAGACGTGGATCAACGACGACGCGAGCGACCTCGGGCCCGAGGGCACGGAGCGCGCGCTCGACAGCACGGTGTTCGTCGCCCTGCCCGAGAGCGGCACCTACCAGGTCGTCGTCTCTGCGTACGGCGCGGGATCGAGCGGGGCGTTCTCGGTCGCGACGACCGTGCGACCGCCGGTGATCGTGCACGCTGGAGAGACCGTTCCCGCGGGCGGATTCGCGGGTCCCGAGGGGCGCGGCCGCATCCTCAGCCTGATCGTCGGCATCACCGAGTACACGACGCACTCGCGGCTCTACGGATGCGCCGACGACGCGACCTTCCTCGGCGAGGCGATGCGTGATGCGCACCTGCAGCGCGTCGACGAGCAGACGATCCTGATCGACGCGCAGGCGACGACGGCCGCGTTCCTCGCCGGCCTGCGCTCGCTCGCGGCGCGCGCGCAGCCCGACGACGTCGTGATGATCTTCTACTCGGGCCACGGGAACATCCAGCCGGTGCCGGCAGGCGGCGATCCGCGCGAGCTCGACGGGCTCGACGAGACCGTCGTGATGATCGATGGGCAGGTCACGGACACGGAAGTGAGCCACGAGCTCGACGCGATCCGGGCGAACACCACGATCCTCGCGCTCGACTCGTGCCATGCGGGCGGCTTCGCGGAAGACTTCATGACGCGACCGGGCCGCATGGGCATCTTCTCGTCCGACGAGGACGTGCTCAGCGACACGGCCGAGCCTCGGCGCGCGGGTGGCTACGTGTCCTGGTACCTGCGGCGCGGCGTGCTCGGCGAGGCGGACTACAAGCCGCACGACGGCGTGCTCTACGCGGGCGAGCTGACCGACTACCTCTACGAGGGCTTCGTGCGCGACGAGCAGCTCATGAACCCGCCCGGCCACAACGACCCGGCGCAGCACCTCGTGCTCCGTCGCAGCTCGATCGGCTGGAACACGATCCTGTG
>CAYSCF010000749.1:0-1997 GCA_964429305.1 uncultured Sandaracinaceae bacterium | reverse complement strand
CCCGAGCGGAGCCGCAGGAGCGAAGCGACGAGGCGAGCACGGGCGCCGAAGGCGGCGTTGAACGCGCCAAGCCCGCGGGCAAGCTGAGATTGCCCGAGCAGAGCGCCTACCCCGATGCGAGCAAGGAGCTCGGACCCCGCCCTCGCCTCTCGCCTCTCGCCTCTCGCCCGCGCCCCTCGCCCTCGCCCTCGCTCAGCGCTCCCGCCCGTGCGCGTCGAGAACGACGTCCGCCGTCGTCCACCGCAACGCGTACTCCGCGTCGATCGTCAGCACGGCACGCGTCACCCAGAACTGCTCGGTCGCGGGCGCCTCGGGCGGGCCGCCGCGAAAGGCATAGAGCGTCAGTCGCAGAACGCCCCCCTCGCGCACGACGTGAGGGCGCAGCTCGGTCACGCGATGCGTGGTGATCGGGCTGCTGGCGAGCGGGATCGTGACCTGGAGCTCGCGCATCACGGTCAGGAGCGCCGTCGCGGTCCAACGCGTGGGCGTGTGCGGCGGCGTGGCCCGAATGCCCTGATCGGCCCGGAGCACCTCGCGGAGCGCGTCCTCGCCCGGTCCGACGATCACCTCGGGGGCGCGAACGAAGACGAGGTGGCCGCGGATCGTTCCGTCGGCATCGCGCGTGCGCACCCACCAGGCGGGCCCGACGCGGAGATCGGGTCGTACACGGACGTCCACGATCGTGGTGCCCTCGGCTTCGAAGTGCGAGCGAACCAACGCCTCACCACGAGGCTGCGCCGATGCGCCCGCGGCGAGCACGAAGACGAGCACGAAGACGAGCGCGGCTCTCATTCGGCCGGTGCCGCGTAGCGCGCGATGCCCTCGGCGATGCCGCTCGCGAGCGAATCGCGATAGCGCTCCGTGCGCAGCGCGTTCGCTTCGTCCTCGCGCGTGAGGAACGACGCCTCGACGAGCACGGCCGGCATCGTCGCGCCGACGAGCACGTAGAACATCGCCGAGCGCACGCCGCGGTCGTGCAGGTGCGGAAGCACGCGACGACCCGACGAGAGCGTCGCGAAGTGGATGCGATCCGCGAGCGTCGAGGACGCCTCGCTCTGCTCGCCCCGCTCCAGCCCGGCGAGGATGCGCTCGAGCTCGGTCACGTCGCCCTCGGTCGTGCCGTTCTCGCGCGCGGCGAGACGAAGCGCCTGTCGATCGTTGGTCGTGTCGAGCACGAAGGTCGTGACACCGCCGTGGTCGACGGGTTCCCACGCGGCGTTCAGATGGATCGAGACGAAGAGATCGGCGTTCATCGCGTTCGCCATCGCCGTGCGCTGCTCGAGCGAGACGAACGTGTCGCTCTCACGCGTGAGAACGACGCGGATGTCGGGACGGCGGCGCAAGAGAGCGTCGCGCGTGCGGAGCGCGAGGTCGAGCGTGAGGTCCGACTCCCGCAGACGGAACGCGCGCGCGCCGTAGTCGTCGCCGCCGTGGCCGGGATCGAGCAACACGGAGTGGACCGGGCGACGCTCGTTCGCGGTCGTGGGCGCGCTCGCATCGGGTCGCGATACGTCGACGACGAGGCGCACGGGATCGGGAAGGAGATAGACGTGCGGCGTCGCGTCATCGGCGAGATCGAGCGTGACGCGCGTTCCGTCCGCACCGCTCGTCGCCCGCACGCGCGTGAGCCCGGACGCATCGACCGACGTGAGCGGCGCGACGCCCGACGCGAGCGCGGTGCCTTCGAGCGCGAGCACCACGCGATGCGGCATCGTCTGCGAGGCCGGCAGGTCGTGCCGCTCGAAGTGCACCGAGCGATCGAGACCGATCACGACGCGCGCGGCGCCCTCGTGCCCGCGCTCGGATCGCGGCGCGCTCACCGTCAGCGAGGTCAGCTGCGCGGTCAGCGTCGGCGTCGGCGTCGCCGTCTCGACGGGAGCGCTCGCCGCCGCGTGGACCGGCTCGATCAGGCTCGCCAGCGGGTCGCGCTCGAGCTCGGTCTCGCCGCCACATCCGATCGCGAGCGCCAGGAACAGCGCGCCGATTGCCCGTAGCCG
>CAYSCF010000748.1:0-2008 GCA_964429305.1 uncultured Sandaracinaceae bacterium | reverse complement strand
TGGCAGCTGACTTCGATCAGGATCTCGCCTGGCCCGCGCAGGTACGTGAGCGTGCCGCGGTTGTTCCGCTGGAGCTCGCTGATCGGCAGCCCCGCTTCGCGCATGCGCTGGTGGTGATCGAGCACGCTCGCCTCGTCGTCGAGCAAGAAGCCGACGTGGAAATTCTCGGGAAAGCGCTCCTTCTCGCCGCGTCGCTGGAGCACGAGCGAGAAGCCGCCCTCACCGCGCAAGATCGCGATCGCGGGCGAAGCGCGGTTGCTCAGGTGCTCGAAGCCGAACCACTTCTCGAAGAAGGAAGCGGCGGCCTGGACGTCGGGGACCTGGAGATCGATGTGATTGAGACGCATGGAAGGACCTTCCTCGAGGGCAAATTCGTGCCTCGAGGTCGTGGGTCACTCGCCATGGGGGCGGGACAAGTGGCGCGCAGACCATCTGCGCGATGACGGGGGCTCGCCGGACCCGTCTGCCGTCTTTCGACCGCTTTACGAATGACGGATCGGAGCCGCGATGGCAAGTCGATCAGGGACTGGCGTCGACGCCGGCGTCTCCGATCGCGACGCACATCCCCGCCGTGCACGCCGTGCCGGCGGGGCAGCGGGTCTGCGTGTCGTGGCAGCAGCGGTGATCCGCCTCCTCGCACATGACGCAGTAGTTGGTGCCGCTCGCGAACAATCCCGTGCACACCCAGCCGTCGGCGCACATCGGCTGGCCGACGCAGCAGAGCCCGCCTCGGCCCGTGCAGCAGCTGTCGATCGCACAGTCTGGCGCCGCCGTGCTGACATCGCGTCCAGCATCGCTGCCTGCATCGCTCGCCGCGTCGCTGGCTGCATCGCTCCCGCCATCGTCGATCGTGAGGCGAGCTGGCTCACTCGGCGCGCACGCGGAGAGGGTCGCGAGCACGCAGAGACCGAATGGCACGACGGAGCGAGGCATGCGGGACGCCATGCAGTCGCCGTGCCCTGGGTCAGGCGATCGTACGCAAGCGGACGGACGCGGGCTTGATCTTCTTGGCGCCGGGCGGACGCTCGGGGAGCGCGCCGTTCTCGTCTCCGAGATCGCCCACGAGATCGTGCTCGGCGGCATCGGTGATGCGCACCTTGCGGATCTCGCCGGCCTTGGCCTCGCCGTTCGTGAGCACGACCTTGCCGTCGATCTCCGGCGCCTGGCCCCACCAGCGACCCTCGAGCAGGAATTCGCTCTCGCTGCTCGCGCCTTCCACGAGCACCTCGAGCTCTTGCCCGATCAGCGCCTTGGCCTTCTTGCGCGAGATCGGGCGCTGCACCGCCATGAGCTTCTTGGCGCGCGCGCGCTTGGTCTTGGCGGGCACGTCATCGGTCATGTCGCCGGCGCTCGTGCCCTCTTCGGTCGAGTACTGGAAGACGCCGACGCGATCGAGCTCGGCCCACTGGGTGAACTCGACGAGCTCTTCGAAGTCTTCTTCCGTCTCGCCGGGGTGACCGACGATGAACGCGCTGCGCATCACGGCGTTCGGGACCTTCTCGCGCAGCTTTTCGACACAGCGCTTCTGCCGATCGATGCCGTGGCCGCGCTTCATGATCTTGAGCATGCGATCGCTCGCGTGCTGCAGCGGCATGTCGATGTAGGGCAGCACGCGCGGATGGTTCGCGAAGAGATCGAGCAGACCGTCCTTCATCGTCTCGGGATAGAGATAGAAGACGCGCAGCCACTTCAGGCCGCGCACCTCGGCGACAGCGGCGACGAGCTTCTCGAGCGAGGTCTCACCGCGATCGTGCAGATCGCGCCCGTAGGCGATCGTGTCTTGCGAGATCAGGTTCAGCTCGACGGCGCCCTCGTCGACGAGGCGCTGACACTCCGTCACGACGTCGGCGATGGAGCGGCTTCGCTGCTTGCCGCGAAAGCTCGGGATCGCGCAGAACGCGCAGCAGCGGTTGCAGCCCTCGGCGATCTTCACGTAGGCGAAGTGGCGCGAGAGCGAGGGCAGGCGCGGGTCGCTCGCCTTGAGCAGCTGCTCGGCGGGGTTGCCCAC
>CAYSCF010000747.1:0-2010 GCA_964429305.1 uncultured Sandaracinaceae bacterium | reverse complement strand
CGCTCTCGCTCTCGCTCTCGCTCTCGCTCTCGCTCTCGCTCTCGCTCTCGCTCTCACTCGCTGCTCGCCCCCAAAAAGCAAAAGGCCCCGGCGTTTCCGCCGAGGCCTCTCGCGATCCAGCGAGCCGCTTGCGATCAGGCGCAGCCGGGGTGGGCCGTCGCGATGTTGTGGTAGGTGCTGACGTCTAGCGAGCCGGGGATGCCGCCGTGGCTCGACCAGTTGATGTTGAGCTGCGGGATCGTCACTTCCGGGATGTGCACCGGGAACGGCGTGCTGTGCGAGACGCCCGTGCCGGTGTGGCTGCCGAGCTGACCGCCCAGGCCGCCGGGGATGGTGATCGTGGTGCCCGGCTGCGTCGGGTGCGTCGTGTCGCCGATGACGACGGCGGTGCTGAGATCCGGCGTGCCCTCGACGATGTCGAAGCGGGCGACGACGTCCGCCTCCGTGCGCGAGCGGGCCGCCGGCGAGACCGTCGGCTGCGCGCGCCAGGCGATGAGCTCGCTCTCGGTCAGCTGGACCTCGACGGCGACCGCCGTCGGGCTGCCGTTCACTTCGTCGGCCGTGAGCAGGTGACGCGAGAGGACCGGATCGACGAAGAGGTCGGTCCGACCGTCGATCGCAGCGCTGACGGGGCTGATGTCGAGCTGCGCCGGGTCCGAGCCCGTAGCGTTGCCCGCGCAGCCGACCATCATCGCCCCCACCAAGGCACCCCCGAGCATCTTCGCGTTCATCATCCGATCCTCCTGGCCGAGCCGGCCCCGCATTGATCGCCGTCGATTTAGGTCGCGGAGCATTGCACGGCAAATGCGCCTACGAAAGTCAGTGGCCCCTCGGCCCCTTTCCACACTGCTATCAACCCTCGTGCCACGCGTGATCCACGAAAAACGGCCGGGATCCACATCGGCAGCCTGGCGCGGCCCGGACCACGTCACTTTCGTAACGCGCGACAAGAGCATCGGTCGCCGATCGCGCCGTGATAAGCTCCGCGACCTCATGGCCATCGCCCCGCGCTCCGCCGACGAGCTGCTCCGCGACGTACCGGTCCTCGGTCAGCTTCCGGCAGCCGATCTCCACGCTCTCGCGGAAGCCGCCGAGGTGCGAAAAGTCGCCCGCGCCGCGCCTCTTTTCAGCGAGGGCCAGACCGCCGAAGGGTTCTTCGTGGTCCGGACCGGTGAGATCAAGCTCACCAAGAGCGGCCGTGACGGGCGCGAACAGATCATCTATCTCGCCCGCCCTGGACGGCCGATCACCGAGGGCGTGCGCTTCGACGGGGGGACCTACCCCGCGAGCGCGGTGGCGATGCGCGCGGGAAGCGCTCTGCTCGTCCCCAACGAGACGATCGGCGCCATCGGCGAGAAGCGCCCCGGCGTGCTGCGCGCGATGATCGATCTGCGCGCTCGGCGCACCGACCGGAGCCTGCGCCTCGTCAGCGATCTCTCGCTGCGGACCGTCCCGGCGCGTCTCGCGTCCTTCCTCTGCACGCTCGCCGCCGCCCGCGAGACCCGCGGAGAAGACGCGCGCCACTTGGTCCGCGATCTCACCACGGAGACCGTCGCGGGACGCCTCGGTACCGTGCGTGAAGAGATCTCGCGCGGCCTGGCCCTGCTGGAGCGCGAAGGCGCGCTCAAGGTCACGCCGGACATGATCGAGGTGCTCGACATCGTCCGCCTCGAGGCGATCGCCTACGGTCGCAAGAAGGGCGCGCCTGCGGGCTGAGACCGGACGCTGGGCGCTGACGATCGCGCTCTCGCTCGTCTTCTTCACGGTCTGCGCGGCGATCGCGCCTCACCTTCCCGTCGATCCGACCCGGAGCGCCCCCGCAGCCCTCGTCGGATACGGCCTCGCCTTCGCGGCCGTGTCGGCGTGCGTTCTGGCGGTCGCATCGATCGCACCACCGCTGGGGCGCGGTGTGATCGCGATCGTCGCGCTGGCCGCAGTCGCTCTGGTCGCGCTCTCCTCGCAAGCTCCCGACGCGATCGATGCCGCCGCCGTGCTCGCGCTCCTGCTGGG
>CAYSCF010000746.1:0-2016 GCA_964429305.1 uncultured Sandaracinaceae bacterium | reverse complement strand
ATCCCGGGCGACACGTTCTGCGCGGCGCGCACGGCCGACGCGTTGATGGTCGAGGACGTGAAGGAGGCGCTCACGACGCCGGCGATGCAGAAGGTCATCGCCGAGCTGGGCGGGACGAGCCTCGTAGAAGGGAACCCGGCCCGCTACGACGCGCTCGAGCGCGAGCTCTTCAGCTCCGAGTAGCAGGCGTTGGAGTTTGCCTCTCTGCCCCGCGTCGCGCATGACTGCGCTCGATGCGCTTCCGTTGTCAGAACATCTTCAACTGCGACGCCGAGACCTACTGGAACAAGGTCTTCTTCGACGTCGAGTACAACCGCGGTCTCTACCTCGGCACGCTCGGCTTCAAGCAGTTCGAGGTGCTCGCGGTCACGGGTGAGCCGGGCGGCGATCGTACGCGGAAGATGTTCACGGAGCCGAAGAGCGAGGCGCCCGCCGTGGTCACCAAGCTGATCGGCGGCGGCCTGAGCTACACGGAGGTCGGCCGCTTCGACGCGAAGACGCAGAAGTGGTCGTACGACATCACGACCAACAAGATGGCCGACAAGGTCCGCATCGGCGGCACGCTCTGGGTCGAGCCGCGTGGCGAGAAGAAGATCGAGCGCATCTGCGAGGTCGATCTGCAGGTCAACGTGTTCGGCATCGGCGGCGTGGTCGAGAAGTTCATCGCGGACACGACGCGCGAGAGCTACGAGAAGACCGCGAAGTACACGAACGAGTTCATCGCCAGCCACGGGCTCTGAGCCGCGCGAGCGTCAGATCCGGAACGGATAGCTGAGCACGAAGGAGCTCTGCGCGAAGCGCGGGAAGGTCGCGCTTCGAACGGCGCGCGCGACGCACGATCCCGCCGCAGTGCCCGCGAGGGGTCCGCTCACGACCGCGCCGGAGACGCGGCCCGTGCTCGCGACGGTGATGCGCACGTTCGCGATCCCGTGCTCGGGGCCGCACTCGGCGACGGAGACCGCGCGCATCGCCGACATGACGTCGTCGCGCGAAGGCGTAGCGGGGAGCGCGGGCACGGGCGCCGTAGTCGCATGCGTGGTGGTGGCGTGCCCGCAGCAGAGCGGCGCCTCGAGCAGCTCTTCGAGCGTGCGCTCGTGCGGAGCGGGCGGCGCGGTCGTCGTCGTGGTCGTCGCGACGACGGTGTCGCGATGCGGCCGGGGCTGCGGCGATCTCGTCGTCGTGCTCGTCGTCGCAATCGTGCTCGTCGGCGTGCTCTCGCTCTCGCTCTCGCTCGCGCTCTCGCTCACCGTCACCCCCACGCTCTCCCCCGCGCTCGTCTCCACACGCGGCACCGCTCGCACGACGACCACCGGCCGCTGCATCGCCCTGCCCGCGACGTACGACACTCCCAAGATCACCGCCGCCACCACGAGCGCTCCTGCGATCCACGCGCGCGTCGTGCTCGACGCCGCGCTGGGCGGAGCGATCGGCGGCGTCACGACCGGCGCCGCGAGCACCGGCGACGGCGTCGCCCCGACGCGATCAGCTCCTCGCGCACGACCGGCTCGGCGGCCGGCGCCTGCCGCGCCATCGCTCCGAGCGTGGCCAGCGAGAAGAGGACCGAGCTCTCGTTCGTGTTCGTCGACGTCGTCTTCTGGATCTGCACGCGCGCACCCCTCCCTCGGCGTTCCGCATCGCGGACGCAAGCCACGGCGGCGTGCGGCAAATCGCTCGCGACGCTCGGTCCGTCTACGTGCTGATAGACACGCGATCGACCGAGGCCTTGGGGCGCCGATTCAGCTCACTCCACGCCGCCTTCGGGCCCGCTGTCGTGAGGAAGGCTGCCGCGAGGCGAGCGTAGATAGACGAACGGCGTGCTCGCGAGAAGGTTCCCGACGCGCGACGTGTAGACGTCGGCGTGCCGCTCGATCTGCCGCGCCAGATGGCTCTTGTCGTTGCCCGTGCGCAGGATGAGACCCCAGCGAGCGTTGCCGAGCTCGCCCGACTGCTTGGCCAGCGGCGCGATGCGCTCGTCGAGCGAGACCATCTCGGCGCGCAGCTCGCGCATCTCGCCGC
>CAYSCF010000745.1:0-2017 GCA_964429305.1 uncultured Sandaracinaceae bacterium | reverse complement strand
TTGCTGTGCTCCATGTAGCACTGCGTGGTGCGATTCGCGAGCGCCGTCGGGTAGAGGCCCGCGGTGCTGCTGCAGTCGGGGCCGCTGGAGCCGCAGGCGCCGAAGACGGGCGCGGCCGCGAGAACGATCAAGCTGCGCTCGAGCAGGACGCGTCGTCCGATCTTGTCGTGCATGGCGCCCGGGATACCACGAAATGGAGCGTCACGACCCCCGATAGGTCGAGTATCCGAAGGGGCTGAGCAGCAGCGGAACGTGGTGGTGCTGCGACGTGTCCGAGACGACGAAGAGGACGTCGACGCTCGGATAGAACGACGTGCGCTGCGAAGCTGCGAAGTAGGCGCCCACGTCGAACGAGAGCCGATACATGCCGTGCACGAGCGAGCCGGGCGCGAGCAGCGTGCTCACGCGACCATCGAGATCGGTCCTTCCGCGGGCGAGCTCGACGAAGCCGTCGCCCTCGGCGCGTGCGAGCGTGACCTCGACATCGGCCGCCGGCTTGCCGAGCGAGACGTCGAGGATGTGCGTGGTGATGGGGCTTCGTGCGCTCACGCGATCTTCTCCAGACGGATGCGGGTGATGAGGTGCTGCTGCTCGGCGGCGACGCGCAGCTCGGTCTCGGGATCGTTCGGCAATCGTGCCCGCAGGATGGCGAGCATCTCGGCGGCGCTCTTGCCCGTCGCGCACACGACGAACACCCAGCCGAAGCGCGCGTCGTACGCCGCGTTCGCATCGCGCAGCGCGGCGAGCGTTTCTTCGGACGCCGCTGCGGCACCGGCTTGCTCGCTCGCGGCCCACGACGCGGTCGAGGCGTACTTCTTCCGTAGCTCGCCGATGTCGGCGCCGATGCGAGGATGGTGCGTGAGCGCCTCGAGGACTCCCTCGCGATCGATCTTCGCCCACTCCTCGTCGGCGGCCGCCATCAGCGCTGCGTCGGTTCCGAACGGGCGTCGCGCGAGCATCGCTCTCGACCACGCGCTCGCGCCGCAGCAGCGGCCCAACATCTCGAGCGCTTCTTCGTCCGTCGCCGCGTCGAGCTTGGCCGCCGCGCTCACGCGCGCTGGCCCCAGATGCGCAGTCGGCTCACGCCCCCGTCGGGAAACACGTCGAGCCGCACGTGCGTGAAGGGACCGCGCGCAGCGATCTCGTTCCGGAAGAAGTGACGGCTCGACGCCGAGAGCTTCGTCTCGTCCAGCACCGTCGTCCATTCGGGCATCGACGAGTACGCGCCGACGGGCACGAGATCCGTGATCTTCGCGCCCGGCGCGTGGATGCCGCGCACCGCGATGCGATCGGCGAAGTTGCCCTTGAAGTGGTTCGTGTCGGCTTCGATCAGGCCGATCGTGCCAGCCGCGCCGAGCTTCACGAGGATCCAGTCGCTGCCCGGCATGCGCTTGCGTCGCGTCTCCCAGCCGCCGCCCATGTTCACGGCGCGGCCCGGCGAGATGAGGTGATGCATCGGTCCGAAGAACGCGTCGCTGCACGCGAGCGTCTGGCCGCCGTTGCGCAGCGCCGCGAGATCGACCTCGCCCTTCTCGAGGCGTGGGCGCGTCTCGTCGTCGATCTCGACGCGATCCCACTCGGGATCGGGCCTGCCCCACACCTTGAAGCGCGCGACGCCGCCATCGGGATAGATGCGCAGCCGAAGGTGCGTGAACGCTTCGGCACCTTCGATCGCGAACAAGTTCTGCGAGCCCGGGCGCAGCGGCGACTGCGGGAGGATCTCGGTCCAGTGCGCGACCTCGAGCGTGCCGATGTCGGCGCTCGCGTCGGCGCGCGTCGCTTCCACGGATGCGAACGGTGGATGGTTTCCGAGGAAGTGGTTGGTGTCGATGTCGAGCGCGCGCACGACGCCGCGCACGCCGAGCCGCACGATGCACCAGTCGTGGCCGGCGGCGCGCTTGCGGCGGCTCTCCCAGCCGTCCATCCACTTGCCGCGATCGGTGTACTCGTCGGGCAAGAACACGCCGCGCCCCGGCTTGAGCATGTTCTCCATGCCCGCGAAGAAGTCGTCGCTGCA
>CAYSCF010000744.1:0-2018 GCA_964429305.1 uncultured Sandaracinaceae bacterium | reverse complement strand
CGTCTACAACCAGTCCCTCTGGAACTTGTTCTAAACCGAACCGCAACCAGCATCATCGACGGCAAGTACGCGGTGAAGGCGCTGCTCGGGCGCGGCGGGATGGGCGCCGTGTACCGCGCGGAGAACACGCGCATCGGCAAGCCCGTCGCGATCAAGGTGCTGCTCCGCGGTCACCGCAAGGGCAGCGACGCCGAGAAGCGCTTCATCCGCGAGGCGCGCATCGCGGGATCGCTCGGGCATCCGGGCATCGTCGAGATCTACGATCTCGGGACGCTCGAGAACGGCGTGCCGTTCCAGGTGATGGAGCTGCTCGAAGGACAGACGCTCGCCGAGCGCATCAAGCACGAGGGCGCGCTGCCGATCGACGAGCTGCTCGACGTGGCCGAGCAGGTGCTCGGTGCGCTCGACGTCGCGCACGCGCGCGGGGTCGTGCACCGTGACCTGAAGCCCGAGAACGTGTTCCTCGCGCACAAGGGCGACAAGGTCGTCGCCAAGCTGCTCGACTTCGGCATCAGCAAGGCCATCGACGACGAGACGCTCTCGCTGACCAAGACGGGCATGGTCGTCGGTACGCCGTACTACCTCGCGCCGGAGCAGGCGCGCGGCGAAGCGGTCGATGGTCGGTGCGACGTGTGGGCGATGGGCGTGCTGCTCTACGAGGCGCTCACCGGGCGGCTGCCGTACCGCGAGAACAACTACAACAAGCTGCTGGTCTCGATCCTCACGACGCGTCCGATCGCCCCGCGCGAGCTGCGGCCGGCGATTCCGGCGGCCATCGAGGAGCTGATCCTCGGCGCGATGGCGCACGATCCGGCGGCGCGCTTCGAGTCCGGTCGCGCGATGCTGCAAGGCCTGCGCATCGCGCGCGGTCGGCAGACGATCCCGAGCTTCCGTCCGCCGCCGCCGGCCGCGATGGACGACATCTCGGTGCCCGAGTACGAGATGGAAGAGGATCCGAACGACGATCCCACCGAGGTGAGCGACCTCTTCGCGCGCAGCCGCACCCTCACGCGCGAAGAAAAGGGCGAGTAGCTCGCCAAAAGAGAAACGCCCCGGCCGTTTCGGGCCGAGGCGTTCTCTGCATCACGTCGGTGAGCTCAGCAGGACGGCGCGCAGACGAGCGATCCCGGGTTGCAGATGCCCGAAGCGCACTGGGTGTTCGCGGTGCAGTGATCGCCCGCTGCGTGGAGCGGGACGCAGGTGCCGCCGCTGCCGCACGTGCCCGTGGCGCAGCCGCTCGTCGGCGTGCACGCCGCGCCCTGCGCCGGCGCATCGCCGCACGTGTGATCGGGCAAGCACACGAGACCGTCGACGCACTTGTCGGTCGTGCAGCTGCCGCCGCGATGCGCGCGGGCCGTGCAGGTGCCGTACGTCATGGCCCCGAAGTTCGCGCCCGCGCAGTACGCATCACCCACGCACTGCGCGTCGACGATGCAGTGCGAGCCGATCGCGAACGCCGGGACGCACACGCCGCTCGAGCTCGCGAAGTCGTACTGACACACGCTGCTGTTGAGGTCGCAGAGGATGGTGTCCTGCGTGCAAGCCTGGCCGCGCGTCGGCAGCGCCGTGCAGGTGCCCGCGCCGTCGCCGTCGGGATCGACGCACGCGACGTTCGCTTCGCACTGCGTGTTCGTCGCGGCCGAGCAAGCCGTGCCCGGTGCGCCCGTCACGGTCGTGCAGCGACGCGTGTTGGTGTCGCAGTCCGCATCCGGCGCGCAGGTCACGTCGCCCATGCCGCAGGCCGTGCCGGTCGTCGCGTAGGCCGTGCAGATGCCCATGCAGCTGTCGGTGATGTGGCAGTAGCCGTTCATGCACTCGGTGCCGTTGGCGCACGGCATTCCGTTGGCGACCGTGCCCTGAACGAAGTTGCACTCGTCGCCGCCCGCGCCGACGTTGAAGAAGCAGCTGGTGTCGTTCGCCGAGCGCGCGAGGCAGCACGCCGCGTTCGCCGCATCCCACGTCGCGTGGCCGGCGGTGACCGACGCCTCGATGCGCGTCGTGTCGCAGCCCGCGAGGAC
>CAYSCF010000743.1:0-2021 GCA_964429305.1 uncultured Sandaracinaceae bacterium | reverse complement strand
AGGCAGCGGCGCCCGACATCGTCTCGCCGGCTCCTGCTCCGGCTTCGAAGCGTTCGTTCGGCTGGGTGCTCGTCCTCTGGGTGATCGGGGCGCCATTCGCGGTCGCATTCCGCTTCGTGGCCATGCCGTGGCGACGTGCGCTCCACGCGCGAGCCTTGCGACGCGCCGATCGGCGTCGCGCGAGAGGCATCGAGAACGCGCTCCGTTCCGAGCGCGAGGCGGCCGCCGGTGACGCTCGGGCACTGCTGACGTGTGGCCTCGCGTGGCTCGCCGTCTCGGAGAGCGCGCGCGCGGAGCGAGCGTTCGATGCGGCCGTCTCCGCGTCGAAGGACGATCCGACGTCTGCAGCTCACCTCGCGGCGCTGCAGAACCGCGGCGTCGCGCGCGCGCGGCTGAAGCTTCCGCGGCTGGCTGCGCGCGATGCCGCCGAGCGGAAACGCTTCGGCCCGCAGCCACGCCGCGCGCTCGGTGCGCACGTGCGAGAAGGACTCATGATGCTCCGCATCGGGCTCGGCACGCTCGCCGGTCTCTCCGACGACTGAAGACGCGTCAGAGGCGTGTCCTGCGTGTCTCGATCAGCCAGGTCTCGAGCTCGTGCGCGTCCGGTGGCTCGAGCGGTAGCGGGGACCGATCGCGCGCGAGCTCCAGTTTCTCGAAGAGCGCATCCATCTTCTTCGCCAAGGCATCCGCCTCGCTCTGCGCGAGCGGCGTCTTCTCGCCGGCGCGTCGCGTGCGCGAAGACCCCGCGCGCGAGCTCCTCGTGATCGGCGGCCCGGCGTGGACGGAATCGAGTGGGGCTATCGCCGCCGCTTGCCGGGCGTCGCACGAGCCCGCGAGCGCAGCTCGTCTCTTCAGCGGCCGCGGTTGGCGAACTCGCAGATACCGTACGTGAGCGCAGGGATGAGGATCGCGAGCCCGACATACGCCATCGTGAAGGTCATGACGGGGCGTGGCTTACCATCGCGATGCCCCGGCACGCCAGCCCCGTGGCGCCGGGCCGAAAACACGTGGCCTTTCAGCCGATCGAGAAGCCGATGTCGCTCATGAAGCGGCGCATGTGGCGGAAGTACTCGCCGCGGTCGAGGTGCAAGAGGTGGCTGCCGGGAAACCAGTGCATCGAGCAGCGATCCCAGTGATCCCAGAGCAGACGCGAGTGCTTGGGTGGCGCGAGCCGATCGCCGACGCCGCCGATGATGAACAAGCGCTCGCGGGCGAGCAGCGGGCGATACGTGAGCGGGCTCGAGACCGCGAGCACGCGACGCGCGTCGTGGATGCTCTTGCCGGCGAGCGCGAGCGCGGCACGCACGTACTCGGCGATCGGGTGCCACTCCATCACGAGGTCGGCGATGCTCGTCACGGGCACGTTCGGGATCGCCATCTCGAGCCGCGGCTCGATGCAGGCGAGCAGCGCCGTCGTGAAGCCGCCGAGGCTCACGCCCGTGGCGCCGACCTTCGGCACGCCGAGCTCGTCCATCAAGTGATCGATGAAGATCCGGATGTCGAAGATCCCCTGCCCGAAGCTCTCGTTGATGCGCGACGGGCCGCCCGCGAAGAAGCCGTGCCCGCTGAACGGCGAGAGCGCGCCCGCGCGTGGCCCGTGGAACGGAAGCGTCGCGAGCAACACGTCGTAGCCCTCGCGATAGAGCCACGGGATCGCGAAGAACCACTCGTTGAGGTGATAGAGATCGGCGCTGAAGCCGTGGATCGCGATCACCGTCGGGCGCGGCTTGCCGGCATGACGCCAGTGACGCGCGTGCGCGAATCGATTCGGACGCTGCGCGAGATACCGATCGCGGATGCGCACGTTGAGCGGAACGAACGGGCTCTCGAAGCGCAGGTCCTCACAGACACCGCCATCGCTCGGACGAAAGAGCGGCGCGCGCGCACGGCGCTTGAGCATCGGCACGTGACGCGGCGGGCGAGAGAAGAAACGCGTCGCATCGCCGCTCTCGGCCATCGGTCCGTAGAGCGACTGGTCCTCGAGCGAGCGGAGCATCTCGAGCGGGTGGTAGCCCACGGGC
>CAYSCF010000742.1:0-2037 GCA_964429305.1 uncultured Sandaracinaceae bacterium | reverse complement strand
CGCGACACGAGAGGATGAAGTCGTTGCACGGCTCCCCGACATCGGCACCGAAATACAGGCGCGCGACGAGCCCGATTCCGATCACGGCGAGCATGGTGCCGACGAGAGTGAGCGTGGAGCGCGCCATCGCACGAGCGTACCCTCGATCGCATGCGAAGCGTCATCGGCGACATCCTCACCCGCAGCGCGCGTCGGACGCCGACTGCGATGGCGCTTTCGTTCCAGGACCGCGTGTGGTCCTACCGCGAGCTCGACGACGCGGCGTCACGCGTGGCCGGCGCTCTGCTCGCACACGGGCTGTCGAAGGGCGACCGTGTCGCGGCCTTCGGCAAGAACTCCGATGCGTACGTGCTGCTCTGGCTGGGCGTGCAGAAGGCCGGGCTGGTGCACGTGCCGATCAACTTCGCTCTGACGGGCCGCGAGCTCGCGTATCTCGTGCGGCAATCGGGCGCACGCGCGGTCTTCTGCGACGCGGCGCTAGGGCCCGCGCTGGATGCGTGCGGCGCGTCGGTCGAGATCGTCGGCTCGTTGCGCGACGGCGAAGGCGCACGCGACGTGCTCGCGTGGGCGCGGTCGGGGCCGGTGCCGGCGCTCGAGACCGCGATCGAAGACACGGATCTCGCGCAGCTGCTCTACACGAGCGGCACGACGAGCGATCCGAAGGGCGCGATGCTCACCCATCGCGCTCTGGTCCATCACTATGCGTCCGCGGCGATGGCGCTCGACATGCGCGCGAGCGAGCGGCAGCTGCATGCGCTGCCGCTCTATCACTCGGCGCAGATGCACGTGTTCCTGATGCCGTCGTTGATGCTCGGCGCGCCGAACTGGCTGCTCGAGACGCCCGATCCCGCGGCCGTGCTCGATCGGATCGCCGAACATCGCATCGAGGCGTTCTTCGCGGCGCCTACGGTGTGGATCGCGCTCCTGCCGCTGCTCGAGCGCGATCCGTCACGCGCGGCCGCGCTGACGAAGGCCTGTTACGGCGCCTCGATCATGCCGACGCCGATCCTGCAGCGCCTGCGCGCGCTCTTGCCGGGGCTCGGATTCTGGAACTGCTTCGGCCAGTCCGAGATCGGCCCGCTCGCGACGGTGCTGCGCCCCGAGGAGCACGAGGCGCGGCCCGCGTCGGCGGGGCGAGCGATCCCATTCGTCGACATGCGCGTGGTCGACGACGAGATGCACGACGTCGCTGCGGGCCAGACCGGCGAGGTCGTCTATCGATCGCCGCAGCTCTGCTCTGGCTACTGGGACAAGCCCGAAGAGACGCGCGAAGCGTTCGAGGGCGGATGGTTCCACTCCGGCGATCTCGCGCGCATCGATGCCGAGGGCTTCATCACGATCGTCGATCGAAAGAAGGACATCATCAAGACGGGCGGTGTCATCGTGTCCTCGCGCGAGGTGGAAGAGGCCTTGTTCTCGCACCCCGCCGTGCACGAGGTCGCGGTGATCCCGCTGCCGCATCCGAAGTGGATCGAGTCGGTGACCGCGATCGTCGTGACGAGGCCGGGCGCGAGCGTCGAGGCCTCGGCGCTGATCGAGCACGCACGAGAGCGGCTCGCACCCTTCAAGGTGCCGAAGGAGGTGCACTTCGTCGATGCGCTGCCGAAGAACACGGCCGGCAAGCTCCTCAAGCGCGAGCTGAAGACGCGGTTCGCCAAGGGCTGAAAGCGTCGTAGAAGCTCGGACATGAACGTCCTCGTCATCGGCGCCTCGGGCGCGACCGGTCAGCAGCTCGTGCCCAAGCTCCTCGCCGCTGGTCACACCGTCACCGCGCTCGCGCGCACGGAGGCGAGCGTTCCGCAGAAGGGCGTGAAGATCGTGATCGGCGATGCGCGCGATGCAGCTGCGATCGATCGCGCCGTGCAGGGACAAGACGCGGTGATCGCCGCGTTCGGTCCGCGCTCGACGAAGAAGGACGATCTCGCCGAGACGCTGATGCGCAATCTCGTGGCAGCGATGGAGAAACAGGGCGTGCGTCGGCTCGTGAACCTCTCGGCATGGGGCGCGAGCGAGACCAAGCCGTACACGAAGCCCGCG
>CAYSCF010000741.1:0-2044 GCA_964429305.1 uncultured Sandaracinaceae bacterium | reverse complement strand
GCGCTCCTTGATGCCGCCTTTGACGATGTCCTTGAGCTGCACGACGCCGAGCACGCGACCGCGATCGGCGACGACGAGAGGCGTTCCACCCGTCTTGGCGACGGACTCGACGCTCGCGCGAACGTCGGCCGGCATCTCGCCCGACTGCTCGCCGACGAACTTCGTGATCGCGTCGGCCGCGCCTTTTCGGATGCGGCGTAGGGCGCCCTTCTCCGTGTTGAGATCGACACCGCTCATGCGCGTCTGCGCCGTGAACGGGACGAACGTCGCGCCGAGCTCCTTCACGTCACGGCCACGAAGCGCGAACTGCTCTTTGGCCAAGACGACGATGCTGCGCCCCTCGGGCGTCTCGTCCGCGAGCGATGCGAGCTGCGCTGCATCGGCGAGCTCCTTCTCGGTGACGCCCTTGGCCGGAATGAAGCGCGTCGCTTGGCGATTGCCGAGCGTGATCGTGCCGGTCTTGTCCATCAGCATCACGTCCACGTCGCCCGCCGCTTCGACGGCGCGGCCGGACGTGGCGATCACGTTTGCTTGGATCATTCGGTCCATGCCAGCGATGCCGATCGCGGACAAGAGACCACCGATGGTCGTCGGGATCAGACAGACGAGCAGCGCGACGAGGACCGTCATGCCCACGGGCATGTCCGTCGGATCCGTCGTGACGTCGACCGAGTACATCGAGAACGGCAACAAGGTCACCGTCACGAGCAGGAAGATGATCGTCAGTCCCGCGAGCAGGATGTCGAGCGCGATCTCGTTCGGGGTCTTCTTGCGCTTGGCGCCCTCGACCATCGAGATCATCCGATCGAGGAACGTCTCGCCCGGGTTGCGGCTGATCCTCACGACGAGCCAATCGGAGAGCACGCGCGTGCCGCCCGTCACCGAGCTGAAGTCGCCGCCGCTCTCGCGGATCACGGGCGCGCTCTCGCCGGTGATCGCGCTCTCGTCGACGGACGCCACGCCATCGAGGACCTCGCCGTCGCCGGGGATCGAGTCGCCCGCTTCGACGAGAACGACGTCGCCCACGCGCAGCGTCGAGGCCGCGACGCTCTCGTGCGTCGTGGAGATCGCACCACCGCCGCGATACGGAGCCTCCGCGTCGTAGGCGATGAACTTCTTCGCGCTGACGTCCTTGCGCGCCTTGCGCAGCGTGTCCGCCTGCGCTTTGCCTCGGCCCTCGGCCATCGCCTCCGCGAAGTTCGCGAAGAGCACCGTGAACCAGAGCCAGAGCGAGACGGCGCCGACGAAGCCCGGCGAGGAGTCGCCCTGCCCGGTGAGCGCGTGGAAGAAGAGCAGCGTGGTGAACGCGCTGCCGACCTCGACCACGAACATCACCGGGTTCTTGACCATCGAGCGCGGATCGAGCTTGCGGAACGCATCGACGACCGCACGGCGGACGATCGCGCGCTCGAAGAGCGGGCGAGGCGCCGCCCTACCGTGCCCCAGGCCTTCAGGGATCTCGGTCTTCGGAGCATTCGGAACGGTCGCGGGCTGGGGTGTGACTTCGGCCATGGCTCTTCTCACTAGGGCTGCGCGGTCATCTGGAGGTGCTCGACGATCGGGCCCAGCGCGAGCGCTGGGATGAACCCGAGCGCACCCACCAAGATCACGGTCCCGATCAGGAGCGTGACGAAGAGCGGCGTATGCGTCGGCATCGTCCCCGGGCTCGCCGGCACGATCTTCTTCTTCGCGAGCGAGCCCGCGATTGCGAGCACCGGCACGATGATCCAGAACCGCGAAATCAGCATGTTGACGCCCTGAATCGTCGCGTAGAAGACGGTGTTCACCGTGATGCCGCCGAACGCGCTGCCGTTGTTCGCGCCGGTCGAGGTCATCGCGTACAGGATCTCGGAAAAGCCGTGCGCGCCAGTGTTGAACACCGTGGCGCGTCCCGCGTCTACCATGCAAGCGATGGCAGTCGTCACGAGGATGACGGCGGTCGGCATGAGGATGCCGAGGGAGGCCATCTTCATCTCGAACGCCTCGATCTTCTTTCCGAGATACTCGGGCGTTCGTCCGACCATGAGGCCAGCGATGAACACCG
>CAYSCF010000740.1:0-2062 GCA_964429305.1 uncultured Sandaracinaceae bacterium | reverse complement strand
TGCCGCTGTCGGCCTCGCAGGCGTTCTCGGCGCTCGTGAGGTCGGGGTACTGCGTGCTGCCCGAGTAGAAGCGCGCTTGCACGACGCCGCTCGCGTCCGCGCCGCCGCCGAGCCGCGCGTCGGTCGGGCAGCTCGCGAGCCACGCGCCCGAGGTGCCGGGGACCTGGCTGTTCGTGCACGCGTCCTGCGCGCCGTCGAGGTCGGCCTCGCCCTCGTAGTAGATCTGGCAGACGCCGAGCGCGGGCGTCGAGCACACGCCGACGATGCGCGGGGTGCTCGAGGCGGTCGTCGTCGTGGTCGTCTGCGCGCCGCCGCATGCGGTGGTGAGCGCGATCAAGATCGGGAGCCATCGTTTCATCGGACACTCGCTGCGGCGCGCGTCATCGCAGCCAGCGCTGCGCTCGAGGCCTGTTGGATTCCCGCCGGTGCATGCGCGGCGAATCGATCGGGGTGCAGATCCTTGGCGAGCTTGCGGAGCGCGCCTCGTGCGTCGGCCGAGCGTGCGTGCTGCGGCAGATCGAGCAAGCGCGCGGCCGGCGCCGAGCGGCGCATCTCGGTCGTCTTGCGCGCGAGCAACGTCATCGCGCCCGCTTGGGACGGCATCGCGGCGGCCTCGACGAACGCCAGCGCGTACGCGAAGCGCATGGCGCGCTCGCTCTTGGCGATGCGCTCGAGGCCCGCGAGATCGGTCGGCGCGAGCAGCGCTTGGGCGAGCGCGGCCTCGTCGGGATGCAGCGCCGCCCGCTTGCAGAGCGACTTGCCGAGCGCGGTGAGCTGCCACGCGTGCGCGGTGAGCCGGTCGCGCGCGCGCTCGATCGGGAGCTCTCGCGCCGCACGCCGCAGCGCTTCGAGCAGGAGGTCCGCCGTGAACGCGGGGTCGACCCCCGGCGCCGCACGAGGCGTCCCTCCGCGCAGCGCGACCGTCACGCCGCGCCACGACATCATCTGCGCGAGGCGCGCGCGCATCTGCTCGCGATGGGCTCCCACGACGGCGCCCGGTGTCGCGAGCTCACGGTCGACTCCGAGGAGCTCGCAGAGCAAGGGCGCAGCGCCCGGTGCCTCGACGTGCGCGATGCGTCCCGCGATCATCGACACCGCCCCGGCACGCGACGCGCTCTTGACCTCGATCGTGCCCGTGGCGTTTCCGCGCGACAGGAGGTCGAGGGTCCGAACGATCAGCGGCGCCGCGTCCGAAGGCATGCACCGGTTGTCTACCTGCCGATCGCGCGGAGCAAGTTTGCTGCGTGGGCCTGCTACGGCGGACAGGTCGTGCCGAGCGCGGGCGGCGGCGAGGTGGAGCGCACGTCCTCGACGAGCAGCACGCGGCGCGGTGCATCGTGCGTCACGGCGAAGACGAGCTCGCCATCGGGCAGCAGCAGGTGCACGTAGCCGTCGCGTCGCATCTCGGAGGGGACGCAGCGGCGGTCGTCGCCGCCGCGGAAGCTGATGCCCACGCCGATGGCGACCTCGCGCGCCGGCAGCTCGAGCACGACGTCGCCGAAGTCGCCGTGGCAGCCGTCGGGGGCGAAGAACGTGAAGGGCTCGGTCTCCGGTGGTGTGCACGAGTCGGGCCTGCTCGCATCGTGCGCGCGACGGGCGGCGCGCGCGGTCACCGTCGTAGTCGGAGTCGGAGCGGGCACGCCCCCGTCGGCGGGAACGCCCGCGTCCGCATCGCTCGGCTGCTCGGGACAGTCGTGACACGCGCTGCCGATCAAGCGCCGCAGCGCCGCCTGCGTCGTCTGGTCGGCACCGAGCGCGGCCTCCGCGTCACGAAAGAGCTGCGTGAGCGCGTCCAGCGTCATCAGCCACGTGCACGTGTTCGCCGCCGGATCGTACGAGTAGAGGCCGACCGGCAGGTGATCGCAGGGCGCGGGATTGCGCGCGGGCGTGCCGTCGGCCCAGCCGTACTCGAGATACTCGACCGCCACGCGCGGCGCGTGCGAGACGACGCGGGCGCCGTCCTCGTAGCAGGTGAAGATCTCGTGCGTGCCTTCGGTGTCGCGCACCGAGCGTCGCAACGACTCCCACTCGCCGTGGCCGCCCGGCATGCTGCACTCGAACG
>CAYSCF010000739.1:0-2065 GCA_964429305.1 uncultured Sandaracinaceae bacterium | reverse complement strand
CCGATCGGTCGAGGGGCGGATCGCCCCAAAGCACCTCGTTTCGTCCCGACTCGCCTCTGCTCACGCAGCCTGACGCGCGGCCGGATCGTTCGGCACGTCGGCGAGGCATCGCACCGAGAACGACACGCGCGCACCGCCGCCTTCGGGCGACTCGACCCACGCGCGGCCGCCGTGCGCCTCGGCGATGCGCTTGACGAGCGCGAGGCCGATGCCCGAGCCGCGGACCCCGCCGTGCTCTTTGCTGCGGACGCGGAAGAAGCGCTCGAACACGCGGCGATGGTGCTCGGCCGGAATGCCGGGGCCGTGATCGCGCACGCGGAGATAGACGTGCCTTCGTCCGCGCTCGATGGTGACCTCGACGGGCGTCGCGCCGCCGTACTTCACCGCGTTGTCGATCAAGTTGAGCAGCGCGAGCAGCAGCGCCTGTTCGTCGAACCGCGCGGGCGGGATGATGCCCAACGCCACGACCTGGATGCTCGAGCCCGCTTCGAGCCGCGAGCGATACGTGTCGACGGCGCGCGCGACGACGTCGGACAAATCGCCCTCGCGGAAGTCGTACGCTTCCTTGCCGCGCTCGATCGCCGAGAAGTCGAGGACGTTCTCGATCAGCGCGCTCAAGCGCTCCGACTCGCGCAGGATCGTCTCGAGGTACTGACGCTTCTTCTTCTCGTCGCGGACGCGCTCGGTGAGCAGCATCTCGCTGAACATGCGGACGACCGAGAGCGGCGTCTTGAGCTCGTGCGAGACGTTCGCGATGAACTCGCTGCGCAGCGCGTTGAGGCGGCTCTCTTTCGTCGCGCCGTAGAGCAAGAAGCCGAGGCCCAGCAGCATGACCGCGAGCGAGAGCCCGATGAGCGCGGCCTCCGTGTACTGACGCGTCGCCGTGCCTTCGCGCAGCGCGGGCGCGGCTTTCGGCGCGACCTGGATGCGCCAGCCGTAGAACGTCGTGGGGAACGTGCGACCGACGAGGTAGTCACCGGCGCGCGCGAGGCTCGGCCCGTACACGCGATGATTCTCTTCGTCGACGACGTTCCACCGCTGCTCGCGCTCTTCGCTCGCGAAGATGGTCGGCAGCACGTTGCGGATGACGTAGCCGGTGTCGTGGTGCGCGACGGTGTAGACGCGCCGCCCGTCGTAGCGCGCGGCGCGATACGAGATCAGGTAGCTCACGTCGCCGTACGTGCGGTGCAGATGCCGCAGCTGGCCGATCGGCGCCGCGTGCAGCGCGAGGTCCGGCAGGATCTGCTCGGTGAGCGTCTTGACGAAGTCCTCGCGCTCCTCGGGACTGCATCGACACTGATCGGCGATCACGTTGCCGCCGTCGTCGAGCATCACCAGCGCACGCACCGACGGCGAGAGACGCTCGGCGAGCGGCGGCCACGCGGTCTCGAACGCGTGCGGATCGGCCGGGTCCATCAGCTGGAAGACGGCCTCGTCGGCGTGGATGACCATCTGCTCGATGCGGTCGACCTTCTCGTCGACGAGCAAGAGCGTCGTCTGCAGCACGGACTGCTCGGAGATCTGGGTGAGCTGGCGCGCCGACTGGATCGAGTAGTACCCGAGCACACCCGCCGCGACGAGCACGGCGGGCACGAGCACGAGGTAGATGAATCGACCGGACCAGTCCACGAGTGGGCAAGCCTAACGCGAGAACGCGCCGCGCGAGATGGTCGCGCCCGCGTCGTGACCCGGTGCGACAGCCGTTGCGGATCGCGACACCGCCGGGGATCGAAATGCGCGAAATCAGGTCAACCCGGGTCGGCCCGTCGTTTGCTCGCGATGGACCGCCATGTCGATGTCGATCCTTGCCGTCGCCACCCTTGCTTTGTCGACCGTGCTCACCGCCGCCTTCGAGTGGGCGCACCGTCGTCGCACTCGTGGCTGAATGATCCGTCTTCGTTGATCGAGCGTTACTTCACGAGCTCGGGATCATCGCTCGCACGGACCAAGCTCTCGCCGTCCCCGATCACCAGCCGCTTGGCCGTCCCATGCGTCTCTTCGCGCACGACGCCGAGCACCGTCACCGTCTCGCCGGCTTCCAGCACGCCCTCGCGATAGCGCAGCG
>CAYSCF010000738.1:0-2082 GCA_964429305.1 uncultured Sandaracinaceae bacterium | reverse complement strand
CGCGACACGAGAGGATGAAGTCGTTGCACGGCTCCCCGACATCGGCACCGAAATAGAGGCGCGCGACGAGCCCGATTCCGATCACTGCGAGCATGGTGCCGACGAGAGTGAGCGTGGAGCGCGCCATCGCTTCATCGTAACGTACGCGCATCATGAACGTCCTCGTCATCGGCGCCTCGGGCGCCACCGGTCAGCAGCTCGTGCCCAAGCTCCTCGCCGGCGGTCACACGGTCACCGCGCTCGCGCGCACCGAGGCGAGCGTTCCGCAGAAGGGCGTGAAGATCGTGATCGGCGATGCGCGCGATGCCGCCGCGATCGATCGCGCCGTGCAGGGACAGGACGCCGTGATCGCGGCGTTCGGCCCGCGCTCCACGAAAAAGGACGACCTCGCCGAGACGCTGATGCGGAATCTCGTGGCGGCGATGGAGAAGCACGGCGTGCGTCGGCTCGTGAACCTCTCGGCGTGGGGCGCCAGCGAGACGAAGCCCTACACGAAGACGGCGTTCAAGATCATCAAGGCGCTGTTCCTCCGCCACGTGTTCGAGGACAAGGAGCGCGGCGAGAAGATCCTGTTCGCCTCGAGCCTCGACTACGTGAACGTGAGCCCGGGCCGCCTCACGAACGGTGCAGCGCGCGGCGGCGTGAATGTGTCGAAGGACGGTGCGGGCCTCGCTGCGTGGCTGACGCGCGCCGATCTCGCCGACTGGATGATCGCGCAGCTCACTGATCCGACGTGGGTGCGCAAGAGCCCGATCGTCGGGTACTGAGCGCGAGCCACTCGGACGGTCACCGCGAGCGATTGCCGCAGCCGCCGTAAGCCCCGACGCTGCGCAGGTCGAGCCCATTCGTCGTAGTCTCTTCGACGTTTGCCCGCGAAGAGGCGACCCGTTCTGACCGAGGAGCTCCTCCAGCGGTACGTCGCGTTCGAGCAGCGCATGTGCGAGCCCACGGCGGCACTCGGAGACCGAGGCCTGGACCGGATCACCGCCCTGCAGCGCTCCGGCGAGCAAGTCGGTGGCCCCGCGTTCGACGCGTTCTTCGAGGCGCTCACCGCAGCGAGCGAGCAGCAGCGGCGTGAGGCGGCGGCAGCTTGCGGGATCGCGCTCTCGGAGTGCGAGTGGATCGGAGCGCTCGCTCGAGGTGTGTTGCGCGCCCGGAGAGACCCGGCCTACCCCGCCGCCAGGGCCGTCCCCGTGTCGATGCGCGGCCCGACGCTGGCCGAGCTCGCGGGCACGTACGGGAGCAAGAACGTGGACCTCGTTCTCGCGCACGAGGCGGCGCTCGCCGAGCTACTGCTGCCGGCGCGGCCGAAGTGATCTCGACGATGGCATGATCGCAGCTCGGGGACAGGACCTGAGGCTCGATCGTCGCGCCGCGGTTGTCGTCGTCGCAACGATTCACGACGACCGCGCGCGTCGGGGCGAGATATCTTCGGCGACGAGGCGAGCCGTGGCGAACCGAGCGACTTGGATCCTGGTGGCGTTGCTGGGGGTTCTCTCGATCGCGCCGCGTGCTTCGAACGCACAGTCCGCTGCCGTGCCCGTGCAGCTCGCGGGCACGTGGGCCTACGACGGAACGCGCGAGGCCGAGATGCACATCGTCGAGCGCGCGTTCGCCTCGACCGTCGCGACGCTTCCGGAGCTCTTGCAAGGCTTCGCGCGCGATCGGATCCGCACCGACATGGAGCCGCCCCGGCGTGTGATCGTCGCGCTCGAGAGCGGGCGCATCCGGGTCACGCTCGAGCGCGAGCGGCGCACGACGATCGACGGAGCGATCGGCGCGGCAGCGGCCACGACCGGCGTCGCCGACGGAACGCGCGTCACGTCGCGCCTCTCGGGCGGGTGGCTCGAGATCGCCTACGAAGGAGAGGGCTCGATCCTGCGGCAGCTGTTCTCGACCGAGCCCGACGGCGCGCGCATGCATCTCGACTACACGGTGACCGGCGATCGATTGCCGCAGCCGGTGCGCTATCGGCTCGATTTCGTGCGTCCTTGATTCCCCGCGTGGTTCTTCCCACGGGCGACCCATCCGCCTACGATATGGCGCGTCCTCTGAGAGAAACCCGGTCGTGAGAAGAACCCG
>CAYSCF010000737.1:0-2089 GCA_964429305.1 uncultured Sandaracinaceae bacterium | reverse complement strand
GTGCGCGAGCGCATCGAGCGTCCCATGCGGGACGCACGTGCCGGACGTCATCGCGAGCGACGGAAGCGTGTGTCGCGACTGCTCGACTGGCTCGATGTGCGAGAGCGGCTCGACGTGCATGGGCGAAGCCTGCTGTCCCGCGTGTCCGTCCGCGAGCAGCTCGCCGTGCGGCGTCGCCATTCCGGATCAGCACGACGCAACGGGCACGGTCTGTCGCACGTGCGGCACCGGCAGCCAGTGCGCGAGCGGCAGCACGTGCGCGGGCGGGAGCTGTTGTCCGAACTGCCCCGCCGCGGGCGAGCTCACCTGCGGCACGACGCCGATGCAGAGCGCAGGCTGTCCGATGTGCGCGAGCGGAACGATGTGTCCGGCAGGCGAGCGCTGCGGCGCGAGCGGTTGCTGCGCGACGACGTGCTCGCCTGCGTCGATCCGTGCGTGTGGCGATGCGCCGAGTGATGGCTGCGGCGGCACCTGCACGCCCGGCTCGATGTGCGCTGGGATCGGCGACACGTGCCGGGGCTCGCCCCTCGAGTGCTCGTGCACGCCGTCTTGCGTCGGTCGACTCTGCGGCGAGTCGAACGGCTGCGGTGGCGAGTGCATCGGTGACTGCGACCCGGGCTTCCAATGCTCCGAGCGCCTGCCCGTCACGATGCCCCGACGCTACGAGTGCGTGCCCAGCGAATGCGTGCCCTCGTGCGGCCTGTGCGAATCGTGCCTGCTCGACGCATGTGAGCCGATGACGTGCGCGTCCAACCAGACGGCGTGCCTTCTCGCGTGCGAGTGCTGCGATCCGGGCGAGGTGTGCATGACCGGGGGATGTCGGCCGATCGTTTGAACGCAGTCCGCCATCGAGCTTCCGGAGACGCGGCAGCTCCGACGTCGGCGTGGCGTGGTGGGGGCGAGACGTCCTCGTCCCTCGGTCCACTGGCAAGACCGTGATCCCGTCGTGGTGTCGCCCTGCACCACTACGACATCCGGTGTCGTCGCCGGAGGAGATCCGTCGATCGCATCCATGCAGTACGCCGTGAGGTCCGAAAGCGATTGGTCCTCTCGCGTCGAAACGAGCTCGACGCGCCGACTCCGTGCGCGTGCCGCCAGTGGAGACGAGAGGCACGCGTGTTGCTGAGCGGCAGTCGCGAGCCCACTCCACTCGGCGCGTAAGAGACCCATGCGAGACAGATACGAGCATCGAGACGACTCCACGCCGCGAGGCCCTCTCTTACCTGTCCTCGCGCGCGAGACGCGAGCCCACAGAGCGACGCGGGTCGTCGGACTCGTCTGCGCGGCGCTCACGCTCCTCGGAGCCGTCGAGGTGCAAGGACAAGTCAGCCAAAGCGACGGCGCCACGAGCGCCGACGCGGACGCAATCGAGTCGCACTTCTCGGCAGCGGCACGCGCGCGGCACGATCGCAACTGGAGCTTGGCTCGGAGCGAGATCGAGCTCGCCGAGCATGCCGGGGCGGACTCGCAACGACTCGAGCTCGAGCGCGGCTATTCAGCGCTCGCGGCGCGCGACGTACAGGCCGCACGCACACACTTCGAGCACGCCGCGGCGGGGCCCGACGCGGAGCGCGCCGACGCCGCGCGCGCGCAGCTCCGCTACGTGCCGAGCTGGATCTGGGGCAGCGCCTACATCGAAGGGTACGCGTGGCACCGCTACGCCGGCACGCAGACCCCCGACGATCTCGTCCCGACGCTGCGCCTGCGCGGGCTCGTGCGTCCGTTCCTGAACGCCGACTTCGACTTCAGCTTCTACGTCTACGGCCAGATCACGCGTGACGTCGCTTCGCGCAATCGCGGCCCGTCGAGCCTTCCCTTGGTCTACGCCGACAACCACGCGCTGCTCGGCGGCGGTGCGCTCCTGCGCCTCTTCGATGGCCATCTCGCGCTGTGGGGACAGATCGGCCCAGCGTTCAATCTGCTCGACGATGGTGCCCAGCTCGTCACGCTCGACGCGCGCGCGGGCGCGCAGTTGTTCTGGGACACCGATCAATGCCGCGTGCCAGCGATCGATGGAGCAACGTGGGTGGCAGCGCCCTGTCTCGAGGGCTACGGCGACATCACCTACGTGAGCCGCTTCGATCACGAC
>CAYSCF010000736.1:0-2089 GCA_964429305.1 uncultured Sandaracinaceae bacterium | reverse complement strand
GCGAGCGCGGCGAGGCCGAGCAGCGCGCCGACCTGGAAGATCGGCAACAGGCCCGACGCGAGCGCGTCGCGAATCGCGACCGTCGCGATCTCGCCGCGTCGATGCGGATCGAGGAGCATCGCGACCGTCTCGGCCGGAAGACGATCGCCGAGCGCCGCCGTGAACACCGCGCCGAGCGCGCCCGCACCGAGCGCGCCGCCCATCGATCGGGCGAAGAGGTTCGTCGCGGTGGCGACGCCGCGCTCGCTCGTCTCGACGCTCGACTGCACCGCGAGGATCTGCGCGGTGAGCGTGAAGCCCATGCCCAGGCCGTAGACGAACATCGCGGAGCGGAGCGACCAGAGGCTCACGCCGGGATGCGCGAGCAGCGCGAGCGCGCCGAGGCCGATCACGACGACGAACGATCCGACGATCACCGGGATCCGGAAGCCGACGCGCGAGAGCGCGCGGCTCGTCATCGCCGACGCGATAGGCCAGCCGATCAGCATCGGCGCGATCGTGGCGCCGGCCTCGGGGGCGCTCGCACCGAGCACGCCCTGCGCGAAGAGCGGTACGAACATCACGGCCGCCATCATCGCGGCACCGAGCAGCAGGCTCGCCGCGGACGCGACCGCGATGCCCCGCCGCATCACGAGCGCGAGCGGCAGCACCGGGCTCTCGGCGCGTCGCTCGATCAGCAGGAACACGATCGTCAGCCCGATGCCGAGCGGGATCATCAGCCACGGCAGCTCGCGCTCCGCGCCGACGAGGATCGCGATCGACGCGAGCGCCAGCGTGAGCGCACCGAGCCAGTCGATGTGCACGCGCACCGGCGGTCGCACGGGCTCGTGGTAGCTGCGCATCAAGAGCACGATCGAGAGCACACCGAGCGGGATGTTGATCCAGAACACCCACTGCCAGCCGATCGTCGCGACGATGAGCCCGCCGACGATCGGGCCCGCGATCCCGCTGATGCCCCACACGCTGCCGAAGAGCGCCTGCACGCGGCTGCGCTCTTCCAGCGTGAAGAGATCGCCGACAATCGTCATCGCGACCGGCTGCATCGCCCCCGCACCGAGACCCTGTGCCGCGCGCGCGGCGATCAGGACGTTCATCGACGTCGCCGCGCCCGACGCGAGCGAGCCGAGCGTGAAGAGCACGATGCCGAAGACGAGCGTGGGCCGTCGCCCGTAGAGATCGGCGAGCTTGCCGTAGATCGGCATCGAGACGGTCGACGCGAGCATGTATGCGGCGCCAACCCAGCCGTAGCGATCGATGCCGCCTAGCTCCGCGATGACCGTCGGCATCGCGGTGCTGACGACCGTGGCCTCGAGCGCGCTCATCGCGATGGAAGCGAGGAGCGCGAAGACCGTGGAACGACGCCGGGTGACTGCCATTTCCGCGCGCCATCGTGGTGCGCGCGGCGAAGGAAGCAAGGACCAAGCAGCCGAACCGGACGTATCCGGAACGGATCAGGCGCTCGCGAGCCAGTCGCGGATCCAACCCGGCATGTGCGGCGCGGGCAGGACCGCTTCGGCCCCGGCACGCTCGAGCGCCGCGCGCGGCATGCCGAAGACGATCGACGTGGCCTCGTCCTGCACGATCAGCTTCGACTTCGCGGCACGCAGCGCGACCGCGCCCTCCGCTCCATCTTCGCCCATGCCGCTGAGCACGACACCGAGCGCCTCCGGCCCGAACGCGCGACCGATCGACGAAAAGAGCGGCGTCGCAGACGGACGAAACCGCCCGACCGGCTCGGTCGCGCGGACGATCAAGCGTCCGGTCTCGTCGATCTCGAGATGTCGATCGTCGCGCGCGACGTAGACGTGGCCTCGCTCCGCCTGAGCGCCGTGCTCGGCGAGCGTCGTCCGACGCTCCGACGCATCGCCGAGCCAGCGCGCGAAGCCATCCGAGAATCCCGGCGCGATGTGCTGCACGACGAGCACGGGCGGAAGCTCTTCGCGTCGCAGCGCGTGGAGCATCGCGGCGAGCACGCCCGGCCCGCCGGTCGACGCAGCCACACCGATCACGCGACGACGTTGCGCGCGCGGGATCGGCGCAGGCGTCGCGATCTCGTCGTAGTCGGTGCGCAGCTTGCCCGCGAGAGGCA
>CAYSCF010000735.1:0-2123 GCA_964429305.1 uncultured Sandaracinaceae bacterium | reverse complement strand
CGGGAGACGAGTGGTGTGATCTGCGCACGGGCTGGACGCCGGGCGACTGGGGCAGCTGCCAGCCCCCGCGCGCCGACGGCTGGGACTGCACGAGCGATCTCCAGTGCGCGAGCGGGTACTGCGGGCCGGACGGATGCACGACGCGACCGCAGATCGATCGCTGCCTTTCGATCGCCTATCCCGATCTCGTGCGTGCGAGCGGCCCCGTCGCGTACTTCCGACTGGGAGAGACGTCGGGGCACTCGGCCGCGAACGCCGTTGCGGGCGCCAGCGCCGGCACGTACGTCGATCCAATCGGCCACGCGAGCATGGGCGCGATCGAGGGCGACACGGATGGCGGCCTCGCGCTGACGGGAATGGGCGGGCACGTCGAGCTCGCGTCGCTCGCGATGCCTGCGGCGACGGCGATCACGCTCGAGCTCTGGGTCGCGACGACGATGGGAGGTGGCGGCCCACTCCTCGAGCTGAAGTCGACGACCGGGGTCACCATCCGCCTCACGCTCGCCGGATCGGCCGTCACGGCGACGTTCCTCGGTGCGGGCGCGACCGCGATGCCGGTCGAGCTCGCCTCACCCGCGATGGCCATCGGTGCGGGCTTCCATCACGTCGCGCTCACGTCGGACGGCACCACGTCGCGGCTCTACGTCGATGGCGCGCAGGTCGCGATGCTCGCAGGAGCGCAGGCCATCCCCACGACGTCGGCGGTCACCATCGGCTTCCACGCGAATGCCGCCCCTGCGATGAGCACCTCGCTCGCGGGCAGCATCGACGAGGTCGCGATCTACCCGACGGCGCTCTCCGCGAGCACGCTGCTCGGCCACGCGACGGTCGGTCAGACGGGCCCGCTCGACAACGAGAACGCCGTTCTGGCGTGGTCGCGATGAAGCGCTCCGGTCTCGCGCTCGCATCGTTGGTCGTGCTCTCGGCGTGGACGAGCGTCGCCGCCGCGCAGGTCTGTTACCAGCGACCGTTGACGTCGGCGATCGTCAATCCCTACGGCCCGCATCACCAGGGCGTCGACTTCCGCGCGGCGCTCAACACGCCGGTCGGGGCGGTCGCCGACGGTGTCGTGGTTCTCACGATCGGCCCAGGAAACAGCCAAGAGCATCTGTGCCACGGGCGCGTCGTCGTCGTGCGCCATGCGGACGGCAAGAACTCGGCGTACGCGCACCTCAACACGATCAACGTCTCCGTCGGACAGTCCGTCTCGCGCGGACAGATCATCGCGCACTCGGGCTCGACGGGATCCTGCTCGACGGGGCCGCACCTGCATCTCGGGCTCTCCCCTGCGGCGGACGTCTACGGCTATCGCGACGGCAACAACCAGGATCCGATCCCGTACATCGACAGCCACCGAGTCTGTCGTCCCGACGCCGATGGCGACGGGTCGTATCAGGGCGACGACTGCGACGATCACGACGCGCGTCGCTATCCCGGTCACGGCGAGCTCTGCGACGACGTCGACAACGACTGCGACGATGCCGTCGACGAAGACGTCGCGCGTGCGTGTGGCATGGACGAGGGCGCGTGTCGTTCGGGCAATCAGACGTGTGCGAGCGGCACGTGGGGCGCATGCGTCGGCGAGATCGCTCCCGAGGACGAGTCGTGTGACACGATCGACGACGACTGCGACGGCGCGATCGACGAAGCGCGCGTCTGCGAGCACGACGACGCGCACGCGGCCGCGGCGATGTTCTCCCGCACGAGCAGCGACGTGAACGGCGACGGCCGCGCCGACGGATGCGTGCGCACGCCGGCCGGGTTCGCGTGTCTCGTCAGCGCGTCGTACGGGTTCGGGACCATGCTCGGGGGCCCCGCGATGAGCGACGCCGACGGCTGGGACACGGCCGACGTCTACGGTTCCGTGCGCATGGGCGACGTCGACGGAGATGGCCGCGACGATCTCTGCGCGCGCGACGGCGATCGGATGGTCTGCTGGCGTGCGACGGGCACTGGCTTCGGCGAGAGCATCGCGACGCTGGCGCTGGGCACGCGCTCTGCCGGCGCGGAGAGCGTCGAGGTCTGGCTCGCGGACGTCGACGGCGACGCGCGCGTCGATCTCTGCGCCCCCGACGTGCTCGGCCTCCGACGCTCGCCGAGCACGACCAGAGAGGTCGTCGTGC
>CAYSCF010000734.1:0-2125 GCA_964429305.1 uncultured Sandaracinaceae bacterium | reverse complement strand
TCGACACGATGATGGGCGGCGGCGTTCCGAGCGGCCAGACGGCGTTGGTGGTCGGCCCCTCCGGCTCGGGCAAGTCACTGTTCGCGCGCCACTTCATCGCTGCGGGCGCCGAGGCTGGAGAGCCCGGCGTCATCGTCGTCTTCGAAGATCGCGCCGATCAATATCTCGCACGTGCGAGCGTGTTCGGCCCCGAGCTCGGCTCCTTCGCAGAGCAGGGTCTGGTCGAGGTGCTCTGCCTGCGCTCGCTCGACCTCACGATCGACGAGGCACTGGCCACCATCCGCGCTGCGGTCAAGCGGACGGGCGCGCGTCGCATCGCGATCGACTCGTTGTCCGAGTTCGAGCTCGCGCTGACGGCGTCGTATCGCCAGGACTTCCGCGAGTCGGTCTTCCGCGCGACCACTGCGCTGACGGGGCTCGGCGTCACGGTGCTGATGACCGCCGACATCGTGCAGTCGTTCACGGAGCTGGGCCTCTCGCCCTACGTGACCGAGTTCCTCGCCGATGTCTTGATCCTGCAGCGCTACGTCGAGCTCGGAGGCAAGCTCGAGAAGGTGCTCTCGGTCGTGAAGATGCGCACGAGCGCCCACGACACGACCATCCGTCGCTATGCCATCGCAGAGGCGGGCGCCGTCGTCGGCGCGCCGCTCGACGGATACGAAGGGATTCTCACTGGTGCGCCGGTCGTCCGTGCGCAGAAGGTGCCGAGGCCGACCCACCGAAAGCGCGAGCGGTGACCTTGTGACATCCGAATCGAGCGAGCTGTCCGGCGTGCCTCGACGGTCCTCCATACCGCCGCGACGAAGCGTGGCCCCTGCGCATTCGCGCGTTCTCGTGGTCGACGACGACCCGAGCGTACGGATGCCGCTCGAGCGTCTCTTGCGCGCGGAGGGCTTCGTCGTCTCGGCGGCGTCGAACGGTGCGGAGGCCCTGGAGGTGGCCGCCGCGACGCACCCGGACGTCGTTCTCACCGATCTGCAGATGGAACCGATGGGTGGTGTCGAGCTCTGCCGGCGCTTGCACGAGCTGGATCGTGATCTGCCCGTGATCGTCATGACGGGGATGACGGATCGGGAGTCCGTGATCGAGTGCCTGCGTGTCGGCGCCGAGGACTACCTCACCAAGCCCGTGGACTGGGAGGCAACGCTCTGGCGCGTGAACCGGGCGATCGAGCGCCGCGCGGCCAAGCTCGACCAGGACGACCTCCGCCGCGCGCTGAACGAGCGACTCGTTCTGAGCAGCATCCGCGAGCAGGAGCACGCCGATACCGAGGCGTGGGAGCGTGCTCAGCTCAACGCACTGCTGGAGAACCTCCACGAAGGCGTCGTGATCGCAACGAGCGACGGTCGCGTCGTGATGGTGAACGCCGCGGCGCGCACGATCCTGGACCAGCCCGACGAGGACCTTCGAACGATCGACGCGCTCCACACACCGTGCGCGCTCGATCTCGACGGGCATCTGCTGCGAGCCGAGCGGCGCCCCTTGCTGCGTGCGCTTCGCGGCGAGCAGTTCGAAGGCTTCGAGTCGATGCACGTTCGAGCGGATGGAAGCAAGCGCCGCCTGCTCTCCAACGGAACGAACGTGCGAGACGATCGCGGCAACGTGGTCCTCGCGATCGTGGTGTTCCGTGATGTCACCAACCAGAGGCGGCTCGAGCAGCAACGTGAGGAGTACGCCGCGCTCGTCTCACACGACCTTCGCAATCCGTTGAGCGCGATCGGCATGTCGCTCTTCCTGGTGAAGGAGTCGACGAAGAATCCAGCCTTCGCGCACGGTGAGATCGTGAAGCTCGTGGAGCGGGCGGAGCGCAACGTCGGGCGCATCACCGGGATGCTCGACGAGCTGGCCGAGGCCACGACACTCGAGCTCGGCGGCGTGGCGCTGAAGAGGCGCCCCTGCGACATGCGGAACATCGTGACGAGCGCGCTCGATGGCCTCGATGACGCCCGCTCGCGCCGAGTGACGGTGGAGAGCGATGAGCAAGCGGTCTATCCGCTTCTGGTCGACGAGGCGCGCCTCGAGCGTGTCGTCGCCAACCTGCTCACCAACGCGCTGAAGTACTCCTCGCCCGAGAGCGGAGTCACGGCGAGGTGTTTAGGCTGCCTGCGTGTTGCTCCAGAGCCGC
>CAYSCF010000733.1:0-2128 GCA_964429305.1 uncultured Sandaracinaceae bacterium | reverse complement strand
GTGGTGCGTGCGTACGCGTGGGGACGTTTCCAGATCTTTCGGCAGCGCTTCCTCGACGAGATCGGACAGTACCTGCCCGAGCGCGGCGTCGCGCTCGACGTCGGCTGCGGCTTCGGCCTCTTCGCGCTCTACTATGCGCAGATCCATCCGGACCTCGAGATCCACGGCTTCGATCTGAGCGAGAAGCGCATCGAGATGGCGCAGCGCGCGGCGCAGAAGCTCGGCGTGACGAACGTGACGTTCCGCGTCGACGACGCGCGCAAGCTCAAGGCCGATGCGCGCTACGACGGCGCGTACCTGCTCGACATCGTGCACCACGTGCCGGAAGAGACGGTCGCGCCGATGATCGCCGAGCTGCACCGCGGCCTCGCGCCGGGCGCGCCCTTGCTCGTGAAGGACCTCGACACCTCGCCCGCGTGGCAGCGCGTGTTCGCGCACGGGCTGGACCTCGCGATGTCGCCGACGTCGCCGGTGCGCTACTGGCCCAACGACGAGCTCGCGGGACTGCTCGCGCGCTCGGGCTTCGACGTGAAGCAGCACGCGATGGTCGACTATCTCCCCTATCCACACGTGCTCTACGTGTGCACGCGACAGTAGGCATCCGATGCGAACGCTCGCGCTCTGTAGTCTGATCGCGACGCTCTTCGGTCTGTCTGCGACGTCGTGCACCGCGCGCCAAGGAACGCCCGACGGCGGCAGCGGCGGCAACGGCGACACCGGCTCGGGCTCCACGCACGACGCGAACCGGCCGGACATCGGGCCGCTCGACGACACGGGCGGCTGCTTCGATCCGATCGATCTCGTGTTCGTGCTCGACGTCAGCACGTCGATGGCCGACGAGTTCGCGCATCTGCGCGACGGCATCGCCTCGATCTTCACGGCGGCCGATGCGCTCACGACCGACCACGCGTTCAGCATCGTCGTGTTCGTCGACGACGTGCTCGTGGTCGACGGGTGCGGTCAGTTCGAGACGGCCGAGGCGCTGCAGGCGCAGTTCGATCACTGGCGTACGTTCTGCGCGAGCAACGGCGAGCCAGGCGGCGCGCGCGCCCAGAACGGCGACTGCCCCGAGAACTCGATCGACGCGATCTACGACGCCGCGACGATGTGCACGTGGCGGCCGAACGCGACGCACGTGATCATCCACGTCACGGACGACACGTTCCTCGAGTCGCCCGCGCACTTCAGCAACGGGCTGCCGGCGATGCACACGTACGCCGAGACGTCGGCCGCGCTCGTCGCCAACCAGATCCGCGTGGGCGCGTTCGCGCAGCAGACGCCGGTGTTCTGCGGCGCGGGCACGAGCGCGAACACGGCGCAGGGCTTCCTCGAGAGCTACGACGGCATGCCGTCGCTGCCGGAAGCGACCGGCGGGCGCGCGTGGGACATCGCCGACGTGCGCAACGGCTCGCTCGACATGGCCACCGCGATCAACGAGCTGGTCGCGTCCTCGCACTGCCAAGCGTTCTGATCTTTGGCCGGCGCCCGTCGTTCCCACTACGATCGCAAGATGAGCCGCAGCAGCACGATCGAGCGCAAGACGAGCGAGACGCGTATCCGTGTCCGCGTGGATCTCGACGGCACGGGCAAGCACCGCGTCGCGACGCCGATCGGCTTTCTCACGCACATGGTCGAGCAGCTCTCGCGGCACGGGCTCTTCGATCTCGAGATCGACGCCGAGGGCGACACGCACATCGACGGGCACCACACGACCGAGGACCTCGCGATCACGCTGGGGCAGGCGGTGCGCGAGGCGCTGGGCGACAAGGCCGGCATCCGGCGCTACGGGGCGGCCACGCTGCCCATGGACGAGGCGTGCGTGACGTGCGCGATCGATCTCGGCGGACGCACGTTCTTCGTCAGCAAGGTCCCGATGCCCAAGGCCAAGCTGGGGGAGTTCGACACGGAGCTCGCCGAGGTCTTCTTCGAGGGCTTCACGCGCGGCGCGCAGTGCAACCTGCACCTCTATCTCCACGGCGGCGAGAACCTGCACCACATCATCGAGATCTCGTTCAAGGCGTTCGCGAAGGCACTGCGCGCGGCGACCGAGCTCGATCCGCGCGCGGTCGGCCTGATTCCGTCGACGAAGGGAACGCTGACCGAGTGAGCGTCGTCGTCGTCGACACCG
>CAYSCF010000732.1:0-2132 GCA_964429305.1 uncultured Sandaracinaceae bacterium | reverse complement strand
CGCGGTCATGGATGCGCTATCCGTCTCTTCCGCCATTGAGAAAATCTTCAACGATAATCGCATCAAGACCAAGAACGTGGCGACTTCGGTTTCCGGCCATGCGGTAATCGTCAAGCGCGTTACGGTGGCGGCCACGGACGAGGCGGAGCTTATGATTTTCAATTGGGCGAGTATCAGGGCGACACTTGGATCGTGAATGGTGAGCGCTTGAATGCGTCCGATTTCGGCAACTATTTCGCCGGCTATACGCTCGGTAGCCTTTCCCCGCTTGAGCTCTACCTCACCCTTCTTTTTGGTGAGCTGTATTCCCACGAACCTGGTGGCGGAGACACCCCCCGCGACGTTGAGCTAATCAACCGCGGAGCGCTCGATGGGCGAGCGCGGCCGTGGCCAGGCGCGGGCCAAGGCTGCGGAGCGGGGCTATAGTGTTATCACGTGCGACTCTGCTCGTCGCTTCGCTGTTCGCGATCGGATTGTCGTCGGCGGTAGTCGTATGTTACAAGGTCGCGCACTTCGGCATGTCCTACTGGACTGCGGCATCGCGCGCCGCCGTCACCTGTGCGCTCTTGGCCGGGTCTGCGGCCGTGTTTGCGGTGCCGGTGGTGGGGTGGCGGTCCGCGCGCTCGGAGCCAACGAGCGAGGGCATGCGGTATGAATTCGCCATCGAAATTCTCGCGCTCGCTTTGATGATGGTCGCGATTGCGTCCATTATTCGCGTGGCGTGGTCCGTTTGGATCTGGTCGTTCTTGAGCGCAGACGCGCGTGAGGTGATGTTCGATCCTATCGCGGTCTCCGTCGCCTTACTTCCTCTGCTTCGACATTTCGCTACGCCGAAGCCGACCAGGCCGTCAGCGCGAGACGCCGCCATGACCGCCGGCGCGGCACTGCTGGTGGCGTTACTGTTCCAGCGTTCGTGGATGAGCGCTCTGCAAACCAGATGAGTGCCGGCGCCGATCGAGAACCTTCCGACGCGCTCTACACGTAGTACATCAGACCAGAAGTTCGATCCGGGTTACTCGTGCGGCTGGAGCATTCAGGCGTAGACCTTGTTGAGGACGCCGAGCGTTTCGGTGCGCGGCGTTCGTTCCATCGACGCTTCGATCCATCGGCTGTGGCCGTCTTGCACGTCGAAGACCCATCACTGTGCGGTGACGCGACCGACGATCGCGGTACGGACGGCCCTCGCCTTTCGGTTCGGGCCGCGCCCCGCACAGATCCGAGCATGCGGGACTACCGCACTCGGCTCCTGCCTCGGGTTCGCTCGTCGAAACGCTCCCAGGGATATGGATGGAGCACACGGCCGTTCGGGATCATCGTTCAGCGAGGCGAAACATCCGCTCCCACGTCGTCGTCGAGCGCTGGCTGCGGCGCCGGAGCGCGTGGTGCCAGGCCCGGATGACGTCTTTGCGGAAGCTGCCGAGCCGCCCGACGTTCGTGGGCACGGCGTGGTACGCGAAGTAGCCGCGGACCACGGCCTCGATCTTCTGCCCCTGCACAGGCACGGGCAGGTGGCGTCGCCGGAGCAGCTCCTTGCGGATTTGCCTGAGGCGCGCTCTGCGGCGCGTGGCCATCGGGCGCAAGAACTGGCTCTTCGTCGGCAGCGACGATCACGCGCAGACGACTGCCAACCTCCTCTCGATCGGCGCGAGCGCGAAGCTGCATGACCTCGATCCCGAGGAGTACCTGCCCGACATCTTCCGAGTGCTGCCGCACTGGCCGCGCGAGCGCTTCCTCGATCTCGCCCCGAAGTACTGGCCCGCGACGCGCGCCAAGCTCGACCGGCCGAGCTCGAGGCCGAGCTCGGTCCGCTCACGATCCCGCCCGGCGGCTACGCGGCGTCTCGGGTACGCGCTACGCGCGCACCACGCGCTCGCGCGGACGGGCAACGAGATCACTTCGTCGTGTGCGGCGCGCAACCACCGTGGCGGTGCATCGGATACGGTCACGCGTACTGCGCCGCGATCATTGCGCGCGAGGCCGACCCGAGCGGTCATGGAACCAACGTCGGAGCGCGCCGCGTTGAACGTATTTCTGGTCACAGCGTTCAAAATAGCCCTAGCTATTTTGAATTTCGGCCGCATGCCCGCGAGCGATCCGCGGAGAGGGAGCTCCGCGCGGCGTACTCCGCGGTC
>CAYSCF010000731.1:0-2144 GCA_964429305.1 uncultured Sandaracinaceae bacterium | reverse complement strand
CCATGAGAGCCTTGAGGACCGAGAGCCGCTGATCGAGCTGCTGCGCCTGCTGCTGCTGCTGCACTCGGGAAACCTCCGGAAAGACCAAGCTCTACGGCGAGCTCACCCCCGGTGCGCCCGCTCGACAGTTCTCGCCGGTGTGTAGAAAACGGCGAGAGGCGCCGAGCATAGCGGCTATTGCAGCTCCGGTCAAACGGCCGCTCGGAACGGAAACGGCTCCGACGTGGGTCAGAGCAAGAGCGCTGAGATCCAGCCCTACATCTGCGCCTCGTCCGGCACGCCGGTCTCCACGCGACGCACGATGCCTTCTCGGTCGACGAGCATCAGCGTCGGCAGTGCCTCGACGCCGAATGCGCCTGCGGACTGGTACTCGCGATCGTGGAGCGTCGGCATCATCACGTGCAGCGCGCGGGCGGCGGCTTCCACGCGCGCGCTCGTCTGATCGGCCTCCACGTTGACCGCATACGCGCGTAGCTCCGGATGACGTGCCGCGATGCGCCCCAAGATCGGGATCGACTCGCGACACGGCGGGCACCAGCTCGCCCAGAAGTCGAGCATCACGACGTGCCCGCGCTGCTCGGAGAGCGTGACGCGATCGCCGGTTCCTTCTCCGGCCACGACGTCGGCCGTGAGCTCGGGCGCCGTGTGGCCGACGAGCGGGCTCGACGTTCCGTCCCCGCCCATCATGCGAGGTCCACCGAACGCCATCACCACCGCGAAGACGAGGGCGCCGATGCCTGCGGCTTGGAGCAGCGTCTTTCGATCACTACCGGAGTGCCCGGCGAGCCGGGCCGACACAATTGGGTCGGGTCTGCTTCGCGGACCATTCCGGTCGTGTTCATCGGTCACGATGTCTTGATGGGGCGCTCGGAGCGCAGCGGCAAGCGGATCCGGAAACAAGCGCCACCCTCGGGCGCGCTCACGCACGCGATCGAGCCGCCGTGCTCGAGCACGATCTTCTTGACGATCGCGAGGCCCAGGCCGGTGCCTTCGCTCTTGGTCGTGTAGTAGGGGTCGAACACGCGCTCGCGCATCTTGTCGGGCACGCCGGGACCGTCGTCGCGGACCTCGAGGATCGCGTCCTCGTCGTCACGGCGTGTCTCGACGATCACGTGACCGTCGCCGCCGTGCTCCGCGATCGCTTGGACGGCGTTGCGCACGAGGTTGTCGACGCAGCGCCGCAGCATCTGCGCATCGAGCATCACCGGCAGCGGCTCCCGCGTGTGCACGTCGAGCGTGATCGTCCCCATCGCCATGCCCTCGAGCACCATCGCCGCGGGATCCATCGTGCGCGTCCACTCGGTCGCGAGCGCGCTCAGCTCTCCCGGTGCGACGTCGGGGACGGGCAGGCGCGCGAAGCTGCTGAACTCGGAGACGAGCCGCCGCAGCGTCTCGACCTCTTCTTCGACGATGCCCTTGGCGTCGTCGAGCGTCTTCTTGAACTTCGGATCGTCGCCCTCGTACTTGCGGTGGATCTCCTGGACCGCGAGCTGGATCGGCGTGAGCGGGTTCTTGATCTCGTGCGCCAGACGACGCGCGACCTCTTGCCACGCGCCGATGCGCTGCAAGTACTCGATGCGATCGCGCGAGCTGCGGATGTCGCGGACCATCGTGTTGAAGGAGTCGACGAGCTCGGCGACCTCGTCGGCCTCATCGGTCGGGATCTCGATGTTGAGATCACCGCGACCGACCTTGCGCGTCGCCTCGGCGAGCACGACGACGCGGCGTGTGACGCGGCGTGCGGCGACGATGCCGACCGCGAGGGCGACGACGATCGCGGCGAGCAGGAAGCTGATGTACACGACCAGGTACGCGGTCGGGAAATAGCCGGCCTCGACCGCGAAGTATCGGTACTCGTCGATCGTCTCGCCGGCCTCCAGATAGGCCTGGAACGGCGCGCGCGGCGTGCGGACGGTGACGACGACGACGTAGCGCGCGCCGTCCACGTCGATCGCGCGCTCTTCCTCGCGTGAGAGGTAATCGACGTCGTCGTCGTCGTGGCCCACGGTGGCGATCTCCGAGCCCGCCTCGTCGTGCACGGTGATCGCCGAGACGTCCGAGAGGTCCGAGAGCTCGGTGTCCAGCACCGCACGAACGGCGGCCCCGCGGTCGGGAGACCGGAGGGCATGGGCGAGCGCCGCGTC
>CAYSCF010000730.1:0-2172 GCA_964429305.1 uncultured Sandaracinaceae bacterium | reverse complement strand
GCACGCCGAGCAGGTTGTCGGCGCGCGCGTCGAGCGTGTCGGGATCGAGCGCGAGCCCCGGTGTGACGACCCGGACGACCTCGCGGGGCACGATGCCCTTGACGGTCTTCGGATCGACCATCTGCTCGCAGATGGCGACCTTGAATCCCTTCTCCAGCAGGCGCGCGAGGTAGCCGGTGGCCGCGTGATGCGGCACGCCGCACATCGGGATGTCCTCGCCCTCCTCCGTCTTCTGTCGCGACGTGAGCACGAGATCGAGCGCGCGCGCCGCGACGACGGCGTCGTCGTGGAAGAGCTCGTAGAAGTCGCCCATCCGGAAGAAGAGCAGCGCGTCCGGATACTGCTCCTTGCTCCGGAAGAACTGCTGCATCGCAGGCGACTGCGTGCCCTTGCCTGCCTTGGGCTTCGTCGGGCCTGACGCTGCGCGAGCCCGCGCCACGTTCACTGATACGCGGTCTGCGTCACCGAGAGCGGGCGCAGCGTCATCTCGACCAGGCCGCGACGCTCGGTCTCGATCGCGTAGAGCGCCCACATCTCGTTCGAGTAGCGAACACCCGTCGGCAGCGCGAGCGAGCGGGCGCCGGTCGTCGAGAGCGAGAGATCGATGCCGAGCTGCGATGGCCCGTTGGTGAGCACCATGCGGATCTCGGCGAGCTGATTGGCGATCGTGCGCGCGCCGGTCGCCGTCGGGATGAACGCGACCCGGCCGTTGTGGAAGAGTTGGTCGTTGTACGCGTGACCCTGACGCAGCCGCGGCAGCATGTAGTCGAAGTGGCATGTGCCGTCGGTGTCGGGCGCCACGCGCGTGTGGAAGCCCGAGCGCGTGCCGCTCACGGTGAACGCCTGGTAGGAGCGCACGTCGATCGTGAGCAGCGTGTCGCCGTAGCAGTCGACGGCATCGCTGACCGTCGGAACGAAGATGCAGTGGCCCGCCGCCACGTCGCAGGTGTCGTGCGGATTCGTCGCGCTCGCGCAGTTCGCGTCCGTCGTGCACGGGCGATCCACGTCGGGAAACGCGCGATCCTCGAGCGCCGCAAGAGGATCGACGTGGAGGCGTCCCGTGTAGGGCGCCATGATCCCCATCGGTGACGTGTACGCGCTCTGGATGCGAACCAGCACCGGCTGCTGCGCTTGGCCGGTCTGGTCGATGTCCACCACGCGGCGGCACTTCAGGCTCGAGTCGAGCGTCGCCTCGAGCATCACGCCGGTGATCGCGAGCATGTCGCCGTCGCTCGCCGGGAGGGCTTCGGGCGCACCAGTGAAATGCGTGTCCCGTTGGGCCGCCTCGGCCTCGACACGCCCGATCACGCCGAGCTGGCAATAATCGAGGCGCGTGTCGAAGTCGCCGCTGAAATGCGAGCGGTGGACCGGATCGTCGAAGCGCGGGTTCGCGCTCGCGGTGAACGTGCCGGGGATCGTCCCCTCGTACGTCGCGCTCCACGTCTCGCCGATGACGGCGAAGGGATCGACGAGGCTGCAGTAGACGGGCCCGCCCATGTCGGGCGTGGACGGCCAGACCGGTGAGAGATTGTCCGGGCACGTGGGCGGATCCAGCGGGCGAAGCTCGGGCAGCTGGCTCTCCGACTCGCACTGCATCGAGACCAAGTTGCAGATCTCCGCCGACGAGCACGCGCTCTGAGCCGTGCACGGCGTGTGCGGGGGCTCGCCCACCGGGCGCCCGTTCGTGTCGAGCGCGGTGTTGCCGCCGCTCGCGAAGTACACCGTCGGCCCGATCGTCGTGTCGAGGAACGTCGTCAGGATCTGCTGCGAGCGCGGCCGATGGCGCCGGATGTACACCGCGTCGTCGCCGATGACCGTCGGATTGATGCACGCGTCGGAGAGCACTCCGTCCGTGCCCACCGTGACGGGAATGCTGCCGAAGGATCGACCGCGACAGGGCGCATCGAGATCGTAGATGTCGACGAAGCGGAGCGCTCCGTCCGCGCCGGCCACGACGAGGAACACGCCACGCAGCACGGTCGGCGACGGCGCCGCCGACTCGGCAACCGCGCTGGGAAGACAGAGGCCGTACCCGTACGGATTACCCGTGACGGAGAGATCGCATGTCGGCGTGAAGTCCGGACCGAAGCGAGGATCGGGCGACGTCGTGTCGTACTGAGGGGCGATCACGGTCAGCGATCGAGCGACGATCGGCATCGAGAGTCGATCGGG
>CAYSCF010000729.1:0-2185 GCA_964429305.1 uncultured Sandaracinaceae bacterium | reverse complement strand
GCTCGGCGCGAGCGTGCCGGTGTGCGCGCAGGACGAGGTGGCCGCCGAGCCCGCGCCGGGTGAAGCGACGCCGCCGCCGATCGACGAGGCGCTGCCTACGGAGACGACCGAGCCAGCCACCGAGCCGCCGGCCGAGCCCGCGCGTCCGCCCAAGGTCGTGATCGTGATCGCGGGCGATCCGGATCCGACGACGATCGCGGCAGCGACCTCGCTCGAGACCGTGCTCGCCGCCGAGCCTGACGTGACGATGCCGAGCGATCCGGCGATGCGCGCGGCTCTTCGCGGCGAAGGCACCGGCGACGGGCTCGACGAAGTGCGCTCCGAGCGGCGCCGCCTCGGCCTCGGTGAAGCGCGCGACCTCACCGTGCTGACGATCCTAGGCGAGCTCGCGAGCGCCGATCTCGTCCTCGTCGTGCGCGCATCGCACGGGACACCGTCGGCCACCGCGTTCGACGTGCTGCGGCGCTCGTTCTACGACGGTGTCATCGCGCTCTCGCCGATCGACGACGCAGAGGCGCGGCATTTCATCGTCCGTCGTGCACGAAGAGCCGCACGGCCGCTGACCGAGGCCGAGATGACCGCGACGCCGCCGCCGGCTCCCGCGCCCGTGGTCGATCCCGCCACGGCCGTCCCGCCAGAGGCCATCGCGCCCGACGCGACGCCCGAGCACCAGCCGGACTTCTTCGAGCAGTATTGGCCCTATTTCGCGGCTGGCGCCCTGCTCGTCGGGGCAGTCGTCTTCATCGTTCTCGCGACGCAGAACAGTTCCACGCCGGCTCCGGTGCTACGATTCGAGGCCGGCCCGAACTAGGAACCGTGTGCTGACACGTCTCTTTGCAGTGCTGCTCGGGATTCTCGCGGTGCTGACGATGGCGCCGCGCGTGAGCGCCCAGCACGCACCGGACCTGCTCGACGCGCCGTCGGTCCCGGCGCTGCCCGAGGGGTTCGAAGAGATCCACGACGGCGATGTGACCTGGCAGTTCCCGCACGATGCGCGCGAGCTCGTGGAGCTGGTGCAGAGCCAGACGGCCAGCGATCGCGTGCGTGTCACGAACGATCTCGGCGCCGAGAGCGGGCCCGTGCTGATCCGCGTCGGCACGAACCCCGACGAGATGCGCTCGCTCGCGCCGCCGGAAGCGCCGCCGCCGGCGTATGCCGTGGGCGTCACCTACCCGCGTCTCTCGCTCATCCTGCTGACGCTGACGGCGCCGAGCACGTGGGAGCGACCGCCGGTCGATCGCGTGCTCGTCCACGAGTGGAGCCATCTCTCGCTGCATCGCGCGCTCGGTAACGGCAGCACGCCGCTCTGGTTCGACGAGGGCCTGGCGATCCACGAGGCGCGTGAGCGCAGCCTCGATCGCGTGCGCACGCTCTGGGAAGCGACGGTGCGAGGCACGCTGATCCCGCTCGACGATCTCGACGGGCGCTTCCCCGATCGACCGCACGCGGTGGATCTCGCGTACGCGGAGAGCGCGGACTTCGTCGGCTGGCTCTTCACCCACGGCGACGGCGGCGCGAGCGAGGTTCGGCGGCTCGTGCAGCGGATGAACCGCGGCCAGGACTTCGAAGAGGCGATCTCGCAGACGTACAGCGCGGGGATCGGCCAGCTCGAGATCGACTGGCGCGGCGAGCTCGGGCGTCGCTACGCGGCGCTGCCGCTATTGTTGGGATCGAGCTTCGCGTGGCTCGTCGTGCTCGTGCTGCTCGTGATGGCCTACCGTCGCAAGCGCAAGGACGTCGCGCGAACGCTGGCGCGCTGGGAGGCCGAGGAGGCACGCGAAGAGGCTGCACGCCTCGCACGCGCGAAGGCCGAGCTCGACGGCATGTGGCGAGAGGCCGATGCGGAAGCCGATCGCGCGACGAGCGACGATCCAGCGACGGCGAATCCGGCGCTGCGCGACGACGGCGTGCCGCGCGTCGTCCACGAAGGACGCGAGCACACGCTGCACTGAGCCTCAGGGGCGCTGAGCGCGCCCCTCGTCGCACCGAGTCAATCGGATGCTCCTCACCCCGGCTCCGTCTCGCTGCGCTCGCGAGCGACACGGCGCATCACGAGCGGCCGCCTCATCGTCGCCGGCGGATCGTCCTCACTCCCTCTCCGCTCGCGAGCGACAGGGGGCGTTCTCCTCGCCGACCCCTACTGCATGTTGGGACGGCTCTCGAGTCCTCAGCTCGCGGGCTGTGA
>CAYSCF010000728.1:0-2193 GCA_964429305.1 uncultured Sandaracinaceae bacterium | reverse complement strand
GGTTCGGATGGTCACGCACGGCGTTCGGTGGAAGTATGCTTCCTTCTGAACACCGCCGGAGTCGGTCACGATCGCCGCGGCGTGACGCTCCAACCAGGCCATGTCGACGAATCCCAGCGGCGCCATGGCTTCGACACCGCCCGGGAGCTCGAGCTCGGCACGTGCCATACGCTCGCGCGTGCGTGGGTGCATCGGGAAGACCACAGGGAGACGTCGCGCGATGACGCCGAGCGCGGCCAGGACCGCGCGCAGCCGGGTCGGGTCGTCCGTGTTCTCGGCGCGATGCATCGTCGCGAGGACGAACTGGCGATCACCCAGATTCGAGGTGCGAAACTTGGAGCGGGTGTCGGCGCTCTCGGCGATCCCGAGAGTGACGTCGTACATGACGTCGCCGACCAGGTGTACCTCGTCGCGAATCCCTTCGTTGGCGAGGTTCTCCACGGCCGTTCGAGTCGGACAGAGCAAGGCCGTCGCGACGTGATCCGTCAGAACGCGGTTCACCTCTTCCGGCATTTTTCGATTGAACGACCGCAGACCGGCCTCGACGTGAAAAACCGGCACGTGCAGCTTGGCTGCGGCGAGAGCGCCCGCGAGTGTCGAGTTGGTGTCCCCGTAGACGAGGACTCCGGCCGGCTTCTCTTCGAGCAAGACCCGCTCGACCTGCTCGAGCATCCGACCGGTCTGCTCACCGTGCGTGCCCCCCGAGACACCGAGATGGCGGGCAGGCTCGGGAATGTCGAGCTCCTCGAAGAACACGGCTGACATGTCGGCGTCGTAGTGCTGCCCCGTGTGAACGAGTCGCTCCTCGATCCGAGAATGTCCACGAAGCGCCCGAGAGAGAGCGGACGCCTTGATGAACTGCGGTCGCGCACCGACGACCGTGATGAGCTTGCGGGTGGCCACGCTCAACGACGCGGGATCAGACGTCGGACGCCGCGGTACACGGCGCGGGCGCTACGGTAGAGGGGAGAAGTGTAGAGCGACGGGTAATCCGCGTAGCGCTTCGTGGGCGCGTGCATGATGCCCTCGAAGTCCTCTTCGGTGATCTGGAGCTTCTTGATGACGTAGTCGCGGTCCTCGCGCTTCATCGCCTCGGACGGGTACGGATCCTTCACGAGCTCTGCGAGTGCCTGCGGACGCGTCATCTCGCGCGACAGGACCAAATTGGCCAGGTGTGCGCGGCGCTTGTCGAATCCGAACTTGGTCGGAAGGATGTACCCCTGGAAGAAGCGCGTGTAGATCGACTCGTAGTGCTTGCCTCCGTAGTACTGCCATCCGAGCTTGTTCTGCAGCACGTCCATCGCTTCGGCTTTGCTGTAGTCCATGTAGTCGAGGATGGCGACGGACCGATTCTTGTACCACCACCGGTAGCGGAGATACTGGGGTGGCGCGAGATGCGGGAACGTCTTCAGTGGTCGCGTCCCGAACTGGCGATGGACCGAGCTGATGTAGACCCAGTCGAAGTGACCTTGCGACCAGCCGGCAGGCAGCACGAGCTCCGTTGCCTTGTTGTGGCCCATCACGAGATATGGAATTCGATGCTTCCACGCAGCTTGGAAGACCGACGTGATGATCGCGTGGTCGCTGGGGATCTCGGAGTCTGGGGTCGAGGCGCGGAGAAACGCGAGCTGCAGATCCCGAAACTCGTCCCAGTCGAGCACGTGGGTGACGAGATCGATCTGGAGGTTGCCAAGAACCTTCTGGATGTTGTGGACCGCGAGCTCGGCGTCCCATCCGTTGTCCAAGTGAACGGCGAGCGGCCGCAGACCCAGCTCCTTCACCTTCCAAGCCACGTAGGTGCTGTCGACGCCGCCGCTGACACCGATGATGCAGTCGTAGTCCTTGCCGCGACCGGCACGCCGGATCTCGTCGACCTTCTGCTCGAGCGACCGTTGCCGAAACGCGCGGTCCCTGAACGGGTCGTCCCGCATCACTTGGTCGTACATCGCGCAGTGGCTGCACGTCCCTGTGGCGTCGAACGTGATGTCGGGATCGCTGGTGTCCATGACACAGCGGGTGCAGATCCGATACGCGACGCCCGGGGCCGCGAGTTGCGAGCGTCGGACCGCGATATCGCTGACGTCCTGAGCGCTCGTGCCCGTACTGAGAACCGTCCCGTCCGTCTTCATCTCGTCACCGTCTGAAGCGACTCAAGCTCGGCGGGGCTCAGGTAATTCACGAGAACTCCGCGAT
>CAYSCF010000727.1:0-2195 GCA_964429305.1 uncultured Sandaracinaceae bacterium | reverse complement strand
CACAATATACACTCTATCCAAACAAAAACCAAATACGAACACCTGCTCCTCGCTGGTCGCGGACATCACGACATCCTCGTGGCGTATCCGTCCGTCGATCGGCGCGCGCTCGACTCCGTCGCGACGCGCGCGCCCGATGCGATCACGCTCATGGTCGACGAGCAGGCGCATCTCGATGCGATCCAAGCCGTCGCCTCCGCGCGCGGCGTGACGCTGAGCGTCGCCATCGAGCTCGACGTCTCCTTCAGACCGAACGTTCGCGCCGACGTGCATCTCGGTCCGCGCCGCAGCCCCCTGCGCACGCCCGAGGCCGTGCTCGCGCTCGCACGCTCCATCGCGACGCGGCCCTCGCTGAAGCTCGCTGCGCTGATGGGATACGAGGCGCACATCGCCGGCATCTCCGACGAGAGCCTCGCGATGCGCGCGTTCAAGCGCACCGCCTGGCCGCGCGTCGCCGAGCTGCGCGCCGAGACGGTCTACGCCCTGCAGCGCGCCTCGCTGCTCCCACCGATCGTGAACGGAGGCGGCAGCGGGAGCGTGACCGCGACGCTCGGCGATCCGTCGACGACCGAGGGCACCATCGGCTCGGGCCTGCTCTGCGCGCACCTGTTCGATCACTTCACCGCCGATCGCTACGAGCCGGCGCTCTTCATCGCGCTCGAGACTTGCCGCGTCCCCGATCGCGATCACGTGACCTGTCGCGGCGGCGGATACGTCGCTTCGGGGCCGCCAGCGCTCGATCGCCTGCCGAAACCGGTCCTTCCCGAAGGTCTCACCTACGTGGCACGCGAGGCGGCAGGAGAGGTGCAGACACCCCTCGAGGTCGGGCGCGCTGCCCACGTCCCGGCGGTCGGCGATCCGGTCCTGTTCCGACCTGCCAAGTCGGGCGAGATTGCCGAGCGGTTCCGCGAGCATGTGCTCTTTTCGAAGGCCCGAATCGCCGGTCGCTCCCCGACCTACCGCGGTGAAGGTTGGTGCTTCTTCTGACTCACCCTCCGCTCACGGGAGAACGAGGCGTATTTCACCGCGTTTGCGCCTGACCGAAGGCTCGGGCCTCCGTTGCGGGCCCGGACCCACATGCTACTAGTCTCCGCTTTTTTCATGGCGGAACCGAGCATCGAGACGGTGGAGGACGAGGCGGCGCGGTTCGCGTTCGTCCGCAAGCTCATGGACGAGCACATCCCGTTCAATCGGGTGCTCGGCCTGCGCGTCCGCCACGTCGCGCGAGGCACCGCGGTGCTCGAGATTCCCTTTCGTCCCGAGCTGATCGGCGACTCCGATCGACCCGCGCTGCACGGCGGCGTGGTGTCGGCGCTCGCGGACACGTGCGGCGGCGCGGCGGCGTGGACGCAGGTCGGCGCGCAGGACCGCGTCTCGACCATCGATCTGCGCGTGGATTACCTGAGGCCCGGTCGGGCCGAGACGGTCGTGGCCACCGGTCACGTGTTGCGCGTCGGGAATCGCGTGGCCGTCGTGAATGTCGTGGTCACACACGACGGGGATGCAGAGCCCATCGCGGAAGCGAAGGGCGTGTACGCGATCAAACGAGTTGGGGGCATTCGCTGATGGCAATCGACGTGACACCGAGCGGCGGAATCGATCGAAGAGCGCTCGGGTTCGACCGCGACTCGGACGGCAGCCCGGAGATGGAGCAGGCGCGCATCATCGCCGAAGAGGAGCGCTCGCTCGGGCGCATCCAGAAGCACCTCGCGGCGCGCAAGCTCATGCCGCGTAACGACGACGACACGCTCGACTTCGATGCCGAGATGATCTCGCTGCGCGATCAGATCCAGGAAGCGCGTCTCGAGGACGTGCCGCCGCTCATCGAAGAGATGGAGCGTCTCACGGAGGTGGCCGCGCGCCGCGGCAAGGTCGTCGAGGGAGCGGTCGATCCGCTCTCTCCTTATTTCGGTCGCATGGTGCTCTCGGAGGCTCCCGCGTCGGGCGGCGAAGGCCGACGCCGTGAGGTCTTGATCGGCAAGGCGACGTACCTCGAGCCGCGCACCAACGTGCGGATCGTCGACTGGCGTGATGCGCCGGTCTCGCGCCTCTACTACCGCTACGAAGAAGGCGACGAGTACGAGGAGCGCTTCGGCGGTCGCGAGGTGCTCGGCGAGATCATCACGCGACGCAGCGTCGCCATCGGCGGTGGGCAGCTCCGCCGCATCGGATCACCGCAGGGCATCTTCGTCCGC
>CAYSCF010000726.1:0-2203 GCA_964429305.1 uncultured Sandaracinaceae bacterium | reverse complement strand
TCGGCCTCGACGACGAGGACGAGCTCACGCTCAAGGAGATCGGCGACAAGTACAACCTGTCGCGCGAGCGCATTCGTCAGCTCCAGGAGCAGGCGCTCGCGAAGATCCGTCGGCAGATCAAAGAGTGAAGCCGCGACACGAAGTGTCGCGTCTTCGACGCCTCCGGCAGATCAAAGAGTGAAGCCGCGACACGAAGTGTCGCGTCTTCGACGCCTCCGGCAGATCAAAGAGTGAAGCCGCGACACGAAGCGTCGCGTCTTCGACGCCTCCGGCAGATCAAAGAGTGACGAAGACTGAGGCGCGGAGCGAGAGCTTCGCGCCTTCTTCGTCTCTACCAGCGTAGCTCGAGACCGCGCGGCCCGAGCGCGACGTGCGCGTCGAGCCGCGTGTTGCGGAGCGCGGCGTCGATGGTGAGCCCGACCGCGATCAGAACGGCGATGCCGCTGAGAGCGAGCGTCGTGATCCCTGCCCAGTAGAGCGCGGCGCCGTCGTCGCACGCGGAGCCGGAACAACTGATGCCGTTCAGATCGAAGATGCCGATCGGCAGCATGATCGCGCCAGCGAGCAGACCGGCGCCGCCGACGGAGTAGAGCGTGATCGCGGCCGTCGTCTCGTCGTTCGACATCGCCCGCTCGCGCGCGGTCGACGCGGGCTCTTGCGCGTGGACGATGCCAGCGAGGAGCGAGCAGAAGACGACACAGGCCGCACGCATCCGGCGATCGTACACCCGCGCGTCGAAGATCAGTGCGTGCCCCAGAGATCGTCGGCGATCGCGCGCGCGACGTCGTCGCAGAGGGCCCGTGCCGGTCCGTGGCCGCCGCCGTTGACGAGGACCGAGAACGCGATCGCATCGCCCGGCGTGCGTCCGAGCACGTAGCCGCTGAGCGCGATCGCGTTGTCGAGCGTCCCCGTCTTCGCGCGTACGATCCGCGGCGCGGGCAGATCGTGGAGGCGATTCTCGAGCGTGCCGTCCACGCCGCCGATCGCGAGCGATGCCACGTACTCGTCGCGGATGGCCGGGCTCTGATAGACCCAGGCCAGCAGATGCGCGAGATCGCCGGCCGCGATGCGATTGCCTTGGAAGAGGCCCGACCCGTTGACGACGGAGACGTGGCCCTCGGCGATGCCCGTGCTCGTGAGGAAGCTCTGCACCACCTCGACGGAGGTCGCGGCACTGCCCGGACGACGGCGCTCGGCGCCGAGCACGCGGAAGATCATCTCGGCCGTGAAGTTGTCGCTCTGCTTGCCCATCGGGAGGATCAGCTGCGAGAGCGGCGGCGAGACGTGATCGGCGAGCAGGCCGGCGACCGGTGCGCTGCTCGCGATCGATACGCCGCCCGCGACGCGGATGCCCGCGGCGCTCAACGCATCGACGAGCACGTGACCGACCCACGGCAGTGGCGTCTCGATGCGCCGACGGTACGACGCCCCGGTGATCCCGAGCGGGATCGTGCCGCGCAGCCCGAGATGCAGGCGCTCACCCGCGGCGCGTTGATCGGCGATCACGTTCGAGCTCCCGTCGCTCGTCGTGAGCTGGTTGTCGACGTCGAAGTACCCAGCGCCGTCGAGCCGCACGCGCGCCGGTGCGCCGACGCTCGCCCCGGGCAGCACACGCAGCGTGTACGCGTTCGCATCGATCGAAACGGCCGCGGTCGTCGCGCGAAACGACGCGACCTCGCCCGGCTGTTGCTCGAACGCCGGTGGAAGGTACTGCCCGTCGAAGTACGTGCCGTCGACGATCACGCGGTCGACGGTTCGCACTCCGTGATCCGCGAGGTCGCGCGCGAGCTCGACGAGGTCCGCCTGACGCAGCGACGGATCGCCGAAGCCGCGGAGCACGAGGCCGCCGGTCACGGCGTCGTCCTCGACGTGGCCGTAGAGGCCCGTGTGCATGCGGAAGTCGCTGCCGAGGGTCGCGAGCGCGGCGGCGGCAGTGACGAGCTTCATGTTCGACGCCGGGTTGAGCGCGAGGTCGGGCTGGTGCCCGAAGATCACGCTCGAATCGTGCGTATCGACGACCGCGACGCTGACCTGCTCGCCGAGACCGGCGGCGGACACGAGCGAGGCGAGCCGAGCCGCGAGCGCCTGATGCGCCGCCGGTGCTTGGGCGTGCCCGTGATCGATCGTGAAGGCGAGGGCCACGAGACACGCGAGCGCCGCCGCGTGCCATCCGGATGTCCGGTTCATGCGTTCTTCCTTACCA
>CAYSCF010000725.1:0-2208 GCA_964429305.1 uncultured Sandaracinaceae bacterium | reverse complement strand
TCGACGACGCGCCCGAGCTCGAGCCAGGTGCCCCGATGCGGCGCGAGTGTGTGGAGATGCTCGGCGGGATCGAGCGAGCGCGCGAGCTCGCGGCAGAGCTCGAGCCGGTCACCGTTCCGCACCGTGGCGACGGGCTCTGGGGCGCGCACAGCGGGCGCGAGTACCACCACATCGACGCGCCGACCCCCCGCGTCGGCTACGCGCCGTGTCCCCCTGCGACGGATTCGTCGCGCTGACTCAGCCTCGGCGAGCGCGGCGGCGGATCACGACCATCGCCAGGAGTGCGAGGAGCGCGCTCGGCGCCAGCGGCGAAGAGGTCCCGCCGACGCGGCAGCCACAGCCGCCCGACGACACCGGCGCGACGCCCGCGTCGTCCAGCGATCCGTCCGCCGCGCTGCCATCCGCCGTGACCCGCGCGTCGCGGGCGCCCGTGTCCCGGAGCGCGCCAGCGTCGTTCGCGACGCCTGCGTCCGTCAGCACACCGCCATCGCTGGTCGTGCCGCCATCCTGGGCGCCGGCGTCCGAGCCCGCGTCGACGCCAGCATCGCCGCATCCGGCGATCGGCGTCGAGGTGCACATCCCGTGCGCCTCGTCGCACGCATCGGTCGTGCAGGCCGACGTGTCGCTGCAGTCGCGCGCCGTGCCGGCGCAGGTACCCGAGCCGTTGCACGCGTCCGCGGTCGTGCAGAAGAGCCCGTCATCGCACGTGGCTCCCGAAGCGGCGGACGAGTACGCGCTCGTCGAGGTGCCCGGCGTGCACACGCGGCACCCGTTCGTGGGATCGGCCGCGCCGTCGGCGATACAAGCGCCGCCGATCAAGCAGCCGCTGGTCACCGGATGCGCGCACGCGTGCGCTCCTTCGTTGCAGGAGTCGGTCGTGCACGAGAGCGAGTCGCTGCAGTCGCGCGCGGTTCCGGCGCAGGTGCCCGTACCGTTGCACGCGTCGGAGACGGTGCAGAACTGACCGTCGTCACACGTGACGCCGGACGCCGTCGGCGTGTACGCCGTCGTCGACGTCGCGGGGTTGCAGCTCATGCACGGATTGGTCGGATCGGCCGCCCCGCTCGGGATGCACGCGCTGCCGATCAGACAGCCCATCGCCAGCGGATGCACGCACGCATGCATGCTTTCGTTGCACGAGTCCGTCGTGCACGAGAGCGTGTCCGTGCAGTCGCGCGGGCCGGCCGCACAGGTGCCTCCGCCGTTGCACGCGTCGCCGACCGTGCAGAACATCCCGTCGTCGCACGCGGAGCCCGCCGAAGTCGGCACGTACGTCGTGGTCGAGATCGCCGCCGCACAGTGCGTGCACGCGTTGGCGGGATTCAGCGAGCCATCCGCGATGCAGGCGCCACCGATCAAGCAGCCGCTCGTCACCGGGTGATCACAGCGATCGAACGTCTCGTTGCACGAGTCGCTCGTACAGGCGAGCGTGTCGGCGCAGTTGCGCGCGGAGGTCGCGCAGACGCCGGCGCCATTGCATGCGTCGGAGATGGTGCAGTACTGGCCGTCGTCGCACGCGGTCCCCGCCACCACGGGCGAGTACACGGTGCGCGACACCGTGCGGCGACACGCGGCGCACTGATTCGCGGGGTCGAGCGTGCCGTCGGCGATGCAGGCGCCGCCGATGAAGCAGCCGTTCAGAACGTTCGTGCACGTGTTCGAGCAACCGTCGCACTGCGTCGAGTTGCCGTCGTCGCACTGCTCGGTGCCTTCCACGAGACCGTTGCCGCAGACGGGCGCGGCGCCCGCGACGGTGAAGGTCATCGACCACGCGTTGCCGACCGAGAAGTTCGCGATGACCTGGACGTAGTAAGAGCCGGGGCCGAGCGGCAGGCCGACCGTGAAGGCGCCCGAGCTCGTCCGGTTCTCGTTGAGGTTGAACGTGACCGAGCCGTTGAAGCTGCCGCCGGTGTTCAACGTCAGCGACACCGCGGTGAGATTGGCGCCGGTCGGCACCTGGACGAGGAAGTTGTCCTGGCCGTCCGACGGCGTCGTGACGGTGCCCGACACGGTGTTGCTGCCGCTCGTGAGGACGATCGTCGTCGCGCCGGCGATGGTGTTCGAGAGGTCGGGCCCCTCGGTGTAGGTCGTGAGCAGGTGGTGCCAGCGCGTGAGCACGCTCGGCGCCCAGGGCGCAGCGGCATCGACCTCGCCAACGCGACGCTCGAGCGTCCAGTCGCCCTCGCCGGTCTCGTCGGTCGACGCCGC
>CAYSCF010000724.1:0-2214 GCA_964429305.1 uncultured Sandaracinaceae bacterium | reverse complement strand
CGATCTCTCGGACGCATCCGATCCGAGCGGAGGTCTCGAATGACCACCGACAAGCGCGTTCTGTGTCTCTTCGCGCTCGCGCTGGCGGCTCCGTGCGCCGCGCACGCGCAGGATGCGGGCGTCACCGGCGTCGATGCGGGTGTCTCGCCTACGACGAGCAGCGTCTCCACCGCGGACTCGGGCCTCCCGGCGCCGCCGTGGGCACAGGCGACGGACGTCCCTCTGCCTGCGTTCCTCGACACGACCGATCACCGCATCCACGACGACCGTCCGCCGCCGTCGGCGGAGCAGATCGCGGCCCTGCAGGAGATGGAGGCCGAGGCCGGTCGCTTCACGAAGGCGGGTGCCTCGTACCGCGGTGCGATCGACTCGATCCTCCGTCGTGAGTACCAGCGCCAGCGTCGCGAGCGCGAGCAGGGATACGCGCGTCAGATCCGCGAAGAGGAGCGTCTGCAGAACGAGGCGCGTGACGCCGCGATCGCGCGCTTCGAGCGCTTCATCCGCACCTATCCGAACGATCCGACGTACACGCCCGACGCGATGTTCCGGCTCGGCGAGCTCTACTACGAGCGCGACGCGATCGCGTTCCAGGACTCGCAGGAGGATGCGGCCGCTGCGCTCGGCCACCCCGACTTCTCGGCGACGATCGGCATGTACCGCGATCTCGTCGCGCGCTTCCCGAACTACCGTCGTGCCGACGGCGTCTACTATCTCATCGGCTACTGCCTCGGGGAGATGGGCGAGCTCGACGAGGCCGTCTCGGCCTGGCTGAACCTCGTCTGCGCGAACCGCTTCCACTACACCGGTCCGCCGGCGCCGCCCACCGACACGGCCGAGCCTGCGCCCGACACTTCGCTCGCTGCGTCGCATCCGTCCGGCGGCATCGACATGGGCACGGCGCCCGCCGCCGCGCCGGACACGTACGTCGATCCGTACGCGGACTGCACGCCGGTCCAGCCGGACGCAGAGTTCGTGAGCGAGACGTGGCTCCGCATCGGCGAGTACCACTTCGACTACGATCCGCAGCCGCACTTCCTCGACCGCGCGATCAGTGCGTACAACCACGTGCTCGTCGACCCGACGGATCACAACTACAACCTCGCGCTCTACAAGGTCGCTTGGGCGTACTACCGCGCGAGCCGCTACCCGGAGGCGATCCAGCACTTCTCGATGCTGGTCGACTGGTCGGACAGCGAGCGCGAGCGCACCGGTCGCGCCGGCTCCGAGCTCCGTGCGGAAGCGATCCAGTACCTCGGCATCACCTTCGGCTACGACGACTGGGACGAGGACGGGATGCCGGATGCCACGACGGGCATCCAGCGCATCCAGGATCCGAGCCTCATGCCGCAGGATCGGCCGTGGACGCCGGAGGTCTACTTCCAGCTCGGCCAGACGTACTTCGACGAGGCGCACTACGACCTCGCGATCCAGGTGTGGCAGCTCGCGCTCTCGCGCTGGCCGTTGAACTTCCGCGCGGGCGAGATCCGCATGCAGGTGTCGCGCGCGTACACGCGCCTGAACGACATCGCGCATGCGACGCAGACCGAAGACGAGATCGCTGCGATGGGGCAGGGCTCGGACTGGTGGAACGCGAACATGGAGCATGCGCGCGAGCAGGAGGCGGTCGAGGACCGCGCTCAGACCGCGCTCATCAACCAGGCGCTTCGCCTGCACCAGCGTGCGACGCACGATCGGCAGCAAGCCGTCGCCGAGCGGGACGCCGCGCTGCTCACGCAAGCGATCACCGAGTACAACGACGCAGCCGACGCGTACCGCACGTTCATCACGCGGTATCCGAACAGCCCCGACTCGTACACGCTCGAGTACAACCTCGCCGACGCGTTGTTCTGGTCGGAGCAGTACGAGCCGGCCGCCGAGGCTTACGCTGCGGTTCGCGACTCGAACCTCGACGATCAGTACCTCTCCGAGTCGGCGCGTCGCGTGGTCGAGTCGCTCAAGCGTCTGCTCGACGCGGCGGTCTCGCGTCACGAGGTCGAGGTCCGGACCGAGCCGCCGCAGCCCGTCAATGGCGTGGTCCAGCCGATCGAGATGCCCGATCTGGTCCAGCGCGTCGCGCAGGCACGCGAGGTCTATCTCGCCCGCGTCGACGAGGCGCACGACAGCGAGCACGTCCGCGGCGACTACCAGTACAACAACACGCTGAAGGGCTTCTTCGGCTTCCAGAGCTATGAAGCTTCGCGCTGCTTTGCGCCC
>CAYSCF010000723.1:0-2220 GCA_964429305.1 uncultured Sandaracinaceae bacterium | reverse complement strand
GCATGTAGACGAAGTCGTCTTCGAGCGCGCCGAGCCGCGCCGCCTGCGTGGTGAGCCCACCGTAGTGCCAGTACCATGAGGTGTCGGCGCACGGCAGAATCACGCCCGTCATCCCCGCGGCATCGGCGCGATCGAGGAACGCGACGAGCGCGCGGTAGGCGATGTCGGCCGACGCAGAGAAGCCTGCGCCGCCCTCGGCCACGTGGCGCGACGAGAAGCGGATCGAGTCGATCTGCACGGACCACGCGTCGATGCGCGCACCATCGTCGCACGGGCGCCGAAGCGTCGAGAGCATCAGGTCGATGCGTGCGCGGCTCTCGGCGTCGCGTCCCGTCGACGAGTAGATGCCAGCGAGCAGCCGATGGCGCGAGGCGATCACGCGCTCGCTTCCACCCGAGAACGCGCCGCACGTACGCGGATCGTCGACGGGGATGCAGCCGCCGCCCCACCGCCAGTTCCCATAGCCCGAGTCGCTCCCGGCGCCGTCGGGATCACCCGTGCGCGGCAGGCCGAACCAGCTCATCGAGTACATGACCGCGAGGTGCGCAGGCATGTACGTCGCGAGATCGGTCACGTGCGTGACGGGGCAGTAGCCAGCGTCGGTACGACACACGCTCGCGCACGCGCGCGTGACGCAGCTGCGCGAGCAGTCGCAGCTCGTGGTGGCATCGAGCGAGCTCGCGTCGATCGCGCGCGCATCCACGGAGCCGCCGTCGGAGAGAGAGGCATCCGTCGCGTGCGCATCGAGGATGCCGCCGTCGGAGAAAGAGGCATCCGTCGCGTGCGCGTCGAGCGAGCCAGCATCGGCAGACGGCACTTCTGCTGCGGAGGAGCAGCCGACGAGACAGAGCGCGACCCACAAGGGGGCACACCGTTGGTATCCAAGGCTGATCGCAGACAAGGGAGCCTCTCCTTTTCGACGATACGTCTATAGGCGAGGCCAACTCTGGCGTCAATGAGGCGTCTCGCATCCGCCTTGCGGCCGAGCCCGCCGCCTAGGCTCGCGACGTCGGGCTCCATGCCGAGCGCGCGCAGGCTGGGCTCGAGCATCGCGAGAATGCCCTCGCGGCCCATCGTGCGGCTCTCACCCTGGTTGGCACACGAGCAGGCGGCGCGCGCACTCGGCACGCCAAGCCGTGCCGAAAGGAGGCAACCAGGGTCAGGCGCACGGATGAGCCGCGGCATCCTTCGGCTGTCAACGCGGATCGTGCCGCTCACGCGGCCTCGCGCTCTCCCCTCGCCTTCCGGATCTGCTCGCGCGTCATCGGCCCGCGCAGATACGACATCGCCCACCGTGGGGACGGCATTGCTCCCACCCTGGTTGGCACACCAACCGGCTGCGGCAGCTCGTCGCGGTGCTGCACGACGGAGAAGAAGAGGTGCGGCGTTTGCTCGAGCATCTCTATCTCTGGAGTGAGCCCAAGCCGCTGCATCGTGCGCGCGGCCCACCCGACCCGCACGAGAACTTCGACCTCCCTTGAACGGCACGCGCGTGCCGCGAGGCAGAGGTCCGTCCAATCGGCCCCCGCGAGACCGACGCGCCCCGAGCTCATGCCGAGAACGCGACGAGCGGGCCCGTGCGCACCCCCGGAGCCAGCTCGCGCAGCTTGCTCGCTACACCGAGACGCGAACGTTCCGCTCGCGTATCCTCGGACCATGCCCGGAGGGCTGGTTCATGCGGACTACGCTCCCAAGAACCGCATGCGCTGACAATGGCTCCGTGTTTGCGGTCGTCAGCCCACGTGCTTCGAGTATGCTCTCGCATCGTTCGCCCAGGCGTCCGGGGATCGCTGGGGAGCTCCACCGGACGTGCTTCGAGCACGGAGGTTCCCATGACGGCAATCGATTCGGTCCGGTGGGTGCGCATCGGCGCGTGCGTCTTGTTCTTCGCGGCGGGGTGTTCGGCTGCCCAGACCGTTTCGGAATGCACTCCGGGAGCGTCGAGCGCGTGCGCGTGCACGAGCGGCGCGATGGGCGCGCAGACTTGTTCTGCGGTTGGGACCTTCGGCGCGTGCTCGTGCGACGGCCGCGACGCAGCGGTGGACGTACGCGATGCGGGGCGTGACGACGCCGGGGCGCGCGAAAGCGGGTAGACTGGAAGGATTCGGCGGCAAGCGACGGGCGGCTCATAAGTGAACAGCACACTCGAACAGCAGCGGCCCGCGCGGGCGGTGGGGAACGGCCATGGCGCGGCGCGCCCGTAACCAGCGCTATCTGCTC
>CAYSCF010000722.1:336-2220 GCA_964429305.1 uncultured Sandaracinaceae bacterium | reverse complement strand
CGAGCGCGAGCGTCGTGATCGCGAAGACGGCGCCGGTCGCGAGCTCGAGCCAGAGCGGCCGCGCGGGAGCCCAGTACACGACGCCTTTCTCCTCGAACTCGCCCGCAGCAACCGACGGGCTCGCCCAAGCGAACGCCCACGCCGCGTAGCAGTGCGCGAGCATCGCCGTGCGCTCGCGATCCGTGAACGTGATGCCGCGTCGTGCGGTCACGACCGTGAGCGCGCCGAACCCTTGCTTCGCGTAGTGCCAGCCGACGGTCAGGTACATCACCTGCGCCATCCACCCGATCGACTGCGCGTCGCGCGTGGCGAGCGCGTAGGCGAGCACCGTGGCGAGCGCGACGGGAACGAGGACGCCTGCGACCAGCCACCGCGCGTGCTGAGGCCGCGTCACGCCCGCGCCGCGCCCACGCGCAGACGCGTCCTCGTAGAAGAGGAAGTACGTCACGGCGAAGTGCGGATCGTTGAGGAAGTGCGCTGCGTGGAAGCAGACGAAACCGACCGCGAGCTCCGCCTCGTCGAGGCCGAGCGAAGCGCGGAGCAGCCACGCGAGCGGGAAGAGGAAGAACGTGATGCCGCCGATCGCGAGCAGCTCGAGCGTGCGCGCGAGACGCGGCGCAGGCAGTGGCTCTTCGATCGCGAGCGCGGTCACATCGTGCAGAGTACTAAGGCGCGACGCCGGCGTCTTCGTCGGTCGGACGCGTGAAGCGCGGCGGGGCGGTCGGGAAATAACGAACGCGCGCGCCCTGCAGCGCGCGCCAACGGCCGTATGGCATCGGCTGCGTGTCGGGGAAGATGACCTCCGCGCTCGCGGCGTCCTCCGCGAAGAACGTCGGTGCGCCTTCGCCGATCGCGCGCGGGGTCTCGCCGTCCGGAGCGACGCCGACGCCGCCCTCACCGACGATTGCGAGGCGCGTCTCGTCGAGCGCGATCGCATCCGTCACGCCCGCGCGCGCGAGCAGCGTTCCGAGGCTCGCGCCTTCCGCGTAGACGAGGAAGCCGTCGCGATCGACGCCGATCGCCGCGCCGCTGTTCGGCAGCTGGGCGAGTGGTCGTCCGCTCGCGACGACCCGATCGTCTGGGCTCGGTGTGCCGATCGAGAAGGCCCATCCGACCGACGCGTGTCGCGCGATGACGCTCGCGCCTCCAGACGTGGCGGCCGTCAGCCCCGCGAGCACCTCGTGGTGTCGCTCGGCACGCACGGCCTCCGGAACCGCGCGTCGCGGATCGATGCGCACGATCCAGCTCGCTCCGGCCTGCGCGCGCGCGAACGCGTACGGCCAGCCCGCATGCGGCAGCCCGGCGACGGAGAAGCGTCCTTCGGTATCGGTCGCGCCCTCGAGCGCAGGCCCCGGGAGCGTGGGTCGCAGCACGAGATAGAAGAAGTCGCGCGGGTCACGCTCGACGTAGCGCGGAAAGCGCATCTGCATCGAGCGCACGGCGCGGCGTGCGCGCAAGTGATAGCCCGGCGCACCGGGGAAGCTGCCGTCGTACTCGTAGTCGGCGTGGACGTGCGCGACCGCGGGCGGCGCCGCATCGAACGGCGTCGGTGCGTCGGGCACGGGCCGATAGAGCTCGAGCCCCGTGTGCGTGTTGTTCATGTCGAGGTGCATCGCGCGCGTGCAGCGCGCCGCGATCATCGATGCACCGAGCGCCTCCGGGCCCAGCGACGGGCCCCAGAAGAACGCCATGAAGCCTTCTTCGGTGATGCACATCCCGCTGCGGTACGTGAACGTCTGCTCGCTCGCGTCTTCCGGTGCCGCGCCCCACCACCAGCGCTCCCACGGGTTGAATCGACCGTCCTCGACCACGCTCGTGAGGTTCTGACGCATCTCGATCATGCCGGGCGGGATCTGCGCGATGGCGCGTGTCTCGTCGTACTCG
>CAYSCF010000722.1:0-326 GCA_964429305.1 uncultured Sandaracinaceae bacterium | reverse complement strand
CGCCACGCCAGTCGGGCGAAGGCCAGCTGCCCATGCCGACGCGACCGTCGTCGAACACTGCGACGGTCGCGGCCCACGGCTTGGGCGGCAAGTAGACCTGCCCCTCGCTCATCATGCCGAACTCGCCGTGCATCGCCTGGAAGCCGCCGTCGAAGCCGCCGACCACGAGGCGCGTCGTCATCGGATCGCGCGGGATGTATCCGTCGCCACGCTGACCGGTCGCGCTCTCGGGCTCGCGCGTGCCGGGCATGATCCGCAGCTGCACCTGTCGCGGATCCCAGATGGTCACGAACACGCGCGCATACGGCCGCTCTTGATCGGGCCGG
>CAYSCF010000721.1:0-2231 GCA_964429305.1 uncultured Sandaracinaceae bacterium | reverse complement strand
TGGCGAAAGGAGTGGGGGTCCAGGGTGGAGAACCTTGGTTCTCCGCCTTGGGGCCTGCGCGGCCTGAGCGCTCCCGAAGGGCAACGCGACGGATCGAGCAGGAGAAAGCCGGAAGAAAGCCGGAAGAAAGAGGCACCCGGGGTTGCCGAACCCCGCCATCCGAACCATCGTCGAGGTCTGCGCATGGCTGACGGTGCCGCTCGTCCCGAGCTCGATCTCACCGCCCTGGCGCCGATGCTGGGCGCCGTGTGCCAGGAGTATCGCGACCGACATCGGACGGCGCTCGCGGCTCGCGTGCGCAACGGCGAGAGTGGTCTCTCGGTCGCGACGCTCCACGCGCGCATCGTCGACGGGATGCTCTCGGCGCTCTTCTGCGCGGCCGAAGCGACGCTGCGCACGCGTGATCGGAGCGACAGGCTTCGTCTCGCGCTCGTCGCCGTCGGCGGCTACGGCCGCGGGCATCTCGGCCTCTCGAGCGACCTCGATCTCATCGTGCTCGTCGATCGCGAGGGCGACCCGCGCGCCGCGCAGATCGCCGAGGCGCTCCTCTATCCTCTCTGGGACATCGGCCTCGAGATCGGTCACGCGGTCCGTGGCGTCGAGCAGACGCTGACGCTCGCGCGCGAAGACCTCCGCACCGCGACGATGTTGCTCGACGTGCGACGCGTCGCCGGCGATGCCTCGCTCGTCGAAGAGCTGCTCCGCGGCGCGCGCCGTCAGGTGTTCGATCCCTGCGGCCTCGAGATCGTGCAGAAGCTCGTCGAAGAGCGTCGCGCGCGTCACGAGCGCTTCGGCGGCTCGCGCTATCTGCTCGAGCCCGACGTGAAGCACGGCTGCGGCGGCCTGCGCGATCTCGACATCGTCCTGTGGGCGACGCAGCTGCGGAAGGGCGCCCGCACGCCGGAAGAAGCCGTGCGCGCGAGCCTGCTCGTGAGCCGCGAGGCCGATGCGCTCGCCGCCGCACGCGACGCGCTCTGGACCATCCGCCAAGAGCTGCATCTGCGCGCGGGCCGTCGTCAGGACCGGCTCACGTTCGAGGATCAAGAAGAGGTCGCCGCGCGCCTCGGCTACGTCGACGGCGAGGATGGCGCGGGGCTGGGCGTCGAGCGCTTCATGCAGGCCTACTACCGTCACGCGCGTGCGGTCGAGCAGGTCGGCGAGCGCGTGCTCGAGGCCGCGTGCGAGCCCGAGCGTCGCGAGCCGGCGCGCAGCACCGACAATGGCGACGGCACGCTCGTGTTCGACGGCCGCATCACCTTCGAGGACAGCGAGACGCTCGCCAGCGACCCCGCGCTCGCGTTGCGTCTCTATCGACAGGTCGTGCGCCGCGCGCTTCCGGCGTATGGGTTGGCGCGCGAGGCCGTCTCCCGCGTGTCGAGCGATGCCGCGTGGTGCGCCGCGCTGCGAGAGAGCGCCGAGGCCCGCGAGATCTTCCTCGAGCTGCTCTCGAGCACCGCGCTCGCGCCCGCGCGGCCGAGCTCCGCGCAGAACGGCTCCATCCTCGGTGAGCTGCACGAGGTCGGGCTCCTGCTCGCGATGCTGCCCGAGTTCGAGCCGGTCACCGGTCGCGTCCAGCACGACGTCTATCACGTGTACACGGTCGACGTTCACAGCATCGCGGCCGTCGATCGGCTGCGCGCCGTGCTGCGTGGCGATCAAGCAGAAGAGCTGCCGCTCGCGACGCAGCTCGCGAGCGAAGCGCCCTCGCGCGTCGCGCTCTTCGTCGGCGTCCTGCTGCACGACGTGGGCAAGGGTCGCGGTCGCGATCACTCCCTCATCGGCGCCGAGCTCGCCAAGCCGGCCGCGCTGCGCCTCGGCCTCTCCGAAGAAGATGCGACGCACGTCGAGTGGCTCGTCCGCGATCACCTGCGCCTCTATCACTGGGCCATGCGTCGCGACACGAGCGATCCGGCGACGCTGCGCGAGATCGTCGATGCCATCGGCACCGTCGAGCGTCTGCGAGATCTTTTCCTTCTGACGATCGTCGATCTGGGAACGACGAGCCCCACGGCGCTCTCGTCGTGGAAGGCCCGGATGCTCGACGACCTCTTCATCGCGGCCCGCACGGCGATCGAGGCCGCAGCGAGCGGCACCACACCGCCCTCGCGCGGCGAGCAGCTCCGCGCGCAGGCGCGAGCCACGTTCGCGGCGGATGCGGACACGGCCGCGTTCGTCGCCGAGATGCCCGAACGGTATCTGGTGACGCACGGGCTCGGTCTCGCGAAGGAGCA
>CAYSCF010000720.1:0-2232 GCA_964429305.1 uncultured Sandaracinaceae bacterium | reverse complement strand
GCACGGCGCCGAGCGTCGTCTCATCGAGCAGTGGCGTCAGCGACGTGGACAGGAAACGAGCGACATGCGGAGCAGTGAGAGGGGTGAGGATGTCGACGGGTGATGTGCTGGCGGTGGTCGCGGCCACGATCGTGACCATCCTCGTCGTTGTTCTCGCGGCTGTGCTCGTGATGCTCGTCCGCACCTTGCGGGAGCTGCGCGCCTCGCTCGCGGTCCTCGAAGAAGATGCCCTCGCGTTGCTCGACGATGCGCGCACCTCGGTGGAGGATGCCGCGGGGGAGATCGATCGCGTCGAACGGCTCGTCACCTCCGCGCAACGGCTCGACGAGACGAAGCGCGCGATCGCAACGCCGGTTGTGAAGGCGATGGCATTCGGAACCGGCGTGTCGCGCGCTGCGCAACGGTTGCGCGAAGGTGAATCGCCGCGTTCCGCATCGAAGCGGCGGAGATCGGCATCGTGATCAAGCGACTCGTGTGGTTGATCTTCGGATTCCTGCTCGGTCTGGGTTCGTCGTGGACCGTCATGCGACGCGTGCGCCGCGTCGCCGAGCGACTCGCGCCGGCCGATGTGGTCGATCGCTGGAACGGCACGGTGCGGGCGGCTGTTAGCGAAGGTCGCGACGCCATGCGCGCCCGCGAAGCGGCGTTCAAAGGCAGCTCCGTCCGTAGCGGCGGCAAGTAAACTTCCCCGAAATGCCCGACCGTCCGACCACCGCCGACGAGCTCCGCCGCGCTTTCGTGGACTTCTTCACCGAGCGCGCCCATGTGCACGTGCCCTCGGCGAGCGTCATCCCCGTCGACAAGTCGTTGCTGTTCACGGTGGCCGGCATGGTGCCGTTCAAGCCCTACTTCACCGGCGAGGAGACCGCGCCCTACAAGCGCGCGGTCTCCGTGCAGAAGTGCGTGCGCGCGGGCGGGAAGCACAACGACCTCGACGACATCGGGCGCACCAACCGCCACTTCTCCTTCTTCGAGATGCTGGGCAACTTCAGCTTCGGCGACTACTTCAAGACCGAGGCGTGCACGTGGGCCTACGAGTACTCGACCGAGGTGCTCGGGCTCGACGTCGAACGCCTGTGGTTCTCCATCTACGAGGACGACGACGAGGCCGAGCGGATCTGGCGCGATGTCGTGGGAGTGCGGCCCGAGCGCATCGTGCGCATGGGCGCGGCGGACAACTTCTGGGCGGCCGGCCCCACCGGCCCGTGCGGCCCGTGCTCGGAGCTCTACTACGACCAGGGCCCCGAGGTGGGCTGCGGGAAGCCGGACTGCGCGCCGGGCTGCGACTGCGACCGGTTCCTCGAGTACTGGAACCTTGTGTTCATGCAGTACGACCGCGCCGAAGACGGCACGATGACGCCGCTGCCGAAGCAGAACATCGACACCGGCATGGGCCTCGAGCGCATCGCCGGCATCCTCCAGGGCGTCACGAGCAACTACGAGACGGACATCCTGACCACGATCATGGCGAAGGCCCAGGAGCTCACCGGCCACGCGTACGGCTCGGAGGGGGAGAAGACCGATACCTCCCTCCGCATCCTGGCCGACCACGCCCGCGCGGTCGTGTTCATGATCGCCGACGGCATCCTGCCCTCGAACGAGGGCCGCGGGTACGTGCTGCGGCGCATCCTGCGGCGCGCCGTGCGTCACGGCCGGCTGCTCGGCGTCGAGGACCCGTTCCTCGGGCAGCTCATCGACGTGGTGGTCGAGCTCATGGGCGCGGCGTACCCCGAGATCGTCGAGCATCACGCGTTCGTGAACCGGATCGTGCTGGCTGAGGAGCAGCGGTTCGGCGCCACGCTGCGCCAGGGCCTCGCGCTGCTCGAGGCCGAGATCGAGCGCACCCAGGGCTCGGCGCACGGAAACGAGTTCGACGGAGCGGTCGCCTTCACGTTGCACGACACCTACGGCTTCCCTGTTGAGCTGACGGCGGAGATCGCGGCCGAGGCCGGGCTCGCGGTGGACATGACCGCGTTCGAGGCGGACATGGCCGCGCAGCGCGACCGCGCCCGTGCGGCGGTCAAGGACGAGTCGTGGAACATCGGCTCGTCGTTCGACGACATCGCGCGCCGCGGCGGTCCCACCGACTTCGTCGGCTACGAGCTCGACGAGACCGACGCCAAGGTCCTCGCGATACTGGTGGACGGCGTCGCCGTCGATCACATCGAGGCCGGCCAGGCAGCCGACGTCGTGCTCGACGCCTCGCCGTTCTACGGCGAGCAGGGCGGGCAG
>CAYSCF010000719.1:0-2232 GCA_964429305.1 uncultured Sandaracinaceae bacterium | reverse complement strand
CCGCGTACTCGACGCCGTTCCATGCAGCGCGAATCTCGCCGTTGCCGAGCGGCACGCGGCGCCCATACGCCTCGATGTCGCGCGGCCCGTCGGCGCAGAGATCGCATCTATGGAGGCCCATGGCGAGCCTCACGGGGTGCAGCGCGCAACGCACCAGGCCGTCGACGAAGCGCTCGTCGATCGGACCTGTCGGAAAGTCGTGGCCGCGCGCGAGCCAGCCGACGTTCACGAGCGGTCGACGCTCGCCGCCGAAGTACCGATACGGCGTCAGGTCGGGAAAGTACGGCACGCGACGCGAACGTTAGACGAGCCCACGTGGGCCGAGCAACGCCGCGCGCCGCGTGATACGACCGCATCCGCGTGGAGCTCATCCCTGCCATCGATCTGCTGGAGCAGCGTGTCGTGCGGCTCACGCAGGGCCGTTACGATCAGGTGACCGTGTATGCCGAGGATGCCGTGGGCGAGGCCGGGCGGTTCGCGGCGGCGGGCGCGACTCGGGTGCACGTCGTCGATCTCGAGGGCGCGCGCTCCGGCATGGCGGCGCATGCGGCGCTCGTGAAGCGGATCGTCCGTGAGACCGACGCGAAGATCCAGGTCGGCGGCGGCGTGCGCGATCGGGCGACGGCCGACGCGTGGCTCTCCGCAGGCGCCGATCGGGTCGTCATCGGCACCGCCGCCATCACGTCGCCCGAGTGGGTAAAGGCGCTCGCGAAGAAGGACGGCGCGCGCGTCGTGATCGCGATCGATGCACGCAACGGAGAGGTGAAGACCTCCGGCTGGCTGGAGGGCAGCGGGCAGCGCGCGGTCGACGTCGCGCGCACCGTCGATGCGTGGGGCGTCGCCGCGATCCTCTTCACCGACATCGATCGCGACGGGACGGGCGAAGGTCCTTCGACGGAGTCCACCGCGCACCTGCAGTCGCTCGTGAAGGCCACCGTGATCGCGTCGGGCGGGATCGGCTCGCTCGATCATCTGCGCGAGCTGCGCGCGGCCGGCGTGCGCGCCGCCGTGTGCGGGCGCGCGATCTACGCGGGCGCCTTCACCGTCGAGCAAGCCATCGAGGCAGCCGGCTCTCGCGTAGAGCCGGGAGAGACAGAGCTCTGATGGTCGCACGCCGCATCATCCCGTGCCTCGACGTGAAGGACGGGCGCGTCGTCAAAGGCGTCCAGTTCGTCGGCCTGCGCGATGCGGGCGATCCCGTCGAGTGCGCTGCGCGCTACGACGTGGCCGGGGCCGACGAGGTCACCTTCCTCGACATCACCGCGTCCAGCGACGCGCGCAAGACGCTGCTCGACATCGTCGCGCGCACCGCCGACGTGCTGCGCGTACCGCTCACCGTCGGCGGCGGCGTGCGCTCGGTCGACGACGCGCGCGATCTGCTCGCGGCGGGCGCCGACAAGATCGCCGTGAACACCGCGGCCGTCCGCGATCCCGAGCTCGTCACGCGCATCTCCGACGCGTACGGCGCGCAGGCCATCGTCGTCGCGGTCGACGCGCGCGCGCGCAGAGATGGAGCCGGCTGGGAGGTCTTCACGCACGGCGGGCGCAACGCCACCGAGCTCGACGCGGTCGCTTGGTGCGCGCGTGTTTCGGCCCTCGGCGCTGGCGAGATCCTGCTCACCAGCATGGATCGCGACGGAACCAAGATCGGCTACGACGTTCCGCTCACGCGCGCGGTCGCCGACGCGGTGCCCGTGCCCGTCATCGCGTCCGGCGGCGTCGGCACGCTGGAGCACTTCCTCGAGGGCCTCACCGCCGCACGCGCCGACGCGGTCCTCGCCGCGAGCGTGTTCCACGATGGGGTGTTCACCCTCGGGCAGGTGAAAGAGTACCTTCGCGCCCACGGCGTCGTGGTACGCCCTGCTCCCGGCGCTCCGCATGAGTGATCATCTCGGCATCACGCTCGAACAGATGGTGTCGGGCCTCAAGGCCCGGCGGACCCGCATCCCGGCCGAGATCGGCGCGTACGTCGCGCTGGAGGTGGCCGAGCACCTGATGCGTGGGCCCGCGCGCGCGACGCCCGCCGACATCCGGATCGCCGATGACGGCATGGTCTCGTTGTTCGTCGCGCCCAACACGGCCGACGAGGATGCGGCTGCCAAGTCCGTGATCGAGGTGCTCGCCACGACGCTCGTCGCCGCAGGCACCGGCGTGCCGAACGTGCTCATCCGCCTCGTCGAGGACTCGCCGCCGTCCGGGCCCGGCAGCTGCGGCACGGGGCCGACGTAGAGG
>CAYSCF010000718.1:0-2232 GCA_964429305.1 uncultured Sandaracinaceae bacterium | reverse complement strand
ACGCGACGCAGCGTCGCCATCGGCGGCGGGCAGCTGCGCCGCATCGGATCACCGCAGGGCATCTTCGTTCGCACGAACGAGGGCTCGTGGCGCGCGGCCGGCGAGAGCGCGCGATTGCACGGCGGGCAGGGCGCCGCGATGCGCCCCGAAGGGCACCACAAGCCGGGCCGGCTCGGTGTGCGCGTCGACGACGGTCGCGACGAGAAGTTCCTTCCCGAGATCACGGCGCTCATCGACGCGCGTCAGTTCGAGCTGATCACGCACGGTGATGCCGGGCTCGTGGTCATCCAGGGCGGCGCCGGATCGGGCAAGACCACGATCGGTCTGCATCGCCTGGCGTATCTGGCCTTCCAGGATCCGAAGCGCTTCCGCGCCGACAAGATGCTGGTGATGGTCTTCAACGACGCGCTCGTCCGCTACATCGGGCGCGTGCTGCCGGCGCTCGGCGTCAACGGCGTGAACGTCGTCACGTTCGAGCGCTGGGCGGCGAAGCTGCGCATGCAGCACCTGCGCGGTCTGCCGAGCGACTATCACGGCGAGACGCCGAGCCCGGTGACGCGGCTCAAGAAGCATCCGGTGATGCTGCGCGTGATCGATGCGCACGTGGCCAAGGTGACGGGCCGCGTGCAGGCGCTCCTCGAGAGCGCGCTCGCGAAGGTCGATGCGCGCGAGGAAGCGCTCGCGTTCTGGAAGGAGCACGAGAAGGCGCCGCTCGCGGTGCGACTGCATCGGCTACGTGCGTGGTCCTCGCCCGCCGGTGACGGGGCGGACTCGGAGCTGGCCGCGCTCGATCGCGGCAGCGTTCCGCCGTCGCGGCCGGCGCCGCGCTCGGTGGCGATGCGCCATGCGATCGATCGATCGGTCACGCAGGCGCGGCGCGAGCTGCTCGACGTGTCGGCGGCGTGGGCGGAGATCCTCACGGACGAAGCGTCGCTCCGCGCGATGTTCGCGAAGTACGCGCCCGACGCGATGGACGACGAAGACTGGCGCACGGCGCTCGCATGGTGCGCCGAGCGATGCGGCACGATCATCGCCGAGCTCGAGGCACGTCGCGAGGACACCGAGGGCGGGGATCGCCCGTCGACGCGTCCACCCGCGCCCGAGGACAAAGAGCGCTCCGAGGACGAGCGCGAGCTCGCGATCGATCAGGACGCGCCGAAGGCCAAGCTCGTCGCGCGTCGCAAGTCGACCGAGGACGAGAGCGACGACGACGACGACGACGATCGCAGCGTCGGCATCGACGGCGCCGCCGAGGTGGAGCCGCCGCGTCTCGATCGCGAGGACGACGCGCTCTTGCTGCGCATCACGCAGCGACTGCGTGGCCCGCTGATGGCGGGTCGCCCGCAGAAGGGCCGTCCGGCCGAGCGGCTCCGCTACGAGCACATCCTCGTCGACGAAGCGCAGGACCTCTCGCCCGTGGAGCTGGCGGTCGTGATGGGCACGTCGAGCAAGGCGCGCAGCGTCACGCTCGCGGGCGACACCGCGCAGCGCCTGCACATGGACAACGGCTTCGAGGGCTGGAAGGAGCTGCTCGAGGCCATCCGTCCGCGTCGCCCGGGCCAGCCCGACGATCAGTTCCCGGCGCTCGAGGTCGAGCCGTTGAAGGTGCAGTACCGCTCGACGCACGAGATCATCGAGCTGGCGAACGACGTGCTCGGTCCCTTGGCCAAGAAGGACACGGGGCACGCGATCCGCAGCGGTGCGCCGGTGGAGCTGTTCCGCTTCCAGCACTCGGGCGAGGCGGTGGGCTTCCTCGGCGAGGCGCTGCGCGAGCTGATGCAGAACGAGCCGCGCTCGTCGATCGCGGTGATCTCGCGCTACCCGGAGCAGGCGGATCTCTACTTCAAGGGGCTCGTGACGAGCGAAGTGCCGCACATGCGGCGCATCGCCGAGCAGGACTTTCCGTTCAAGCCCGGCATCGACGTGACGGACGTGCGCCAGGTGAAGGGGCTCGAGTTCGACTACGTCGTGCTGCTCGACGTGACGCGCCAGAGCTACCCGGTGAACGACGAGTCGCGGCATCTGCTGCACATCGCAGCGACGCGCGCGGCGCACCAGCTGTGGATCATGAGCGTCGGCGATCCGTCGGAGCTCTTGCCGCAGTCGCTGGTCGACCGCGCCTTCTGAGCACGTCGTTCCGTAGCGAGACGGACAGAGGTAGCATCGCGTGATGCGCGCCAACCTCTTGCTCGCCTCCACGCTCACGCTCGCCGCATGCAACACTCCGACGAC
>CAYSCF010000717.1:0-2233 GCA_964429305.1 uncultured Sandaracinaceae bacterium | reverse complement strand
CAAGCGCTTTCGATGAGCGTGAGCGACGAGTCGGGCGGTGCCGAGCTCGCGCACGGGACGACCGATGCCGACGGTGTGCTGCAGGTGACGCTCGCGAGCGCAGCGCTCGGGCCACCCGCCGCCGGCCGCATCATCGTCCGCACGCGGGGCGATGCAACGCGCGCGGAGGCGCAGAGCGAGCTGCCCGTCGTGCGCTTCCGTCCGACGCAGACGACGCTCACACTCTCGCGCACGTCGCTCGGCGCCGGAGAGACGATCGACGCGAGCGGCACGCTTCGCGACGGCATCGATGGCCTCGAGCGCGAAGCGGTCAGCTTGGTCAGCGGCGATCGCGTGCTCACGACCGTGCTGACCGACGAGCACGGCGCCTTCCACGCGACGCTCGACGATGGCGCGCTCCGCGACGTCGAAGGTGAGGTCCCGATCGCCGCACGCTTCGATGGATCGGCGCCCTGGATCCCGGGGTCCGAGTCGGCTGCGCTCTCGATCACCGTGTCGCGACCGATCTCGCTCGGCTGGATCTGGGCGCTCGTCTCGATCGCGCTCGCCGCGATCGCAGTGCGCTGGTCGCTGCGCCGCGACGCACGCGTCCTTCCGCCGCCACGACGCACGGAGGGCGTGCCCGGCGTGGCCCTGGGGGCGCGGCGCACGATCGTCGCTCAACGCATGGAGGTGAGCGGGATCGCGCGCGATGCGATCACCGGCGAGCCGATGGAGGGCGCGATCGTCCGAGCGGGCGAGCAACAGGCGCGCACGGGCGCGGACGGTGGCTTCGCGTTCCTCGCGAGCCGCGACGTGACGGCGCTGCGCATCGAGCACGACGAGTACCTGCCTCTCGAGACGCCGCTCGCGTTGCCCCATCGCGGGGAGCACGACGCGATGCAGGTGCGCATGGCGAGCCGCCGCGCCGTCTCGTTCGCCGCGCTCCGGCTCGTCGCCGTCGAGCTCGCGCCCGAGGGCGAGGTCGCGCTCGCGCTCACGCAGAGAGAGATCTTCGAGATGCTCCGTGCACGAGGCGCCAGCCCGCCGTCGTTGCCCGACCTCGTGTCGCGCGTGGAGGTCGCCTGCTACGCCGTCACGCCGCCGAGCGACGACGAGATCGCATCGATCCGGCGAACGGCCACGGCGATCACGCTGCATCCGGCGCAGCGACCGCGCCTGCCCGAGGTTCCTGCCGGCCGCCGTTGACTCGTTTTGGGACGCGTCTCTATAGTGGCGCCGCCCGCGCGGCTGGCGTGCGCATCGCTCGGCAACGGAGAGAATGTCCACCATCGTCATCGCCGTGCTCGCCGTCGTCGTCCTCGGCGCGATCGCGTTCTTCTTCCTGCGCAAGCCAGCGCAGCCGCTTCCGCCGTCGGTCGAGCCCGCGAAGGCGACCGAGAAGCCGTCGGAGAAGAAGCGCGAGTCGAAGGCCGCGGAGCCTCCGAAGGAAAAGAAGCAGCCCTCCGACAAGCCCGAGGCGAAGAAGAAGTCCGAGCCACCGGCCTCGCAGCCTGCGGTCGAGCCATCGAAGAGCGAGGCGAAGAAGTCGCTGCCGCCCGAGCCTGCGCCGAGCAAGCCTGCAGACGCGAAGCCAGAGCAGCGCCAGGAAGCACCGGTCAAGGTCGAGCTACCCGCTCCGACGGCCGCCGCCGGTGCGGAGAAGGAATCGGTCGCGGCCCTCAAGAAGGGCCTCGCCGAGACGCGCGGCGGGTTCATCGCGCGGCTCGCGGCGCTCTTCGGCCGCAAGAAGGAGATCGACCCGGCGCTGCTGGACGAGATCCAGAGCGTGCTCATCACCGCCGATCTCGGACCGCACGCGACCGACAAGCTGCTCGGTCGCCTACGCGAGCGGCTCGATCGTCGCGAGCTCGCGAACGAAGACGCCGTGTGGAAGGCGCTGGCCGACGAAGGTCGCGCCATCCTCGGGGCCACGCCGGGCCCGCTCAAGTTCGCCAGCCCTGGCCCGACGACGATCTTGATCGTCGGCGTCAACGGGGTCGGCAAGACCACGACGATCGGCAAGCTCGCCAGCCGCTTCCGCGACGAAGGGAAGAAGGTCGTGCTCGCCGCCGGCGACACGTTCCGCGCGGCCGCCGTCATCCAGCTCGAGGTCTGGGGCAAGCGCGTCGGCTGCCAGGTCGTGAAGGGAAAAGAGCGCGCCGATCCGGGCTCGGTGATCTTCGACGCGATCAAGGCCGCGAAGGAGAGCGGCGCCGACGTCGTGCTCGCCGACACCGCCGGACGCCTCCAC
>CAYSCF010000716.1:0-2255 GCA_964429305.1 uncultured Sandaracinaceae bacterium | reverse complement strand
GGCTGCCCATCGTATCGAAACGTCAGCCGCTGCAACTTCTCCTTCATCCGCAGCACGTGCTCGGGATCGTCCGGCGAGACGAGCAGGTGGGCGTTGATGCCTTGCCCGCGTTTCGTTTCGATCGTGAGGCGAAGCTCGATGTTGGCGAACACCAGCGGCACGTTCGCGAGCCGACCCTCAGCGCGCAGTCGTTGCACCTGCTCGTACGAGCGCAGCGTGAAGTAGTCGGTGATCCCGAGCGCCACCACCGCCGGCGCGGCGTTTTCGATGGCGAGGACGTACCTGTCCCAATCCCCGCCGAACTGATCGTTCCGCAGCGTCCCCGGCGCGTGGATGTGCGGATCCCATCGATGCCACCGCGAACCGAGCCGCCAAGATTTGGCTGTCGAAGTCATCGCCCCGCGCGAGCTTACCCGTCCCCGAAGAAGTCGCGCATCGTTCTGATCGGCGAGACACCACGAGACCACTCGATCACCGGGTCGAGGGTCTTGCGGGCGTTCTCGACCTCCTCGACGCGCGGCCACGGGATCGCAGGGTGCTCCAAGCGCAGGTACGCCCACGCTCGCACGAGCGAACGAAGTTCGTCGGTCTGGATGAGGTAGTGGCCATGCGCCTCGTCGGGCGCACGCACACGAGCGATGCACGCTGCCTCGGAAACCTCGGCGCGCGCGATGCTCCGATCAAGTCTCGGTTTCATGGACCACCACCTGCTTCGCGCGCACCGCTTCGAGTACCGCATCGAGCGCTTGTCGGGTGCCGCGAAGCTCGCCGGCCATGGGGAGGCGTCCGAGCCGGAGCAGGAGATCGCTCGCATCGGACTTCATACGGAAGGACGAGTCCGGCATACCTACGCGGTCGAACGGCACGCGCCCCACGCGTGCTCGCGGCCATGTCCGTTCCCACCCCTTCGCGGTCAGCAACGCGGGGGCGAGGCACGCCCACACGAATCCGGCGACTTCCTCCGGTCGACGCAAGATCGGCATCGTGGCACCGATGCTGACGAGCTTGCGGCCGCGTCGAAGCGACACGTCGAGAACAACCGGAGCGTCGCGATCGGTCCGCCAGAAGTACGGAACGAGTGGGCCGTGGGCGAGACATGCGCTGTGCGGATGCGTGATCGCGTACGCGGTCGGCGGGAGGCTCGCAACGAAGTCGTCGGGAAGCTCGCCGACGAAGCAGAACGGGACGTGCTCGGCAAGAGCGAGCTTCTTCTCGTGCGCTCCTCGCTTCACGGATGCCTTCGAGAGACACTCCACGAACAGAAGCTCGTCGTCACGCAGCGCGACGAGATCGGCCATCGCGTACACGTCCTCGATGCCGACGTCGCCGGGGTACACGACGTATCCGAGATGGTTGAGCACGCCGACCATCTCCTGCACGCGCATCTCGTGGCCGCCGCGCTCACTCTGCCGCGCGCGCGCGGCGACCGTGGTGTCTCCCGCGGGCAGTTCCTCTCCGAACACAAGCCGGTGCCCGATCAGTGCGTCGGCACGAGCACGGAGCATCTCGCGTAACTGCCGCGCCTGTTTCCTCTCGGAGTGGCCCTCGGTGGACCACACGGCGCCACCGACGAGGAACGACGCAGGGCGAACCTCGACGCCCCGCCGCTTCTTGCGCCGCGGGACGGCCGACCGCGGGCGTGTCCGTTGCGTGCGTGCGATCTCATCAGCGATCTCCGCCTGGAAGCTGTCCGATGACAAGTCGCATGCGGCGCGGACCGTCTCGGCAAAGGTCTCGCACGCGCGCTCGTACTCCAGGACCGACTCTGGCTTCATTGGCGCGGGCGCGTCCGAGTCGATCCTCTGTCTCCACACGCGCATCGCGTGACTGGTGCGGCTGTGCTCGTACGCATCGATCTCCGCCGTTGGCGCTGTCGGCGCTCGGGATCCGTGAGAGGACTCGGCGATGACGACGCGAACGCGGGTCGCGACGATGCGGCGCGCGGCGTCCGCGAACTCGCCGAGCCGCTTGTTGTGATGAGCGAAGGAGTAGGCGCCGCCGCGCCTTTCCTCTACTCGACGCAGGGCGCGCTCCGCGATCGAGCGACACGTTGGGCCGAGCGATGCGAGGACAACCGCCACCGCGTGATTGAACGGATCGTCGTTCGCCACGCTAGTCCTCGATGACATGGCGGAAGGAACGCCCCGCCGCTTCGGGAGGCGGGCGCCCGTCGCTGTGCGGCAGATGCTCGGCGCGGATTCGATCGAAGATCAGGGAGGAGACGGGGCGCCATCGCTGCGCGCGCTCGAATACGG
>CAYSCF010000715.1:0-2257 GCA_964429305.1 uncultured Sandaracinaceae bacterium | reverse complement strand
GTCCGGTTCTGTCTGAAGTGGCGCGTGATGGTGCTCGCGTTCATCGCGTCCATCGTCGCCTTCGGCATCCACAGCGCGCTCGCGCTGCCCATCGACGCCGTCCCCGACGTCACCAACGTGCAGGTGCAGGTTCTCACCAGCGCACCGTCTCTGTCCCCGCTCGACGTCGAGCGATCGATCACCACGCCGGTCGAGCGCGCGATGAGTGGCCTACCTGGCCTCGAAGAAGTTCGCAGCGTCTCTCGCTTCGGCGTCTCCGCCGTCACGCTCACCTTCGTCGAAGGCACCGACTTGGTGCGCGCGCGACAGCTCGTCAGCGAGCGCCTCGTCGATGTGCGTACCGCGGTCCCCGAGTCGCTCGGCACGCCGGAGATGGGGCCCATGAGCACCGGTCTCGGCGAGGTCCTGCAATTCGAGGTACACGGCGAAGGCCGCACGCCGATGGAGCTGCGCGAGATCCTCGACTGGTTCGTCGCGTACGAGCTGCGAACGGTGCCCGGCGTGATCGAGGTCAATCCGTTCGGCGGGGAGGTGCGCACCTACGAGGTCGCCGTCGATCCGCAGCGGCTCGCCGCGCACGACCTCGCGCTCGAAGATCTCTTCGCGGCGCTCGAAGGAAACAACGCCGCCGAGGGCGGCGGCTACCTCGTGCGATCAGGCGAGGCCGTGCTCATCCGGGCCGACGCGCGCTTCACCAGCATCGACGACGTCGCGCAGACGGTCGTGTCGGCGAGCGAAGACGGCGTGCCCGTCCTCGTCAGTGATTTGGGCGAGGTGCAATTCGCGCCTCTCGTTCGCCAAGGCGCGGTGACGCGAGACGGTCACGGCGAGACCGTCATCGGCATCGTGATGATGCTGGTCGGCGAGAACGGCCGCGAGGTCGTGCAGCGGGCGCGCGCGAGGCTCGACGCGATCCAGCCGAGCCTCCCCGAGGGCGTCACCATCGACATCTACTACGACCGCGCCGAGCTCGTGGAGCGGACGATCGGTACCGTCGCGGAGAACTTGGGCGTCGGCGCGCTCATCGTCGCGGGCGTTCTGTTCCTTCTGCTCGGCTCGGTGCGCGGCGGGCTCATCGTCGCCGCGGCGATTCCGTTCGCCATGCTCGTCGCCTTCATCGGCATGAACGCGCTCGGTCTTTCGGGAAACCTCATGAGCCTCGGGGCGATCGACTTCGGCATCGTCGTCGACGGCTCGATCATCGTCGTCGAGAATGCGGTCGTGCACCTCGCGTCGGCGCTCGCGGGCCGCACGCGACCGATGACCTACGGCGAGGCGGCCGAGGTCGTCCTCAAGTCGACGCTCGAAGTCCGGCGCGCCGCGACCTTCGGCGAGCTCATCATCGTGCTGGTCTACGTCCCGATCCTCACGCTCGCCGGGATCGAAGGTCGCATGTTCCGCCCCATGGCGATCACCGTGCTCTTCGCGCTGCTCGGCGCCTTCATCGCGTCACTCACGTTCGTCCCCGTCATGGTGGCGACGCTCCTGCGCAACCACGCGAGCCACGCGGAGCCGTGGATCGTCCGCCAGCTCTCGTGGGCGTATCCGCGGGCGTTGCGCGCGACGATGGCCGTGCCCGGCCTCGTGGTCGGCGTCTCGATGGCACTCCTCGTCGTCTCGATCTGGATCGGGTCTGGGCTCGGCGCCGACTTCGTACCGCGGCTCGACGAAGGCTCGCTCATCATCGAGGTCACGCGACTGCCGAGCGTGTCCCTCGAGCAATCGCTCATCGACACCACGCGCGTCGAGCGAGCGCTCGTGCCGCTGTCGGCGGTCGACACCGTCGTATGCAAGACGGGACGGCCCGAGATCGCCAACGACCCCATGGGCATCTGGCAGACGGACTGTCACGTCGAGCTGACCCCGATGTCCGAATGGACGGAGGTTCACGATCGCGACTCGCTGCTCGCGCTCATCACCGATCGGCTGCACGAACAGGCGCCCGGCATCGCGTTCGGATTCTCGCAGCCGATCGAGATGCGCTTCTCCGAGCTGAATGGCGGCACGCGCTCCGACCTGGCGGTCACGATCTACGGTGATGATCTCGACGAGCTGACGCGTCTCTCGACCGAGGTGCAGCGCGCACTGCGACGCGTGCCCGGCGCGGTGGACGTGCGCGGCGAGCAGGTCTCGGGGCTTCCCACGCTGAACGTCGAGCTCGATCGACCGGTCGCGGCTCGCTACGGCGTGACAGCGCGCGCGGCCCTCGATGCCGTGGCCGCCAGTGGGGGGCGACCCTGCGGTGAGGTGATCGAGG
>CAYSCF010000714.1:0-2272 GCA_964429305.1 uncultured Sandaracinaceae bacterium | reverse complement strand
GTCGGGCTCGCCCGGATCGGGCGCACGCGAAGAAGACCGACCGTCGCGCATCGCGCCAAGATACAGCAACAACGATGCCGTAGAAACAGTGCTCGTTTCGTTCTGGAGGTGTCGACCGGGGTCGGCAGATCGCTGGGGACGGGCGTTCCCTCGGGGCCGAAGCGCTCGTGCTTGTTTCCGCTGGCCCCGCCGCGCAATGATGCGCCGCGATGACCGTTCACCCGCGCAACGCAGGCACCGACCTCCACCTCGAGTGGGTCGAAGAAGTCCGTATCAACCGCACCGCCGTCGAGCGGCGGGCGGCCACGATCGGGACGCGGCGCTCGATCAAGAAGGAGTGGCAGCTCGCCTGGCTGCTCAAGGCGATCACGTGCATCGATCTGACGACGCTCAGCGGCGACGACACCGAGGGCAACGTGAAGCGCCTGTGTGCGAAGGCGCGTCGCCCGGTGAAGGACGAGGTGCTCGAGGCGCTCGGCGCCACCAAGCTGCCGATCCACACGGGCGCGGTCTGCGTCTATCACGCGCTCGTTCCGACGGCGGCCCTTGAGCTGCAGGGCTCGGGCATCCCGGTCGCGGCCGTCTCGACGGGCTTTCCCGCCGGCCTCACGCCGCTCGACACGCGCATCGAAGAGATCCGTCGCTCGGTCGCCGCCGGCGCGAAGGAGATCGACATCGTCATCCATCGCGGCCTCGTTCTCGAGAACGACTGGCAGACGCTCTACGACGAAGTGAAGGCGATGCGCGAGGCCTGCGGCGCCGCGCGTCTCAAGGCGATCCTCGCGACGGGCGAGCTCGGCACGCTCAAGAACGTCGGCAAGGCGAGCTGGGTCGCGATGATGGCGGGCGCCGACTTCATCAAGACGTCGACGGGCAAGGAAGCGATCAACGCGACACTTCCGTTCACGGTCGTGATGCTGCGCGCGATCCGCGAGTACGAAGAGCGCACGGGCTTCAAGGTCGGCTTCAAGCCCGCGGGCGGCATCAAGACGGCCAAGCAGTCGCTCGACTGGCTCGCGCTGGTCAAAGACGAGCTCGGAAACGACTGGCTCGATCCGTTCTTGTTCCGCTTCGGCGCGAGCAGCTTGCTCGCCGACATCGAGCGCCAGCTCGAGTACCACGTCACCGGCAGGTACGCGGCGTTCCACCGACAGCCGATGGCCTGATCGCGCCGAGCGAGATGGGGCTAGGGTGCCTGCATGCACCTGCGCTGGCTCGCCCTCGCTTCGTTCGCGCTCCTCACGGCGTGCCCCGACCCGACGCCGGTCTCGCGTAGCTGCGACCGCCTCGGCGATCCGTGTCAGCTCGAGAACGGCACGCTCGGGATCTGCAGCGAGAGCCTCGCCGCGACGTGCGCCGCGCCGCCGTGCATCGCCTGCACTCCGCAGCACTGAGAGCGGGCCCAAACGGGGCGTTTGCCACCGTTTCCGCCCGGCCCCTTGCGGGACGCCGCGATGGCGCCACATTCCGCCTCCCCATGGCCGGTAAGAAGAAGGCGTCCAAGGCTCGTGAGCCTGGCGACGAGCGAGACGAGATCCTCTCCGGCGAGGTCGTCGACGAGAGCGAAGTCCCGCGTCCGCAGACCGAGACCAACAAGGACGACGAAGCGCTCGACGCCGACGTCGTGGAGGCGGGCCCTGCCGACTCCGAGCTCGAGGGTGAGGTCTCGTTCGAGGCCGATGCTGCGCCAGCGAAAGCGGCGGCCCTGGTGCGTCGCGAAAGCAGCTCGATCGGCCAGAGCGATCCGCTGCAGGCCTACATGCGCGACGTGCAGCGCTACTCGCTGCTCTCTCCCGAAGAGACGCACGACCTCGCGGTGAAGTACGTCGAGAGCGGCGACGTCGACGCCGCCAAGAAGCTCGTCACGGCGAACCTGCGCCTCGTGGTGAAGATCGCGTTCGACTACCGACGCGCGTACCGGAACATCCTCGACCTCGTCCAAGAGGGGAACATCGGCCTGATGCAGGCCGTGAAGAAGTACGACCCGTACCGCGGCGTGAAGCTCTCGAGCTACGCGGCGTGGTGGATCCGCGCGTACATCCTCCGCTTCATCCTCAACAACTGGCGCCTCGTGAAGGTCGGCACGACGCAGGCGCAGCGAAAGCTCTTCTTCAACCTGAAGAAGGAGAAGGCTCGCTTGTCGGCGATGGGGATCGATCCCACGCCGGAGCTGATCGCGAAGAACCTCGACGTCCCGACCGACGAAGTGATCCACATGGATCGGCGTCTCTCGGCGGGCGAAGTCTCGCTCGACGCGCCGGTCGGTCAGGCC
>CAYSCF010000713.1:0-2275 GCA_964429305.1 uncultured Sandaracinaceae bacterium | reverse complement strand
GCACGGATGCAGGACACGTCGACCCCGGGATCGACAGCGGTCACATTCCCGGCGTGGACGCGTACATGTCCACGCAGCGCGACGGCGGCTCGTGTACGACGGACGGTCAGTGTGCTGGGACGTACTGCAACACGGGCAACCACACGTGCTGCGTCCCGGCCGTCCCTCCGATCGAGATCTGCGGCGATCACATCGATCAGGACTGCGATCACCACGACGCGAGCTGCGGTGACCAGGACGGCGACAACGTGCCGGCCTGCATGGGTCCCAGCCCCGACTTCACCATGTGCGACTGCGACGACTCGCACGCGGACACGTTCCCGGCGCTGCACGGCCTGCCCGGCGGCACGGAGGCGTGCGACGGCCGTGACAACGACTGCGATGGCCGGATCGACGAGGCGGCCGCGTGCTGCGCTGCATGTCAGGCCCTGGGCGACACGACGCGCGGTGATCTCTGCGGCGTCGACGGCACGTGCCAGTGCACGGGCAACGCAGGCATGGCCGCATGTCCCGCGGGTCAGGCCTGCTGTAGTGGCGGATGCACGGACGTGACCTCCGACGCCAACAACTGCAGCAGCTGCGGGATGGTGTGCACGGGTGGGACGGACACGTGCCACGCGAGCAACTGCGTGTGCGGCACCATGAACATGGCGTGCACGTTCACTGATCGCTGTCAGGCCGGTAGCTGCGTTCCTGCCGGCTGAGCCGCGTCTGCGCATGAGCGCTGGATTTCGCACGCCACGCGTGCGATCCAGCGCTCATGGCCATTCGTGAAGAGGGATTCACCTACCGGCTCGAGGACGGCGTCGCGCGCGTCACGCTCGAGCGACCGGATCGCATCAACGCGCTGACCTTCGCGAGCTATCGCGCGCTCACTGACACGTTCCGTGAGATCCACGAGACGGCCGACGTGCGCGCCGTGGTGCTCTCGGGGGAAGGGCGCCGCGGGTTCTGCTCGGGCGGCGACGTGCGCGACATCATCGGTCAGCTCTTCTCGCGCGACATGGCGGGGCTGCTCGAGTTCACGCGGCTGACGGGCGCGCTCGTCGCCGCGATCCACCAGTGTCGCGCGCCCGTCGTCGCGGCCCTCCACGGCGTGACGTGTGGCGCGGGCGCGGTCATCGCGATCGCGGCCGACATCCGCATCGCGAGCCCCGACATGAAGATGGCGTTCCTCTTCCCGAAGGTCGGCCTCTCGGGCGCGGACATGGGCGCGTCGTGGTTGCTCCCGCGCATCGTCGGCATGGGCCACGCGAGCGAGCTCTTGCTCACGGGGGAGTTCATCGGCGCCGAGCGCGCCGAGAAGATCGGCCTCGTCAATCGCGTGGTCGTCGTGGACGAGCTGCGCGACAAGGCCTTCGAGCTCGCGAAGTCGATCGCGGCTGGTCCCTCGTTCGCGCACGGGATGACGAAGAAGATGCTCGACTACGAGCTGAGCGTGGACTTCGTCACCGGCATCGAGGCAGAGGCGCAGGCGCAGGCGATCTGCATGCAGCACAGCGACTTCCGAGAGGCGTACGATGCGAACCGGGAGAAGCGTCCTCCCAAGTTTCGCTGAGTTGTCAGAGGGCGCTGCGCGCGCCCTCTCGCAGGACCGGCAGAGCCGGATCCCGCTCACTCCCACTCCGACTTCGGCTCGCTACCGCTCGCCTCGCGAGCGAGCGACGACTTCGCGTGTGTGGGCCTTCTGGTCGCCGCCGCTCGCGACTTCGGGCGGCTGGACATGGTACTGAACGTCGAAGGGCCCGAACGTCATGCGCGCACCGCCTCCTTGCTCCGACGACGTGATCGAGCGTGCATTCTGCGACGCGGAGGTCGTGCGCGAAGCGTGGACCACCGCGTCGCGGATCGCCGTCGAGGCGTGCCAGGTCGAGCAGTCCGCCATCAGCGCCGAGGTCGCGCTGCCGGCGGTCGTGCGCTTCCTCGGAGAGCGCGGGCTGCTCGGGCTCGTCGTGCCCACGGCGCTCGGCGGCGCGTTCGACACGGTGCGATCGGTCGCGCTCTGTCTCGCGCGCGAGCGTCTCGGGCACGCATCACCGCTCGTCGAGCTCGCGTTCGCGATGCAGGCGCTCGGCAGCCATCCGATCACCGCGCGCGGAACCGACGCGCAGAAGAGCGAGTGGCTCCCCGGTGTCGCCGCGGGAGAGCTGGTCGCCGCGTTCGCGCTCACCGAGACCGAGGCGGGCTCCGATCTCGGCGGCATCGAGACGACCGCGCGCCGCGACGGCGAGAGCTACGTCCTGGATGGCGACAAGATCCTGATCTCGAACGCGGG
>CAYSCF010000712.1:0-2290 GCA_964429305.1 uncultured Sandaracinaceae bacterium | reverse complement strand
GGGCGAGCTCGCGCATCCTCTCGGCGGAGGACGACTTCCGCAGCGCCGGCTTCGCTGTCCCGACGATCTTCGAGTTTCCGCACTACGCGGCATCGGCGAATTCGTACGCAGCGGTGGCGACGCTGATGTCGTCGCGCTGGGAGCGGGGCAACTACTACTCGGGTGTGCTCGGCGGCGGCGCGATCGACCACACGCATGCCTCGGGGCAGTTGTTCCCGTTCGTGGTGCGCGACGTGTACGGCTCGATCGTGCTCCCGGAGAACCTCGGCAACATCGACCTGGTCGTGTGGCACGGCCTGCCGGCTCGGAGCCCCGACGACATCATCCGCGCCGCGGATCGCAACCTCGTGGTTCGGGACGGCGTCGCGAGCTTCTTCTTCCACCCGTTCCTCCCGATCGAGTACCTCGAGCAGACGGTCGAAGGCATCCGCGCACTGGGATACACGTTCGTGAGCCCGAGCGCGCTATGAGACACTCTCGAACGGAATCGTCCAGGGGTGTCGCAGCGACGAGCCCAGCACTTCTGTCCAGATCTAGTGCCGAGTCGCGAAGCAGGCGTGATCTGCGGTCGGAGCGCGCGCTCGATCACCCCATCGAGGCGCACATGTCTCGTCGGTGGCGACGCTGTGCGCTTGGCCCGTCTCTCGCATCGAGTAGTCGCATGATGTACGAACGCGCGGTTTCCTCCGATGCCGACACGACTCTCGTCGATCTCGCGCCGCGTCCCCATCCTCGAGCGGACCTTCGAGCCGATCCTCGCGTCGTGTCGCTTCTGCACTCGCTCGAGGACTGGCTGCCCTGCGCGATCGCCTACGAGCGCGCGATGAACGTCGCGACGCCGCTGCTCTTCCTCGAGAGCCTGAGACCGTTCATGGCGCCGTTCATGGTGTTGGACCCCGAAGAGGTGATCGCGAACGCCTTGTCGAACCCGTGCGCGATGCACGGTGTGCTCGCGGCGCCCGAGCGCGTGCAGGCGGCCGCGCGGGCGTGGTGGCGAGCGAGCACCGCGCCGAGCCACGACGTATGGATGGCGACGGGAAGCGATGCTTCGAGGCCCAAGTGCGAGGCGCGCCGACGCAAGCGTCGACGCGCGGTTCGCCCGTGCATGCACTCCGTGGTCTCGACAGGAGTCGCTTTGCGACACGCGAGCGCGCGCGCTCCGCGAGCGGGCCGCTCGGGTCGAGATGCGCGCCGGCTACGGCGCGGGCAGCGAGAGGCTCGCGTCGTCGAACCAGACGCTCGCGTCCTCGGTGTAGAACGCGAAGCTTCCGCTCGCGTAGGGCCGCTCGCTGTCGGTCGCGGTCACGATGTGCACGCCGTCGACATCGACCGACATCGTGTTACCGCGCTGAACGACGTGGACGACGTGCGGCACGAAGGGATCGAACTGCACCGTCTCGGACGTCGCGAGATACCTCTGCGCACCGGGGTACGCCGGGTCCTCCTTGCCGAGCTCCCAGCCGTTCTCCTTGAGCACGAACGAGTAGAAGTGATTGTCGTCGGTCATGTGCCAGAGCACCCAGCCGACCTCCCACGTGTTGGGCGCCGAGCCCGTGCGCAGCTGCCGCGCCGTCTGCATCGTGACCGTCGCGTCCATGTCTGCATACGTCGCGGTCGTGCGGACGAGAGCTGCATGCGTTTCACCAGAGCTCGTCGAGACCATCGGCGAGAGCTGCAGGGCGCGCGAGTGGCCGTCGTCGACCACGCTCACGGTGCCGAAGCCGGTGTAGAAGATCTCCAAGCCCCCATAGGAGTTGGACTCACTCCATGCGGAGGGAATCGACGACGACTCGAAGTTCTGGGACCAGAGGAGCGATGCGATCGATCCGCCGGAGTCCACGGCGGGCGGGCCGGTATCGGGCGCCTGCGTCGCGGCGTCGTGGGTGATCGTGCCGACGTCGGCCAACACGGACCCGCCGTCCGAACGGGCAGGAGCCGCATCGGAAGCCGACGTCCCCGCGTCTGGGTGGCCCGAGTCTCGCAACGGATGCCACCGTGACCACGAAGATCCGTACGAACGCAGACCACCTGCGCCCGATGCATCGCCGTTCGACGTGCATCCAGAAACCAGGGCGACGAGGAGCAGAGCAGCTAGGAATGTAGAGTTTCTCATCGAGATACGTTTCCTTGGGCAAAGCCCAGTTGGTCCCCGTGCCTAGGCCACGGAGATCGTTCTCTGTCGGCTACGGCCGAGAGCGATCAGCTCTCGGCTCGGCCGGGGTCGCGCATGTCCCGTGATCGGGACGACGCTCATGCGAAGCAGGACCCTTGCGATAGGCGCCCGCGCCGA
>CAYSCF010000711.1:0-2300 GCA_964429305.1 uncultured Sandaracinaceae bacterium | reverse complement strand
ACCGCCGTTCGGCCCACCCGGCATGCATGGCCCCCACGGTCCGCCGTGGGTGATCGTCGAGCTCGTCCCACACACGGCCATCGCGCTCGAGCAGCGCGCCGACTTCACGCTCGGCATGGGCGTGCTCGCCGCGCTGCTCGTGCTGGCGACGACGATCGCGCTGCGCCGCGCCGCGACCGAGCGCGAGAACACGCTGCGCACGACCGAGCGCACGCGGCATCTGACCTCGCTCGGCGAGATGTCGGCCGTGCTCGCGCACGAGATCCGCAACCCGCTCGCCTCGCTCAAGGGTCACGCGCAGCTGCTCGAAGAGTCGCTCGAAGGAAAACCGCGCGAGCACGCGAAGGCCGAGCGCGTCGTGCGCGAGGCCGTCCGCATCGAGCGGCTCACCACCGATCTGCTCGCGTTCGTGCGCTCGGGAACGCTCGCGCCGATGAAGAGCGACCCGCGCGCGATGGCCCGCGCTGCCGTCGAGTCCGCCGGCGCCGGCCGCACGCAGCTGATCGATCGCGGCGCGCCCGACGAAGCGCCCATCGACGCCGAGCGCGTGCGCGGCGCGCTGGAGAACCTCATCCGGAACGCCGTCGAGGCCGATCCGCAGGGCGAGGTCGAGGTCGTCCTCGGTCGCGACGAGGACGATCTCGAGATCCGGGTCCGCGATCACGGCCCGGGCATCCGGCCCGGCGACGAAGAGAAGATCTTCGAGCCCTTCCACACGACGCGCGTGCACGGCACGGGGCTCGGCCTCGCCGTCGCGCGACGCATCGCCGAGGCGCACGACGGCTCACTGACCGCAGCCAACGCCGAGGACGGCGGCGCGGTCTTCACCATGCGCTTGTCTCTGAAGAAGGATGGATGAGATGGCCCGAGTCCTGGTGGTCGACGACGAAGAAGGCGTGCGCGAGTTCGTGGCGGAGTCGCTCTCGCGTGACGGCCACGAGGTCACCGAGGCGCGCGACGGGGCGCACGCGCTGCGCATCATGGAGGCCGACGCGTTCGACGTGCTCGTGACCGATCTGAAGATGCCCGGCATCGACGGGATGGAGCTCGTGCGCCGCGTGCGTGCGAGCGCGCCCGAGACGGAGATCGTCGTGCTCACCGCGCACGGCACCATCGAGACCGCCGTCGAAGCGATGAAGCTCGGCGCGCGCGACTACCTCGGCAAGCCGCTCGGCAGCCCGGCGGAGCTGCGGCTCGTCGTCGCGCGCGCGCTCGAGCATCGCAGCCTCGCGCTCGGCCGCGAGCGCGAGAAGAGCAGCTCGGTGCCGAAGCTGAGCTACGGCGATCCCGCGATGACGCCCGTGCTCGATGCGGTCGCGAAGGTCGCGCGCACGGCGGCGAGCGTGATCCTGCTCGGCGAGAGCGGCACGGGAAAGAGCCTCGTCGCGCGCGCGATCCACGAGGCGAGCCCACGCGCCTCGGGCCCCTTCGTCGCCGTGAACTGCGCCGCGCTGCCCGCGAATCTGATCGAGAGCGAGCTCTTCGGGCACGAGAAGGGATCCTTCACCGGCGCGCACGCGCAGCGGCGCGGTCGCATCGAGCTCGCGGAGGGCGGCACCTTCTTCCTCGACGAGATCGGCGAGCTCGCGCCCGATCTGCAGGCGAAGCTCTTGCGCGTGCTCGAGGAGAAGAGCTTCGAGCGCGTCGGCGGCACGCGCACGATGCGCGCCGACGTGCGCTGGATCGCCGCGACGCATCGCGACCTCAAGTCCGCGATCAGCGCCGGCAAGTTCCGCGAAGACCTCTACCACCGCCTCGCCGTGTTCCCCGTGCACCTGCCCGCCTTGCGTGAGCGTCGCAAGGACCTCGTGCCGCTCGCCGAGATGCTGCTCGTCGAGGTGTGCGGCGAGATCGGCCGCGCGCCGATGACGCTGAGCGCCGACGCGCGCGATGCGATCACGATGCACGAGTGGCCCGGCAACATCCGCGAGCTGCGCAACGCGCTCGAGCGGGGCGCGATCGTGGCGAGCGGATCGGTCATCGACGCCGCCGCGCTCGCGATCGAGTCGGGCGCCTTCGAGCAGCGCCGCGCCAGCGCGCCACCGACGACGGGCACGCTCGAGTCGATGGAGCTCGAGGCGATCGAGCGCGCGCTCGCCGAGCACCAGGGCAACCGCAAGAAGGCCGCGGCGGCGCTCGGGATCGGCGTCCGCACGCTCTACGAGAAGCTCAAGCGCTACGGTCTGTGATTCGCGCTGCTGCTCAGTGCGGCGGCGGTGGCGGCGGCGGGTACGCGAGGACGTAGCAGCACGCCGTGGCGTGTCGCGGGCGCTGCGACCGCGTGATGTCCTGGTTGAGAT
>CAYSCF010000710.1:0-2304 GCA_964429305.1 uncultured Sandaracinaceae bacterium | reverse complement strand
GTCGGCTCGTCGAGCACGTAGAGCGTGGGACCGCTCGCGCCGGTGCCGAGCTCGGCGACGAGCTTGAGGCGTTGGGCTTCACCGCCGCTGAGCGTGCTCGATGGCTGACCGAGCTCGAGGTAGCCGAGCCCGAGCTCCGTGAGTAGCTCGAGCGGGCGCGCGACCTTGGGGATCGCCGAGAGCACCTTCGCGGCCTCTTCGATTTCCATGCGCAAGAGAGCGCCGGCCGACGCGCCGTGGATCGTCGGCGCGAGCGTCTCGCGCGTGAAGCGCATGCCGTTGCAGGTCTCGCAGGGCAGGTGCACGTCGGGAAGGAACGCCATCTCGATCGTGAGCAGGCCATTGCCCTCGCACGTGGGGCAGCGACCGGCATGCGACACGTTGAACGAGAAGCGCGACGCCTCGTAGCCACGCGCGCGCGCCTCGGGCGTCTTGGCGAAGAGCTTGCGGAGCTCGTCCCACACGCCGACGTAGGTCGCGGGAACCGAGCGTGGCGTGCGACCGATGGGCGACTGATCGACCATGACCGCGCGCTTGAGCGCCGAGACGCCGTCGAGCCGATCGAGCGGCAGGCCTGGCTGCTCCTCGACGAGGTCGAGCGCCTTGCGCACGGCTGGCAGCAGCACGCGCCGGACGAGCGTGCTCTTGCCCGAGCCCGAGACGCCCGTGACGGCGACGAGGCGACCGAGCGGGAACGACGCGTCGAGCCCACGCAGGTTGTGGCCGCGCGCGCCGCGCACGACGAGCTTGGCCGCGTCGGCGCACGGGCGACGCTTCGCCGGGAGATCCGCGGGGCGCGAGATCGATCGACCCGTGATCGATCCGGGTCGCGCCATCACCTCGCGCGGCGATCCTTCGGCGAGGATGGTGCCTCCGCGCTTGCCGCCGCCGGGGCCGACGTCGATCACGTGATCGGCGCTGCGGATCACGTCGCTGTCGTGCTCGACGACGAGCACGCTGTTGCCCTTGTCGACGAGACCGCGCAGCGCAGCGACGAGCTTGCCCGTGTCGCGCGGATGCAGACCGATCGTCGGCTCGTCGAGCACGTAGAGCACGCCGGTGAGGCCGCTGCCGAGCTGTGCGGCCAGGCGCACGCGCTGCATCTCGCCGCCGCTGAGCGTGTCGGCCGCGCGATCGAGCCCGAGATAGCCGAGGCCGACCTCCTCGAGGAACGCGAGACGTCGTCGACACTCGCCGAGCGGCGCCTCGCCGATCTCGAGCTCGCGCCCGTGCAGCGTGAGACCGGCGAGCGCGACGCGCGCATCGGAGACGCTGCAGCCGAGGATGTCGGTGATCGGATGCGCATCGAGCGTGACCGCGCGCGCGAGCGGCGAGAGACGCGTGCCCTCGCAGCTCTCGCAGGGCGAGAGGATCTCGCGCAGCGTCTTGCCGCGCCCGACGACCTCCGCGAGCTGGCCGCGGCCCTCGCACTCGGCGCACTGGCCTTGCTTCGTGTTGAACGAGAAGAAGCGCGGATCGAGCTCGGGGAAGCCGTCGCCGCAGCTCGGGCACGAGCGCGTGGTCGAGACGAGCTGATCTTCGTTCTTCGCGAGCAAGCGTAGCGAGCCGTCGCCGAGGATCGCGGCCTTGCGAATGGCCGCTTCGAGCGCGGCGCGATCGTTCTTCGTGCGCGCGACCACGACGTCGACCTGGTGCTCCACGAAGCGCTGCAGGGACGTGCCGGGCGAGAGCTCGCGCGTCGCGCCGTCGATGCGCGCCTCGCGGAATCCGTCCGCATAGAGCTTGTCGAGCAGCTCGCGGTGATGACCCTTGCGGCCGCGCACCACGGGCGCGAGCACGGCGATCTCCGTCTTCTGGCCGTAGCGATGGAGCGCGTCGTCGGCGAGCAGCGAGGGCGAGCGGGCGGCGATCGGCACCTTGCAATTCGGGCAGTGCAGCAGGCCCGCGCGAGCCCAGAGCACGCGAAGGTAGTGCGAGACCTCGGTGACGGTCGCGACGGTCGAGCTCGCGCCACCGCGCGCGAGGCGCTGCTCGAGCGCGACGGTCGGCGGCACACCCGCGACGCGATCGACGTGCGGTCGCGGCAGCTGCGGGAGGTACTGACGCGCGTAGGGCGAGAGGGTCTCGAGATAGCGCCGCTGGCCCTCGGCGAAGACGACGTCGAACGCGAGCGTGCTCTTGCCCGAGCCCGACGGGCCCGTGACGACGACGAGCTTCTCGCGCGGGATGTCGACCGAGACGTTCTTGAGGTTGTGCTCGGTGGCGTTCTTCACCTCGAGGACGGGAGGGCGCGCGGGAACGACGGGAACGAGCTGGGGATGGGGGGATTGAGGGGACTTCGGG
>CAYSCF010000709.1:0-2316 GCA_964429305.1 uncultured Sandaracinaceae bacterium | reverse complement strand
CCGTGCTGCGCACGCCGCGGCGCCGCGTCCTGGTGCACGGAGACGAGAAGACGATCGTCGTCGAGCTACGCGCGAACGGTCTGCTTTCGCTCCACGCGACACGCACGCCGATCGCGATCGCGCAGATTCGCGGCGCCTCGCTCGATCGACAGGGCGTCGAGGAGGCCGTCGTCCTGGTCCTCGAGAACGGCTCGCACGTCCCGCTGACGGGCTATTCGAACGCGGCGTTCGGCGCGAAGAAGCTCGCCCGCGAGCTAAATGCCGCGATGGGGACGCAAGCTCCGACGGGAGACGCCGGGCTTCGGGAGAGTACATGAGGCGACGAGGGCTCCGCTTTCGCGGCAGGTGTGCGTGCTACCGGAAGCGCCAGCCAAGGTCGTTGCCAACCAGGGTCGGTCCGTCTCGTGTCGTCGTCGTCGAGACAACGCCCTTCGCGGGCGCCAAACAGAAATGATGCGCACCACTCCGGGCTGGACCGCCGCGTTCGTGTGCCTCGCCGCCGCCTGCAGCAACGCACACGACCCCGACGTCGACGGCAGCATCGGCGCGCAGGACGCGCAGGCGGACACCGAGTGGCTCGATACCAACAGCGCGCCCACCACGGTTGCGTGCGGCGGCGTCGGGTGTGCGCCCGGGCAGATCTGCTGTGAGGCCACCTCGCGCTGCGTCGCGCCGCACGATCCCAGCTGCGCGCTGCCGAGCGGGAGCCCACCGGGCTCGTGCGCGAGCAACGCCGACTGCCCACCGGGCCAGACCTGCCAGGTGCTCGACGCGCGCGGCAATGCGCTACCCAACCGCTGTGACGGCATCGGAACCTGCTGGACCAACCCCGGCTCGTGCGGCGGCATGGGCGCGGTGTGCGGGTGCGACGGCAACACGTACGCGACCGGCTGCGACGCCCTCGCGGCGGGAGCGCGCATCGTGTCCGAAGAAGGCGGATGCGGGCAGCCCATCCATCGAGTCAACATCAGCTGCAACGCCACTCCGTGCACGCACGGCACCTGCGACCCATCCATGGGCCTCTGCAGTCAGGATGATCTGCTGTACGCGTGCGCGACCGACGCGCAGTGCCCGAGCGGCCAGACCTGCTGCACGATCAACGGCCTCTGCTACGCGCCGTCCGACAGCGCGATCTGTGCCGAGCCCCCCGCCGGAGCGATCATCGCTTGCGGCAGCGACGCAGACTGCCAGCGATGGGACGGGAGCTACTGGCTCGGTGGCGGAAGCCAGCTCTTCTGCGACGGACCCGCGTGCGGAGGTCCCGGTGGCTGCGTCTCCGCGCCCGGCAGCTGCGACGGAGTCCTGGCCGCCGTCTGCGGCTGCGACGGACGGACGTACACGAACGAGTGCGAGGCGCATCGCAGCCAGGTGCGCGTCGCACACACGGGCGCGTGCTGACGGGGACGACGCGGCGGCGGTGGCCACGCGCACGCAGAGAGCAGGAGAGGGACCGAGGACGATTGGCTAGGAGTGCAAGCTTCCTCGACGCTGTTTCACCAGATGCCGGGCACGAGTCGGTAGCGCGTCCGTTCACGGTAGTCGCGATAGCCATCGAGCTCACGCGTCAGCAACGCATCTTCGAGATGGGTCCGCACGACGAGTGACGCCACGAAGAGCGCCGCGGGTACGAGGCACCACGTCGACTGCAGGACGAGGGGAATGCCGATCGCGCCCACGATCATGCCGAGATTGCCCGGGTGCCGAACGAAGCGGTAAGGCCCCGTCGTGCAGACGGCGTGCTGGCGATCCGTCTGGATGCGAACGGCCGCGCTGAAGAAGGCGTTCTCGCGGAGCGCCCGCAGGAACAAGCCGCCGCCGCCGAGCTGGAGCACCACGCCGACCACGAGCCACGCGAGCGATAGGCTCGGCCCGTCCGCGAATCGGAACTGCAGGCCCGCCGTCACGAGCATGGCGAGCGTGAGCGCCAGCCCGATCGCGAGCAGGGCTTTGTCCTCGGCGCGCGCGTCGGCCGGCGGCTTGGCGCGCTCGCGCGCCAGCTCGGGATGGCCGAAGAGCACGATCCGCTGACCGACGTTCAGCGACAGACTGATGGCCGCGTACACCCACGCTTGCCACACGGTCACACGCCCCGCGCACGCGAGGACGATGCCGGTGAACACGAGCGTCGCAACGACGCTGATCAGAAACGGACGGACGAAGCTCGAGACGCGGTGCTCCGAGGCAGGGTCCATCGAGCGCGATCTAAGCGCCACCGCGACGCGTGCAACGGTCTGCGGACCGAACCACCCTGGTTGACCCGTTCTGACGCAGACTCACGCGGGCGTACGCTCGACCATCGAGAGGGGTCGAGCGTGC
>CAYSCF010000708.1:0-2322 GCA_964429305.1 uncultured Sandaracinaceae bacterium | reverse complement strand
GAGCTCTGGAACCTCGCGCAGATGGGCCTGGTCCCGCATCAGCTCGTGATGGCGACCAGCGTGTACTCGCTCGGCGTCGCGGCGGGCATCGGCTCGATGTTCCAGTCGCTGCAGCGCGGCGAGCTGCCCGAGGTCACCAAGCTGATCTACGAGGCACGCGAGAACTGCCTCGAGCTGATCCGCCGCGAGGCCACCGCGCTCGGAGCCGAGCGCGTGATCGGCAACCGCCTCCAGATCAAGGAGATCGGCTCGGGCATGGTCGAGGTCGTCGCGATCGGCACGGCGGTGCGCCGCGCCGATCACATGAAGCCGCAGACGCCGCAGCTGATCCCCCAGGCGGTGATCGCGCTCAAGTCGAACGCGCAGTCCGAGAGGAACGTGAGCGGCCTCGGCGCCCCGACGCAGCCGATGGCGATCGCGCGCGGCGCGGCGCGTCAGGGCGGCGCCCAGGGCCTGATCGCCGTGTTCGTCATCATGATCTGGATCTTCCTGGCCTGCATGGGCGGCCTCGTCAGCATCCTCAGTCAGAACCACTGACCCAGACCGTGCTTGCCCTGGGTGGGCGCCCCGGCTAGATAGGCGCGCTTCCTGCGGTTTTTGCTTCGTCGCGGGTCGCCTACCGATGCCCGACCTGCGTGCCGTCAAGGGAATGAACGACGTCCTCCCGGACGAATCGGGGCGCTTTCAGCGCGTCGAGAGCGCCTTTCGCGAGGCTGCGCGACGCGCGGGCTATGCGGAGGTCCGCACGCCGCTGGTCGAGCCGACCGAGCTCTTCGTCCGATCGATCGGCGAGGCGACCGACATCGTCGGCAAAGAGATGTACACGTTCGTCGACAAGGGCGAGGACCGCCTGACGATCCGGCCCGAGGGCACGGCATCGGCGGTTCGCGCCTACGTCGAGCACGCGGTTCACACGAAAGAGGCCATCAGCAAGTGGTGGTACGTGGGGTCGATGTTCCGCCGCGAGCGGCCGGCGCGCGGGCGACTTCGACAGTTCACGCAGGCCGGGCTCGAATGTTTCGGGGACCCTGGTCCGTATGTCGATGCAGAGATGATCGACCTGGTCGTGTCCCTGCTCGAATCGCTCGGCGTCCTGGACGTCGAGGTGCTCGTGAACTCGCTGGGCGATCACGGCGCGCGGGAGCGCTATCGCGCTGCGCTCGTCACGCACCTGACGCCGCACAAGGACAAGCTGAGCGAGGAATCGCAGCGCCGGCTCGGCACGAACCCGCTGCGCATCCTCGACAGCAAGAGCCCGGGCGATCAGGAGCTCTGCGCGAGCGCGCCGACGATCGTCGAGTTCCTCGGCGACGCGGATCGCGTGCACTTCGAGGGCCTGCGCAAGACGCTCGATGCGCTCGGGACCAAGTACCGCGTCGAGCCGAAGCTGGTGCGCGGCCTGGACTATTACTCGCGCACGCTCTTCGAGATCCAGGGCCGCGGCGGCGAGCTCGGGGCGCAGAACGCGCTCTGCGGCGGCGGGCGATACGACGGCCTCGTGAAGGAGATCGGCGGGCCCGACGTGCCCTCGATCGGGTTCGCGATGGGCCTCGAGCGCATCCTGCTCGCGCTGCCGCCCGAGGCCGCAGCGACGCACGTGGACGTCGCCGTGATCGCGGCCGACGAGTCCCTGCGCGAGTCCGCGTGCGTGCTGCTGCGCGATCTGCGCCGGGCCGGCGTGTCGGCAGACGGCGATCTCCGCGGCCAGTCGGTCAAGAGCCAGTTGCGGCGCGCCGACAAGCTGGGCGCGAAGGTCGTTCTGTTCCTCGGCGCGCAGGAGACGGAGCGCGGCGTGGTGTCGGTGAAGGACATGCGCGCGCGCACGCAGACCGACGTCGCACGTGCCGACGTCGTCGCCGAAGCGGCCCGCATCGCGCTCTCTGCGGCGGCTCCGCCCTCGGGGCCTGCGTGACGCATTCGGCTCGCTGGTGTCTGATCGCCTCGCTCGCGCTGCTCGCCTTCGGGCCGAGCGTGGCGAAGGCGCAGTCGGACGCCGGCGTGCGCTCGGCCGATCAGGATCTCGCATCCGAGATCGAGGACGAGGACGAGCGCGCCGAGGCCGTCGAAGGCGAAGAGGACGAAGACGAAGAAGAGACCGAAGAGGAAGAGAGCGAAGAAGAGGAAGAAGAAGGGACTTCTCCGAACGAAGAAGGCCGACCCGGCATGGGCCCCGCGGGCGTCACCGCCTCGTTCATCGAGCATCCGCGCCCGAGCTCCGACGGCGACATCACGATCCCCATCCCGCCCGTCCTCTTCGATCGCCACGGGCAGGTCACGACGACCGCCGTGTTCCCGATGCTCTATCTCCGCGAGGAGCCCGGC
>CAYSCF010000707.1:0-2325 GCA_964429305.1 uncultured Sandaracinaceae bacterium | reverse complement strand
CGACGCCCGCGTCGCTGCCTGCATCGTGCCCAGCGTCGCTACCTGCGTCGTTGCCCGCGTCGTTTCCGGCGTCGGAGCCTGCGTCGGTCGTGACACCGGTGTCGCTCGGGAAGCCTGCGTCGGTCGTACAGAGATCGATGATCGCCAGGCCCGGCGTGGCCGTCGCGATGCGCATCCGGTATCCCGTGAACCCGACGCCCAGGCTGATGGCGTCGCACGAGAGGATGGGATCCCCCGGTTGCGGCGGGATCGATCGAAGATCCGCGTCGCGCGCGAGCTGCGACTGGAGGATCGTGTACTCGCCCATGCCGCGGCAGAGGCCGATGTTCTCGGCCGTCGCGAGCAGGTCGTTCACCGCCCATCGACCGGCCACCACGACGTTGTTCAGCGTCATGCCATCGGGCGAGAGGGTGCCGACCGCGACCGCGCCCGTCAGGCGCACGAGCACGCCGACGGTGTTCGTCGGGAAGATGATGTCGATCCGCTGGGGCAGGTGCGCGACGACCAAGCCGTTCGCGACGTACGCTTGGTCGTCCTCGACGAGCGGCATCTCGAGGTCGCCTGCCGCGAACGAGTCCGCCCGGACCCACGCCCAATCCTGCCCGTCCCACGCTGGCGCCGGCAGCGGAGAGCCATCGGCGAGCGTCTGGTGCGTCGGGCTGGTGACCGTGACCGCAGGCGGCGCGGTCGTGCCGGTGCCTGCGGTGCTGAAGACCGCCGAGGTGATGACGATGTCGACCACGGAGTCGTTCATCGTGCCGTTCCACCCGCGCATGCGCAGAAGGGGGAGGCCCTGCCCGGCCATCTGATATCCGCGCGCGGTCGCCTCGAGCCCCGGGACGGCGACGTTGACGAGCGGAAAGAGCTCGGAGCCGAACTGATTGTCGATACCGTCGACACCATCGATCGCGGCGGGGGCCCCCATCATCGGGGTGCATTCGCCCGCGCGGTTGACGCTATCGGTGCAGAGGTTGTCGAGGTCGAAGCCGATCATGCGCCACGCCATGTCGGTGCTCTGGCTCAACACGACGTCGCGCAGGCCGAACACGACCTCCCCGGGCATCGTGGTGTCCATGTCGGTGGGGCGAGCCGGGGGATGACGCGGGTTGCAAGAGCTCTGGCCCGCGTCGATCGACGCATCGCGCTGTACGAGTGTAGGGTCGTAGACCACGCAGCCCGCGAGCGAGCCAGCGATCACGAGCCAGGCGAACGAGAGAAGCGGCCTCCCCATCGCGCAGAAGATACCACGCGATGGGGCGATTCCGACTATCCGGCGGAGACGTCTGCCAGCGCGTCCTCGGACAGGCCCGGCTCGGCCTCGCGCAGCTCACGCCGCGACTTCTCCGCGAGGGGCTTCCAGTCCCCTCGCGCCAGACGCCGCCAGCAGAGCGCCGCGAGCACGATGATCTCGACCGAGAGGCCGATCCAGCCACCGAGCGCGCCCATCCCCATCACGCGACCGAGAAAGTACGCCGACGGAGGTGTGGTGAGCCACGCGCAGAGCACGCCGAGCCGCGCCGGGACGCGAACGTCTCCTGCGCCTCGGAGCACACCGCGCGCGATCGTCGCCGCGCCGTCCGCGAGCTGGAACGTCGATGCGACGTACAGGAGCATCAGCGCCGCGCTCGCGACATCGGGCGTCGCGTGGAACCCGCTCACGAGGAGCGGGCCCGCCACCATCAAGAGCACGGTCCAGAGGCCCGTGTAGAAGGTGACCGCGAACAAGCCCGATTTCGCGACGCGCATCACCAGCTCGTCGCGATTGGCGCCCACCGCTTGTCCCGCCAGGACCGACGCCGCTTCCGCGATGGCGACCGAGGGCAAGAACGAGAAGTGGATCACCTGCAGCGCGATCTGGTGGGCCGCCATCTGCGCCTCGCCGAGCGAGGACACGATCGCCGTGAGCAGCGCGAAGCTGCCCATCTCGAGGAGGAACTGCAGGCCGGTGGGCGCGCCGACGTTCCACAGCGAGACGACGTGCTTCCAGCGCGCGCCCCCGATCGGGAACCCGTGACGCGACTGCGCCACGAGCACGACGAGCAGCTCGACCGAGTGACCGAGCAGCGTCGCGATCGCGCTGCCGCGAACGCCCCAGTGCAGGACGATCACGAGCCAGAAGTTGAGCGCGATGTTCGCCAGGTTGCCGAGCACACCCGCGACCATGGGAGAGCGCGTGTCGCTCTCGCCGTAGCGATACTCGCGCAGCGCGACGAACGAGAGGACGATCGGTGCGCCGAGCGTGCGGATGCCGAGATAGATCCCTGCCTCGACGCCGGCCTGCTCGCTCGCACCGAGGAGCGGCAGGAAGCGCGCGAGGAAGTGGCC
>CAYSCF010000706.1:0-2329 GCA_964429305.1 uncultured Sandaracinaceae bacterium | reverse complement strand
CCGCGATCGATCGCCGCGGCGCGGCGCTCGGCCTGGTGACGGCCGCGCAGCGTTGCCGCCGCCGGTGCGGAGCTCGTCGAGGCGCACGGGCTGAGATCGACGTTCACCATTCGCCGCCCTCATCGTCGTGCTCTTCGCGGTCGTGCAAGGACCGCCAACCCTCGCCGTCCGTGCCCTCGTCCCACGCGTCGAGTTGCTCGGAGCCGTCGGCGGCGAACGTCCGCGTGATGCGATAGCGGCCCGCGATCGTTCGGACCTCGACGAGGAGCTCGCTGCAGACGAGGCACTCGGGATCGACGTCGGTCGAGAAGCCACACGCTGCGGCCAGATACGTCCAGACGTTCCGCGAGCGCTCGTCCGGCGGCCAGTTGAGGGTGCGGGTGATGTCGTTGATGCGGCCGTTCTCCGTCAGCGTGCGGAAAACGAACTCATGCCCGCCCGGCACGTCGCCGACATGCACGATGGTTGCGGGGCGCGCGTTGGCACGAGCTCGGGCCAGCTCGCCGTCGGCGAACCCAATCGCTCGATCTGCGGTGCGCTCCGCATACCGAACACCGTACGCACGCCGATCGACCGCGGCTTCGCCGCGTGCGATCTCGTCAACGATCTCGTCGCGCGGCACGCCGGCGATGTGAAGCCGGCGGGCGTGCGCCGCGTCGGCCTCGGAGCGACTCGCGTAGTCGGAGGCGGCACGCAATGCGGGAGGAGTCACAGCGCTGGGGGGGCCCGGATGGAGCCCCGAGTAAGACGGCACCGCGCCCGCATGTACCCCAGGGCGACACCCCCGCTGTGACTCCTCCCGACGGCCCGGAGCGGCGACTAGGACCTGCAGCCATTCGGGCAACGGTGCGACGGCCACCTCGTGAATCGAGCGACCCGGGAGCCACGCGTACTCGCCCTTGGTCGTCGCGGACGGCGGCGCGAGCACGTATCCGCCTCGGCTCTTGAGGTCGCCGATCTTGCGGGTGCCGACGAAGAAGCCGCCGTTGCGCAGCGAACCGGCCGGGCAGTAGATGTGCAGGCCGCCGCCGCCCGTGCGCACGGCCGGCGTGAACGGGAGGTCATGCCCCTCGAGTACATCGAGGCCCGCCACCTCGACGTCGATCACGTCGAACGCGAAGCCCGTGAGGAGCGCGACTCCGGCGACGCCCTCGCGGCTGAACAGCACCTCGATCATGTGGTCGGGCCACGGGCGCTCGAGCAGGTGGCGCCAAGAACCGACGATCGCGTGGGGCTTCTTGTCGGGGCGGACTGGCAGCACCCTGTGCCCGGCTTGGTGCAGGCGCTGCGCGCTGAGGTAGATCGGGGAAGGTCGGTTGCTTGTCATGACGACCTCGCTGCCGCGATCGACTGCGCCCGCGCGAGGAACGTCGCGACATCCTCGGCTTCGTCCGCCGGACACCCGGACACGCCTGAGGGCGTGTGTCCGGTTGTCCCCTTGTCCGCGCTGAGTTCGGGATGCGCGTCCCGATGTCCATCCGGGTGTCCGGGTGTCGTCAGGGCGTATGCCGAGTCGGTACGAGGGCGCCCAAGCCGGTCGTGCCGGCTAACCGGCACGCGCTCGACGCGACCCCCTTCCGTGAGAATTTTGAGCGCGGCGCTAACGGCGCCGTTGGACTTCTTGAGCGCGTCGGCGAGTTCCGACAGCGTCGCCGGCGACGCACGGGATTGAAGTTGCGCGACAATCGCCGTCTCCAAGCTCGAACTCCGCGTGCGGATCACCACTGGGCCTCGCGCCAGCCCGAGCGGCTCCACGCGGACCACATCGTCCTTGATCGAGAGCGTGAGCCGGTACGCCGCCGGCAGTTGAAGCTCGCGCATCTTCGTGCACGTGACGGAGAGCTGCTCGCGCGCGTTCTCGTCGGCTTGGAGCGAGTACACCGCGTCGGCCCAGCCTGCGATCGCCGAGGAGCCCCGAATCGCCGTCCAGGGGTCCGCGGCCCGCGCTCGGTTGTTGTGATGCAGCAGCAACACCGCGATGCCGTGACGGCACAGCGGCTCGATGTTCTGCTCGAAGAACGCCTGGATCTGATCCGCCGAGTTCTCGTCGGCGCCGTCGAGGAACCCGATCATCGTGTCGATGACCGCGAGGCTGGGGTCGAGACGAAGGATCTGATCGTGGAGTTCGCGTAGCCGCCAGCGCGATTCCGGCTTCAGAACATGAATCTCTCGCCCAAACTCGCGCGTCGGGTCGGCCCCGCGTCCCACCATGACAATCCGGCGTCCGAGTTGACCACGGCCCTCGCTCGCTACGACGACAGACCGCTTCCCGAGGCGCTCGAGCTCGACGCAGGCGCGCATCGCTACCAGCGTCTTGCCGTCGCTGGGA
>CAYSCF010000705.1:0-2330 GCA_964429305.1 uncultured Sandaracinaceae bacterium | reverse complement strand
GCGGACGTGATCGGCGTCGCACCGTCCAATTGGACGCGCGCGTTCGTGAACGAGACGGCGCACGCGCTGGATCTGCTCGATCACGACGCGCGCGAGTCGCTGCTCGAGAAGGCGATCGGTCTCGTGGGCGCAGACGTGATGAAAGCCATCATCGTCTTCGAGCGCAGCGGCAAGCGCGCGCCGTTCCGCGTGCCGGCCTCGTTGCGCAAGACGCTCTTGCCGAACGAGTGAACAGCCCTCTCGCCAGGGACTAGCTCTCGCGGTCGAGGCTCGCCATCACGCTGGCCGGCAAGGGCACGAGCTTCTTGTTCGGATCGACGCAGACCATGTGCACGACGCCCTGCACGAGCAGCTTGTCGCCGCGGTAGACGTCTTGCTTGAAGACGACGCGGTACTCGCTCTCCTTGGTCGCGGTGCTGCGGATCTCGATCGTGTCGCCGAAGACGGCGCCTTCCTTGAACGTGAGCTCGCACTTGTAGACGACGAAGCCGATGCCGTCGTCGCGATAGAGACGCACGAGCTCGTCGACGCCGAGCACGTGCTCGCGCGCGCGCTCGAAGTACTTCAGATAGTTCGCGTGGTAGACCAGCCCCGAATGATCGGTGTCTTCGTAGTAGATCTGCACGGAGAAACGGCGCGGCTGCATCGCGGCAAGCACGCTCGCACGCGCGCGGCGCTGATCGCAACGTGTGTGATGCTCGCGGCGTGCGGCGGATCGGCGCGGCAGGTGCTGCGCGACGACGAGGGCGGTGTGCTCGCGCTGGAGGGCGACATGGCCCAAGCGCATGCGGATGCCGAGCGGCGCATGAGCGAGCACTGCGGGGCCAACGGCCATCGCGTGCTCTTCGATGGTGACGTCCAGGTCGCGGAGGAAGAGACGCACGAGCGGTCGGTGCAGGATCGAACGGCGCAGACGCAGGTCGTGCAGAGCGGCGACCACACGAGCTGGGTCGAGGGACAGCCCGCGTACGCCGAGAGCGGCGTGACGATGTCGCTCGACGGAGATCCGCAGCTGTACTCGGCCGAGCGCGGCGCGCGGCAGCGGACGACGCAGATGCGCAGCGAGCGCCGTGTCGAGTACGAGTGCGAAGAGACGGGCGGCGGCGACGATCCGCCGAGTGAGCCCTCGTCGTGAACGTTCGCGTGCTCTATTTCGCGGTCACGCGAGAGCTCGCGGGCATCGGCGAAGAGAGCTTCGAGCTCGAAACGGGCGCGACGATCGCGAGTGCACGCGCAGCGATCGAAGCGCGCCACCCGGCGCTGCGCGCGACCGATGCGCGCCTGCGCGTCGCGAAGAACGAGAGCTTCGCCTTGGACGCGGAAGCGATCGCGCACGGCGACGTGATCGCGCTCATCCCACCGGTCGCGGGCGGCTGACAAGCGGGACCAAGCGCAGGAACGCTTCGACGTTTCCGTCGGGGCCCGCGAGCACCGAGTCGCATCGACCACGTACCTCGAGACCGAGCGCGATCGCCTGTTGCTCGACCGACGCGATGGCACCCGCGCGCAGCGTCTCGTCGCGGACGACGCCCTTCTTGAGACCCTTCGGGCCGACCTCGAACTGAGGCTTCACCATCGCGAGGATCTCGCCGCTGCCGCGGAGCACTTCGATCGCCGCGGGCAAGAGCTTGCCGAGGCCGATGAACGATGCGTCGATCACGACCAGATCGATCTTCTCGGGGAGGCTCGAGGCATCGAGCTCGCGCGCGTTGGTGCGCTCCATCGAGATCACGCGCGGGTCCTGGCGCAGCTTCTCGTGGAGCTGGCCGCGGCCGACGTCGATCGCGTAGACACGCGTCGCGCCACGCTGCAGGACGCAGTCGGTGAAGCCGCCGGTCGATGCGCCGAAGTCGGCCACGATCTTTCCCGCGGGATCGACGCCGAGCGCATCGAGCGCGCCCGCGAGCTTCACGCCACCGCGAGACACGTAGGGCAGATCGTCGCCCCGCACTTCGAGCGCTGCGTCGGAGACGAGCAGATCGCCCGCCTTCTCGACGCGGCGCTCGCCCGTGAAGACCTTTCCGGCCATCACGAGCGCGCGCGCACGCTCGCGGCTCTGCGCGAGACCGCGCTCGACCAACAGGAGATCGACGCGCTGTTTGCTCATCGAGACACGAGGCGTCCGCGAGCGGACGCGCGATCAGAACGGGATGTCGTCGTCGCCGAAGTCGGGCGGTGCATCTGCGCCGCCGCCGCCGCCGAAGTCATCGCCGCCGCCACCACCGCCACCACCACCGCCGCCACCAGCCGGAGGACGACCGCCGCCGCCGCCGCCGTAGCCGCCACCACCGCCGCGCTGGCCACCGCCGCCACCGCGCGGGCTACCGCCG
>CAYSCF010000704.1:0-2346 GCA_964429305.1 uncultured Sandaracinaceae bacterium | reverse complement strand
CGATCAGCTCGCGCGGTGAATACTCGCAATCGTCTCGTCGAACGCGTCGGCCGTCGCGCCGATCACGTCCGCCGGCCCCATCAGCTTGAAGAACACGAGACCTTCCGGCCCGTCGACGATGGCGCCTAGCATCCGCTGGCTCTCCGCGGTCACGGTCGCCTCTGTGCCGCGCATGCCGCTGAACGAGCCGGAGACGTCGACGAACGTGACCGGCATGCCGCCCGACTCGCGATGCGTGATGGTCGCGACCTCGCGCGAAGAGCGGCCGTCCGGCTGGGTGAACTGATCGACCCAGCGGTTGATGTTGTCGTCGATCGAGCCGCCCTCGCCCGTGCCGAAGTGGAACACCGCGAGCGTCGCTTCCGGATGATCGCGCACGATGTACTCGGCGGCGCGCATGGGGCTCGATGGGGCGTGCGGCGCCAGTGGCGGTACGACGTGCCACGCGATCCCGCCTGCGTAGTCTTCCGAGTCGGCGTGTCGATCGGACGGATCGGTCTGGGCGTACTGACGCGTCGGCGGCGGATCGTCGCCGCACGAGCAGCCGAGAGCGAGCAGCGAGAGGGCGAGCACCAGGACCACGCGCATGGCGAGCATCTACCGCTGCATCGCAGCCGAGATCAAGCGCCGCCGTCCATCAGCGTCGAGACACAGTGGCTGGACACGCAGTGCTCGAACGCCGAGCAGCGCTGATCGCAACCGCCGCAGTGCGCCTGGCTGTTCGTCGTGTCGACGCACGCGAACGCGCCGGCCGGATCGGAGCAGCACAAGCTGGTCGCGGTGCCGTCGCACGTGCCGCCCGTGTCGCCGCAGAAGCACATCCCACCCGAGCAGAGGTTGGCCTGTCCTTCGTTGCACGTGTGCCCGCAGCCTCCGCAGTCCGACAGATCGAGCCCGGGGTTGGCGCAGTAAGCGCGGACGCCGGCGACGCTCGGGCAGCAGATCGAGTTCTCGCCGCCGGTGCAGCCGATCTCGAAGTCGCCGCAGCCGCATTGCGCGTGCGCGCAGCTGTCGCCGCGGCGCGAGGTGACGCAGTCGCGGTTGCAGACGCCGCAGTTGTGGATGTCGTTGTTGATGTCGACGCACACGGCCACGCCCGCGGCGTCGAAGCAGCACTCTTCGCCCGCACCGCACGGCAGGTCGCAATGACCGCCGTCCGCGTGGAATGCGTCGACGGGCGCGGTCGCGTCGAACGAAGCGTCGTGACCACCGTCGGCGGGGACCGGCGGATCGCCGCAGCCGACCATCGAGACCGTCAGGATCAGACCAAGCAAGAGCGCACGCATGAGCCGCAGCGTGGGCCGGGCTCGGTCAGTCGTCGACCGCGAACGAGCGGAAGCCGCGGCGCACGGCGAGCGCATCACCGCGTCGCTCGCCGATCGCGACCAGGTCGCCGCGCACGCCGAGCATCGCCACGAAGGCGCCTTCTTCGAGATCGGGCGCCGGGCGGACGAGGCGACCCGCGCGCGCGTCGGCCTCGGTCCGAGCGTCCAGCGAAACACGGTGAAACGACCGAACGGCCGTCTCGAGCGAGAGCACGCGGCCTGCGATCTCGGCGCCGAGCTCCGCGTCCTGACGCGCCTTCTGGAGCATGTCGCCCGGGACTGCCGTCTCGAGCCCGAACGGTCCGCTCGCGACGCGTCGAAGCGCACCGAGATGCCCGGCCGTCCCGAGCGCGCGGGCGAGATCGCGGCCCAGCGAACGCACGTAGAAGCCCTTGGACGCCCTCACGCCCAGCGCGAGCGGCACGAGCGTGCGCAGCGTCAGCTCGTGGACCGTCACCGAGCGCATCGGCGCTTCGACCACGTCCCCGCGTCGCGCGCGGCGATGCAGCGCGACGCCGTCGACCTTGATCGCACTGTAGACGGGCGGCCGCTGCTCCTGCGGGCCGACGAAACGCGCGAGCACGGCGCGCACGATGCGTTCGTCGAGCGGCGGCACCTCCGCGCGCTCCGTGACCTCGCCTTCGGCATCGAGCGTGTCGGTCTCGGCGCCGAGCACCAGCTCGAAGTCGTACGACTTCTCGTCGAGCGTCAGGTACGGGACCAGCTTGGTCGCCTCGCCGATCGCGAGGACGAGCACGCCGGTCGCCATCGGATCGAGCGTGCCTGCGTGCCCGACGGCGCGCGTGTGCAACGCGCGGCGCGCCCACGCCACCACGTCGTGCGAGGTCGGGCCCTTCGGCTTGTCCACGACGAGAACGCCGTGGACCTCCGCGTCACGCGCCATCGATCGAGCTCGAGGACAAAGCGCCGCGCGCGCCGCTACGAGCACGCGACCGCCCGCCTGCGAGAGGGTCGCCTTGAGCGACGCCCCGGCAGCGTTGCGGAGACCGCCGCCCCCCAG
>CAYSCF010000703.1:0-2346 GCA_964429305.1 uncultured Sandaracinaceae bacterium | reverse complement strand
GTCGATGATCGACGTCATCGAGCACGTCCGCGATCCCGTCGAGACGTTCCGCGCCGTCGATCGCCTTCTCGTGCCGCGCGGCCTGCTCGTGTGCGCCACCAACGACTGCTCGTCGCGCGCCGCGCAGGCGATGGGCCCGCGCTGGGTGCACTACCACCGCGCGCACCTCTTCTTCTTCACCGCGGAGACGCTCGCGAAGACCGCGGAGGCCGCCGGCCTCGAGGTCCTCGGCGTCGATCTCGCGCACCGCATCTACAACCTCGAGTACGTCGCCTCGATCCTCGCGCGCGGCACCAACTTCGAGCTCGCGGCCAAGGTGAGCAAGGCGCTGCTCGGCGCGATGCCCGGCCCCGTGCTGCACGCGCCGTGGCCGCCGTTGCCCGAAGGCATCGTGCTCGTCGCCCGCACCAAGAGCCGATGACGCGCGTCTCGCGTCGCGCTGCGTGGGGTCTCTTCCTCGGCGCGCTCTTCCTCTCGTTCTCGTTCTGGGCGCCCGCCTTCGAGCATCCGACCGCGAGCGGCTGGGGCGACTGGCAGTGGTTCCATCACATGTGGGAGGCCGGCCGCATCTCGATCGAGCGCTGGCACGAGCTGCCGCTCTTCGATCCGCATCACTGCGGCGGCGTCCCGCTCTGGGGCAACCCGCAGTCGCAGGTGTTCGCGCCGACGTACCTGATGTTCGTGCTGCCCTTCGGCACGACGATCGGCCACAAGCTCTACGTCGTCTTCCACGCCGCGATCGGCATGATGGGCACGTACCTCTACGCGCGACGCGAGCTGCGCGTCGCCGAGGTCGCCGCGACGTTCGGCGCGCTCGTCTTCACGACGGCCGGCTTCTTCGCCTGGCACGGCGCCGGCGGTCACGCGACGTTCCTGGCCTTCTACTACGGCCCGTTCCTGATGCTCTGCTGGCGCCGCTCGGCGCGCGACTACCGCTATGCGGCCGCCGTCGCGCTGATCATGTCGCTCATCGTGTTCGAAGGCGGCCACTATCCGTTCCCGTACTTCCTCGTCTGGCTCGGCTTCGACTTCGGCATGCGCTTCGTGCGCGGCCCGCGCCGCGGCCGGATGGTCACGAGCGCGCTGCTCGCTGGCGCGCTGACGGGCCTCGTCGCCGCGATGCGCGTCGTGCCGATCCTCATCACGATCCTCGCGCACCCGCATCCGGTGCCCGACACCGACTCGATGACGCTGAGCGAGATCCTCCGGATCTTCACGCAGCGCGATCAAGCGCAGATGCACTTCGAAGGTCACCAGTGGGTGTGGCCCGAGTACGGCGCGTACGTCGGCTACGGCGCGCTCTCGCTCGCGCTCGGCGGCCTCTTCGTCGGCATCCTCGATGCGACGCGCCTGCGCCCGTCCCGCCCGCGCGTGGAGCTCGTCACGCTGATCCTCGGCGCGATCCTCTTCACGATGATGACGCAGGGCAACGCGGGCGCGCACTACCCGTGGCCGATGCTGCAAGAGCTGCCCTTCTACCGATCGATCCACGTGCCGTCGCGCTGGCGCGTGATGGTCACGTGGCACGTCGCGATGTTCGGCGCGCTCGCGATCGACGCGCTCGAGCGCAGCACGCGCAGCCTCGACATGCGCCGCCCGATGCAGCGCCTCGCCGCTTCGCTGCCGGTGATCTTGCTGCTGATGACGACGGCCGACATCTGGTCGGTCACGTGGACGATCGTCGATCGCTGGGACGGCCCCGTCATCGGCGCGGCCACGCCGGCGGATCACTTCACGCTCGTGCGCTACGGCAACTACTTCGGCGACTACGCGAACTATCCGTCGTCGAACGTCGGCACGCGCGAGTGCTACGACCCGATCCCGTGGGAGGTCGCGCCCACGCTCTGGCTCGGCGAGGACGAGCCCTTCGCGCGCCTCGCGGAGGGCACCGAGGGCGAGGTCATCGACGCGGGCCGCACGAGCAACACGCTCTGGGCCGACGTGAACCTCACGAGCGCGGGCCGCGTGATCTTCGATCAAAACTACTTCGAGGAGTTCCGCCCCAACCGCGGCACGCTCGCCGACGACGAAGAGCGCACCGCCGTCGATCTCCCCGCCGGCCGCCAGCGCGTGACGCTCCGCTACAGCCCACCCGATCTACCGTACGTCGTCACGATCACGCTCATCGGATTGGTCGTGTGCTTCTTCGTCGCGCGCGGCGGCGTGCTGCGCCGACGCCGACTGGCCTAGCCAGTTCGCGAGCGGCAGTAAGGGAGCGCGAGGGCTTAGCCCTCGCGTTCGGAGCGGAGGAGCCGCAGGCGCCGTTTGATTCTTCCTAAAGCAGCTGGCGCAAACCTGAGCGGCGGGCGGGTGCGAGGCTTTGAACACATCCCGCAGCCCGCCGTT
>CAYSCF010000702.1:0-2352 GCA_964429305.1 uncultured Sandaracinaceae bacterium | reverse complement strand
ACGAGGATTCCGCGCTCGCCCGTGCGCATCGCCTCGAACGCCGCCGAGTGCGAGTCGTAGTCGCCGCACGGTACGCGCGCCGCGTACTGCTCGTAGCTGCGGATGTCGCCGAAGCCGTAGCGACGACCGAACGTCGTGTCCTTGCAGTGCTGCGTGATCCGCAACAGCTGCTTGGTCTGCACTTCTTCCACATGACGAAGCGAGCGATCCCACATCGCGACGCGAACGCGCGCCGCACCGTAGAGCGTCTGCGCGACGGCCTTCGGATAGATCGTCTTCTTCAGCGGCCGCGTCGCGCCCGCGCGCGTGCGTGCCTCGCCGTGCTCGGCGGGAGTCTTCGAGCCCTTCACTTTCGGTGCAGGCTTCGTCGCTTGCGCGTCGTCCATTCGTACTTCCGGTGACGGGAGTGCCGAGCGGAGCTCGGCCGATAATTCCGTTTCCATGGCGCTCCTCTATCGATTGGGAATCGCAGGTCGCTGCGGTCTTACGCGCGAGAAGGGCGCGACTATCCCATCCCTTTTTTCGTGGGCAAGCCGGGAGGTAGCGGAAGCGCACCGCGAATCGCGTTACGCAGCTCCTCGTGAACGCTCCCGTTGGAAGCGATCACGCGGCCGCCATTCCGCTCGAAGCGGTCGAGCGGGAGATCGTCGGTCTCGTAGTCGGTCACGCGGCCGCCGGCCTCGCGGATGATCACGGTCGATGCGGTGACGTCCCAGCGCTTGAGCGAGATGTCCCAGAAGCCGTCGTACGCGCCGTCGGCGACGAGACAGAGCTCCATCGCGGCCGCGCCGCAGCGGCGAGCGCCGTGCGTGGCGGCGTCGATCGCCAGGAACGCCTTGTAATTGTTGTCGTCGATGCGCGCGCGCGTGGACGGAAAGCCGGTCGCGAGCAGACAGTCTTCGAGCGCCGGCGTCGCGCTGACCTCGATCTTCTGGCCGTTGCGCTGCGCGCCGCATCCCTGCGCGGCGGACCACTCGATCTGCATCGCCGGCGCGAGCACGACGCCCGCGATGGGAACCTCGCCGCCGTCTTCCGTGCGGGCGGCGAGGCCCATCGCGAGGCAGAAGAAAGGGTGTCCGTGGGCGAAGTTGGTCGTGCCGTCGATCGGGTCGACGTACCAGACGAGGCGCTTGCTCGCGTCGCTCGTGCCCTGACCTTCTTCTCCGATCACGTCGTGCCCCGGAAGGCGCGTCGCGATGCGATCGCGGATCAGACGCTCGCTCTTCTCGTCATACTCGGTGACGAGATCGGTGCGGTCGCTCTTGGTCCGGATGCGGGCTCCCTTCCGGAAACCTTCGATCACCAGCGCGCCGGCCTCACGCGCGATCCCGCGCGCCGTCTCGAGGACGGTGCGGAGCGCGTCGGGACTGAGCGTGTCGGGCACACAGCCCATGGAGCAACGCGTGGGCCATGCTCCGCGGATCCCCCGAAAAACAAGGCTTCATCCAAATTTCGGCCAAATGGCCGGTGTAACTCCTTTCGCATGTCGCCCGGCGTGCACGCTTGCCGTGAACACGGTGCGTCAGTCGAAGCCGCACAGCGAAAGCGACTGCGCACCGAGCGCGTAGCGCGCGATGCGGTTCGGCATGATCGGCACGACCATCACGTGATCGGCCCCATCACGGCTCGGCGTGCACGAGCTGGCCGATCGCAGCGATCGGGTCGAGGTCGAACGTCCACTTGCCCTTGCGAGTCGGCGCGCCGAGCGCCGTGCGGAGCGCGGAGAGGAAATCGCGGCGCGGAATCTCGACCGCGCCGAAGCGATCGAGATGGTCCGTGTAGACCTGACAATCGACGAGCGCGAACTCCCAGTGGCAGAGATTGCCGAGCAGGGTCGCGAACGCGATCTTCGATGCGTCCGGCACCTTCGCGAACATGCTCTCGCCGAAGAAGATCTTGCCGAGCGACACGCCGTAGAGACCGCCGACGAGCGTGTCGTCCATCCAGCACTCGATCGAGTGCGCGTAGCCGAGGCGATGCAGCTCGCAATAGCCAGCGCGCAGCTCGTCGGTGATCCACGTGCCGCGCTGCCCGTCGCGCGGCGCGCTCGCGCACGAGTCGATCACTTTCTCGAACGCCGTGTCGCAGCGCACCTCGAAGCCGCCGCGCTTGATGACCTTCTTGAGCGAGCGCGGGACGTGCGCCTCGCTCGGGCACAGGACGAAGCGCGGGTTCGGCGAGAACCAGAGGAGCGGCATGCCCTCCGTGGGCCAAGGAAAGATGCCCTGCGCGTAGGCGAGCAAGAGTCGCTCGGCGCGGAAATCGCCTCCGACGGCGACCACTCCTTCGCGGCTGGCGCCTTCGGGTGGAGGGAACACGAGCTCGTCGGAGAGGAGATAGACAGGCATCGCT
>CAYSCF010000701.1:0-2354 GCA_964429305.1 uncultured Sandaracinaceae bacterium | reverse complement strand
GAGCACGTTCGGTCAGCTCGGGCCGGGCGCAGCGACGGGCAGCAGCGCGACGCCGATCGCGATCCCCAGCATGCACGCCCTCGCGATCGCGGCAGGTGCGGAGCACACGTGCGCCGCGCAGACCGATGGCAGCGTCGCGTGTTGGGGCCGCGCCGACAGCGGTCGCATCGGCGTGCTCGCGACGGGCGCGCATGCGAGCCCCGTCGGCGTCACCGGCGCGCACGCCGCGATGTTGGTCGCGGGCGGCACCGACGTGAGCTGCGCGGCATCGACGGATCCGACGATGACGGTGGGCTGCTGGGGCAGCATGTCGTACGGCCAGCTCGGCATCGGCGGCATCGTGCGGGCGGGCGTGAGCATCTCGCCGTTGGCGGTCTCGACGATGCCCGGCCCCGTGACGAGCCTCGCCGCGGGCAGCGGCTTCGCGTGTGCTGCGACGCGCGATGTCGTGATGTGCTGGGGACTCAACGACCGCGGTCAGCTCGGCGACGGAACGACCACGACGCGCACGGCGCCGGTGTCCGTCCCGCTCTGACGCTTTCCTCGGCTCGTCCGAGCAGGCACGATCACCCCATGAGACCCGTGCTGGCGACGCTGTGCTTCGTGACCTGCATCGCCTGCGCGCCTGCGCCGGCGGCGAACGACGGTGGATCGACTCCGCGGACCGACGGTGGGCCGATCGCCGCGTGTAGCGGCTCGCTCTCTGCGACGGGACAAGCCACGTACTACGACTTCGCGGACGGCTCCGGCGCATGCGGCTTTCCGGCGCAGACGAGCGGAGAGCTGCTCGTCGCCGCGATGAACGCGCCGATGTTCGATCACGCGAACGTGTGCGGCATGTGCGCGCACGTGTCGGGACCGATGGGCGAGGTCACGGTGCGCGTGGTCGATCTCTGTCCGGAGTGCCCGTCCGGCAACCTCGATCTCTCTCCCGCCGCGTTCATGCATCTCTCGCCGCTCTCGGCCGGGCGCATCCCCATCACCTGGCAAGAGGTTCCTTGCGACGTCTCGGGGCCGATCGTCTATCACTTCAAGGACGGCTCGAACGCATACTGGACCGCGCTGCAGATCCGCAATCATCGGCATCGCATCGCGACCGTCGAGGCCATGGTCGGTGGCGCATGGATGCCGATCGAGCGCCTCGACTACAACTACTTCGTCGACGCGTCGGGGCTCGGCGCCGGGCCCTATCACCTGCGCGTGACCGACATCCACGGTCACGTCGTCGAGGACACGATGGTCCCCGGTGGCCTCGACGACGCGGACGCCACGGCGAGCGCACAGCTCGCGGCGTGCGAGTGACTTGCGTGATCGACGTCAGGGAAGCGAGTCGTTGAGCAGCGCCGGGTTCGTCGTGAAGCCGACCGTCGCCGCAGGCATCTCGCCCTGGTGGAACGCGCCGACGTAGATCTGGTGCACGCCCGCCGGGAAGTCGGCCTCCACCGCCGGGTTCGGATAGCCGCCACCATCGTCGTTGCAGAGCACGCGACCGTCCGAGAGACGGATCGCGAGGGTCGTGTCGGCCGTCGAGCGCACGAGCACGCGCAAGCCCGCGATCGGCGTCGTCGTGGTCAGCGTCACGTTCGGCAACGCGCCGATGTTGCCGGCGCAGTACACGTAGGGCGTCGCGAGCGTCGAGGCGGGAAGCGCGCCGCCTGCAGTCGTCATCGCGATCGTGGGATCGGGCACGAAGCCCGCAGCGAGCGTGACGGTCTGCGTGCCCATCGGCGCGGCGACGGGAGCGATGGCCGGGATCGCGGGGATGACCGGCAGCGGCGCGGTGACGGCCGGTGTGGAGCTGCCTCCCATGCAGCAACCTGCCGCACCGAGCGTGAGCAGGATGCTGGAGCCGAGGACGAGACGAGCGGCAGAACGAGCGTGGATCTTGGACATCGCAGTGGTTCCCTTCGGTGAAGTCGCGCGCCTTGCACGACACGAAAAGACCTACGCGTGCCCCGCGTCGACCTCACATCAAAGGAGGTCAAATGCATCGGCTCGTCCGCTCCGGCCCGTACCGTCCGCGGCTGCGCCCGCTTCCGTCCGGGTCCTCCGGGACGAGCACTCCTGTCGGCAAATGCCGGTCACAGCCTGCGCGAGCTCAGCGCCGGCGCGGTCGGCGTGTCGTGCGCGTGCGTCGACGAACGTGCACGGGCGCGTGGTGTACGCGGCGCGTGGGATGCGTGACGTGCGGATGGGCGCGAGGAGCCGCGACGGACGCATCGCTCCCGGCGTCCTCGATGACGACCGGCTCGGGCGCGTCCAGACCCACGTCGAGATCGTTCGCATCGATCTCGACCACGGTCGCGGCGTCCTCGAGCGGTGGCCCCGCGTCCTCCTCGTAGGCATCCATCCCG
>CAYSCF010000700.1:0-2358 GCA_964429305.1 uncultured Sandaracinaceae bacterium | reverse complement strand
CGCGATCCCGGCGTTCGTGAACTACGCGCGCCGCGCCAAGACGTCGGAGGTCGGCAGCAATCTGTCGAACCTGTTAACGGGCGCTTCGTCGTACTACCAGGCCGAGCACCTCGGCACCCGCGGCGTCGTTGCGGCCGGCGGTGCGATCGCCCAGACGGTGTACTGCACCGTCCCGGCCCAGGTCGACGGCACGACCCCGTCGGCGACCAAGCACGTCGTGAACTTCGCGACGCTCACGTCGTTCGCGGCGCTGAACTTCGACCAGGGCGACCCGGTCTACTACTCGTACCGCATCGCATCGATCGGTAACCAGTGCGGCAACACCGCGAACAACACGGGCATCTACACCTTCACGGCGAACGGCGACCTCAACGGCGACACGACTCAGTCGACGTTCGAGCTCGCGGTCGGCTCGGATGCGTCGAACAACCTGTTCCGCGCGCCTGGCATCTACGTGGTCAACGAGCTCGAGTAAGCGCGAGGCCGTTGACGGCCGACCCGACGGAGGCGATCACTCGATCGCCTCCGTTTTCGTTTTGCGGCTCCCGATGAGAAATCCCTCCTACCCGTTCATGGTGATCGCGAGCCTCGGTGTCCTCGCTCTCACCACGATCTGGGCGCGTGTACCGGCGAGCGAAGCCTACGAGGCGGCCGATCACTACGAGGACCGCTACTACCTGCCGAGCCCCGCGTGGCTGGAGGTCTTCTCGCTCGGGCATCGCGAGGCGCTCGCGGACCTGCTCTGGATTCGCTCGCTCGTCTACTACGGCGACGAGCTCGCGAACCACGGCGAGGAGCGCCACGTCTTCGACTACGCCGAGGCCATCCTCGCGCTCGATCCGGACTTTCGCTCCGTCTACTTGCGCATCGGGACGCTCGCGCTCTATCGGAGCAGCGCGATCGACGCGGAAGATGCGGAGCGGGCCGCAGCGCTGATGGAGCGCGGCACCGAGCGCTTTCCCGACGACGGCGAGCTCGCCTGGCGCACGGGCGCGACGCTCGCCTTCGAGCTGCCGCCGCTCTACGCGAACGATCCCGCCCGGCAGGACGATGCGCGATCGCGCGCGCTGCCCTTCCTCGTCCGAGCCGTCCAGCTCGGGGCCGCGCCGCCCTACGCGATGTTCACCAACGCCGCCCTGCTCCGTCGCATCGGACGAACGGAAGAGGCCGCCACGCACCTCGAAGAAATGTACGCCGTGACGAGCGACCCCGAGCAGCGCGCCGAGATCGCGGCCGAGATCCAGGCGCTGCGATCTCGAGCGTTCTCCACCGCGTTCGTCGAGCAGAACGAGCGCTTCGAGAGCGCATGGGGACGCCAGATGCCCTACGCGCCGGCCGCGCTCTACGATCTCGTGGGCCCGGTGCCGGTCATCGACACGAACGCGGTCTTGCGCGACGGATTCGGAGCGCACGTGCTCGACGACGAGCCGGTCGTGCCGTGATCAGGGCTTGGGCGCGTCGCTGATTCCCGAGGAAGTCGCAGACGCCGGCTCGCCGAGCGCGACCTCGCGGAAGTGAAGGAACAGCGTCTGCGCGATGCTCAGCACGGGCACCGCGAGCAGCGCGCCGAGGATTCCGAAGAAGTGCTCCCCCGCGATGAGCGAGAACACGACGAGCACCGGATGCACCTTCGCGGCATCGCCCATGATCTTGGGGTTCAGCAGGTTCGCTTCGATCTGGTGGATGACGATGATCCATCCCAGCACGAGCAACGCGGTGCCGAGCCCCTGCTGGAGCGCGACGATGACGGCCGGCACCGAGCTCAGGATCGCCCCGAAGATCGGGATGATCGAGAGCAGGGTCGCGATCACCGCGAGGATCGGCCAGTAGTGCACGCCGATGAACCACAGGCCGATCGCGCTCAGCACGCCGTTCACCACGCAGATGACGAGCTGGCCGCGCACGACGCCCGACAGACCGCGATCCATGCGGCGCAGCAGCGTGTCGAAGCGGTAGCGCCGCGCGGGCGACACGAGGCTCCGGAAGAACGCGATGATCGCGTCGATCGAGATCAGCACGTACGCGCTGATCATCAGCATGATGAAGAACTTGAAGATCCCGTTGACCGTCGCGGCCACGAAGGACTGCACCGTCGCCAGCGCACCGCCGACGGTCGCCTCGCCCTCGCGGAGCTGACGCTGGATCGCGCGCGTCACCGTCGTCGCGAGATCGCGGCGCGGCGCTTCGCCACTCGGCTCGGCGGAGCGGACGACGTAGCGATGCTCGTCCTCCTGCTGCTCTTGGGAGGGCTGGCCATGGTCCAGGTACGGTCGCTGGGGCACAATACCGACACGATCGTAAACGAGTTGGTCCCGGTCAGCAACGCCGCTCGCGACATCCGGTTGCAGCTATCCAATC
>CAYSCF010000699.1:0-2359 GCA_964429305.1 uncultured Sandaracinaceae bacterium | reverse complement strand
CCTGCCGCCGGGCCTTCCCGGTGAGCACGGTGGATGGCCCCTCACGGCCATCCTCGACTACGACGGCGACGGCATGACCGACATCCAGTACGCGGCACAGTGCCCGACGGACGGCGGCAACGTCGAGCTGCGCCTGCGTCGTATGTTCGATCAGCAGCCCGATCTCTTGCTGGGCATTCGTCGGTCCGGCATTCGTCAAGTCGGCGTCACGTACAGCCGCCAACATCTGCGCGGCGGCAGCTGCGATGCTCCGACGCATCCCGCGGTGTGCGGCTCCCGCGCGACCGTCATCGCGACACACACGGACGAGCGCAACGGCGTCTACACGCACTCGTACACCGGCCCTCGCTTCGACGTTCAAGGAGGCGGCTGGCTCGGCTTCTTGCGACACACCGTGCAAGAGCCAGCGGCAGCGCAGAACGAGATCCGCTACACGGATACGTTCTATCAACCACCCCCACCGGCGGACTGGGCCGCGACGCGACTCGGGGATCGATATCTCGTCGCCCGCCGTCCCCGTGTCAGCTTCCACGTGGCGGGGATCGTCAACGGACTGCAGTCGGTCAGCGCCCGTTTTGCCGAATATCAGCCGGCCCCGGGCCCCTATCCGATGGCCATGCTCACGGCGGTTCACATTCGTCAATGGAACGACGTGCGCGGGTGGGCGCCACCCGCCGACTTGCCAGCCGTCACCGACACCGACGATGGGCTCAGCCTGGCGAGCTTTCCGACCCCGCCGGACAGCTATCTGACGAACGCCATCGATCGCAAGTTCACTTATGCGTCTTATGGCTTCGCCGTTCCGAGCGGGGTGTCGGAGCAGATCCCCGGGGTCGGGACGACGACCATCACGCTCGGGCTGCCTGCCGCGCCGGACTTCGCGAACTGGCTGCTCGGGCAGCCCACGAGCATGACGACGACGAGCACGACCGATGGATGCGACGCGAGCATCCCGGGGTGCTCGTCGACGCGGACCACGGCCTTCGAGTGGGGCGGCTTCACCTCCGGAAACGGCTTTCCGCATCTCCTCCACGCTTCCACGCGCGAGCCGAGCGACACCGGCAGTCTGTATCGGCGGTCCGACTTCGAGCGCAACTCGTACGGCTCCGTCACGCAGACGATCGTCTCGAACCTGACGGCGGGCGACGTGCCCGCCGTCAATACCGTCGAGTACGACCCGGACGAGCACATCTTCTTGCGCCACGCAATCGGCTCACTCCCGGGCCACGAGTCGTGGGTCGGAATCGATCCGACCCTCGGCGTGCCCGTCGTCACGATCGATCCACGCGGCGCTACGCGTCACTCGATGTACGATCGATTCGGCCGGCTGCGGTCCGCCCGTGGTCCATGCGACGACACCACCGGCACCTGTGCGGAGTCGACCGCGATCGACTACGTCGACGACTCGAGCGGGATTCATACCGAGCCGTGCTTGGCCGGTGAGCGCGGCGCGCTACGTGTCGTTCGGATCCCGGCAGGTGGTGCCGAGGAGCAGAGCTGCGTGGATCAATACGGCCGCGCGATGTGGCGTCGCGTCGAGGGCTACCATGGTCCCATCGTCTCGCGCGTCACGTATGACCGTCTCGGACGCGTCCAGACCGTCGAAGCGCCCAGCTACGACACCGAGCTTCCGGATCGCCACGAGACGTTCACGTACGACGCGCTCGACCGCATCACGTCGATCGACTTCAACGACGGTGGTGCTCCGACGCGCGCGTTCTACAAGGGAAACATCACGCTCCACACGGACCGGAACGGGCACGTCGCGATCACGCAGAGCGATTTCGCGCGGCGTCTCAGCTTGGAGCTCGAACTTCCAGCAGACGCAGCCTCCGGCGCGACTTGGACGAAGTATGGCTACGGCCCCTTCAATGGCCTGAGGACCGTCACCGATCAACGAAACTTCGCTTGGACCTGGACCCGCGACTCGTACAGCCGTGTCCTCTCCGCCCACGATCCGGACTCGGGGGATCGCTTCTATCGGTACGATGGCTTCGATCGCATCGTCGAAGAAGACCAGTCTGCAGGAGGTCCCATCCGAACCTCCTATCACTACGACGCACTCTCACGCTTGACCAGCATCGACAACCCGATGCGCCCCGATGGCACGGGCGACGGCCTCGTGCGATTCACGTGGGATAGCGCGCCGAACGGCATGGGCCTGCTCGCGCAGACCGAGCGCGTCGACGACGGCGTCGTCCGGCAGTACGCATACGACACCCTCGGACGTCTGAGCACAGAGACCACCACCCTCGGCGCGGAGAGCTTCGCGGTCGATCTCGCTTACGACGGCGTCGGTCGACTCGGGACCGTCACGTATCCCGAGGTGGCCGGAAGCCGCCGGCAGATCCGGTACGCC